>NZ_JABTBO010000015.1 GCF_014884965.1 Spirabiliibacterium mucosae | reverse complement strand
CAAGTTAAAAATTCGAACGGTTAAATAACCACGGAGCGCAGCACGACCAGCGGCGAACCTGGGGTGCGTTGGGTTCTTAGGGGCTTGCGCAAACAAGCCCCTAAGCCGCCGCAGGCGGAACTGCGATAGAGATAACGGAGTTATGAGAGCGCGCGCCGAGCGCCAGCTCAAACGGCGAAACCGTAGTGTGATGAAGGAGTCATGAAAGAGAACAAAAAAAGAAAAATGAAATGACGGAGTCATGAAAGTGAAAAGTGCGTCATAAAAAAACCGCACGTTAAAGTGCGGTTTTAAGGTTATCTTATTTACGCATTCGCCAGTTGCTGCTCTGTTGGTTTGATAAACGCATAGAGCACACCGGTTAAAATGCTGCCAGCTGCGATGGCAACCAAATACAACAGCACAGGCTGGATCGCCCCTGGAATCGCGAGCACAAAAATACCGCCGTGTGGAGCCATCAGTTTCGCGCCAAAGAGCATTGAAAGCGCCCCAGTTAACGCACCACCGGCCATACAGCTTGGGATCACCCGCATTGGATCGCGCGCGGCGAACGGAATCGCACCTTCAGAGATAAAGCACAATCCGAGCACAAACGAGGCCTTGCCACCCTCGCGCTCGTTGGCGGCGAATTTTTTGCGCGCCAAGAAAGTCGCGATCCCCATGCCCAGTGCTGGCACCATGCCTGAGGCCATCACCGCCGCCATTGGCAGGTAGGATGACGACGCCAGCAGGCCGACACCAAAGGCGTAGGCCGCTTTGTTTACCGGCCCGCCCATGTCAAAGCACATCATCGCGCCTAAGATAATGCCCAGCACAACCGCGCTGCCTGATTGCATGCCGCTTAAAAAGTCGGTCATGGTTTTCATGATCCACGCAACGGGGTTGCCAACCACGTAAATCATAATCAAACCCACCAACAAAGTGGAGAGAAACGGGATAATCAAAATCGGTTTCAGCGCGCTCATGGTGGCTGGCAATTTGAGGTGATCAGCAATCAGTTTGGCGATGTAACCGGCTAAAAAGCCTGAAATAATCCCGCCTAAAAAGCCTCCGCCAAGTGAGCTGGCCAGCATGCCGCCCACCAAGCCTGGTGTGAGCCCTGGGCGGTCGGCGATAGAATAGGCGATGTAGCCTGAAAGCACGGGGATCATCAAGCCAAAGGCGCTGCCGCCACCGATTTGCATCAAGGCCGCGGCCAGTGTGCCCTCTTGCTTGAAGGCCTCAATCCCGAACACGAACGACAGCGCGATGATTAACCCACCTGCCACCACCATCGGCAACATATGCGACACGCCCGTCATCAAGTGGCTGTAGATGCCCTTTTTCTCGCTTTTTTCGGTTTTGGCGACCGCACTTTGCCCTTCGGCGTGATAAATGCTCGCCTCTTGCCAGGCTTTGTCAAACTCGGCGGCCGTTTTTTTCAGCGCCAGCCCCGTTGAGGTGCGATACATCAATTTGCCGTCGAATTTGCTTAAATCCACTTCAATGTCGGCAGCCACAAACACCAAATCGGCTTCGCGCACTTCCTCTTCGCTAATCTGGTTGCCCGCGCCCACTTGCCCGCGGGTTTCCACCTTTACTTGCCAGCCTTGGGCTTTGGCGTAGGTTTCAATCGCCTCGGCTGACATAAACGTGTGCGCCACACCCGTTGGGCAGGCGGTCACGGCCACAATTTTTTTGACCGCACTTGTGTTTTCACGCGGTGCCTCAAAGGTGCGGGCGCGCTCAAGTGCGCTTTGCAGTTGCTGCTCGGGCGCGTTGAGGTCGTCTGGTGTTAAAAACGCCACGTTTTGGCCTGCCAAGGCGGCTGGGTTGAGCGCGTGCTGGCCGAGCACGAGGCAGACATCAGCGTTATCTGTCACCACACTGTGGCCGGCGTGTTTGGCGGCGGCGGTGAACACTTCGCGTAATAAAAATTGTCGTGCAGCGCCAAAGTCACTGCTGTCGATGAGTTGAATTTGCATATTATTGCCCCTGTTCAATCGTTATTCTGTCAATCATAGCCTCAAGTGCGTGGCGCTCAGCCACACCGACGTTTTCTTGCATCACGGCGAGCGTGCCCAGCGCACTGGCGGTGGCGAGCACCTGCTCTGGCGCGAGGTTGCGACTTAAGCCATAAATAAAGCCCGCCACCATCGAATCCCCCGCGCCGACGGTGCTGACCACCTCAATGCCCGCCACGGGCTTGGCGTGCAGCACGCCGTGTTGGCTGACCCACAGCGCACCGTGCTCGCCCATGGAGACCACCACGTTTTCCACCCCTTGCGCGCGCAGCTGTTGCGCCGCGGCAATGATGTCGTCTTGGCTATTGAGTGGCTTGCCAAGGTAATCAGCAAGTTCGTGTTCGTTCGGTTTCACCAACCACGGCGTGGCGCCAAGGCCGGCGTGCAATGCCGCTTTGCTAGTGTCTAGCACCACTTTGGCACCTGTTGTGCGAACGGCGTCAAGCCACTGGGCAAACATCTGTGGGCTGACACCGCGCGGCAGGCTGCCACACACGGCGACGAGCTGCACATCGCGCAGATAGTTCAAACTGTCGTCACAAAATTGCTGCCATTGCGCTTGGCTTATCGCAAAGCCGGAAAAGTTGAGGTCGGTCACCTCGCCGTGGTCTGCGGTGAGTTTCACGTTGGTGCGGGTGTTGCCCGCCACGCGCTGCATACGGTCAAGCACGTTGAGTTTGGCAAAGTGCTGCTCAAACGCGCCCGCATTACCCTCGCCTAAAAAGCCGCCAAGGATAATACTTTCCACGCCTAAATCGCTGAGCACTTTCGCCACGTTGATGCCTTTGCCAGCGGGGTAAACGCCGAGGGTTTGCACCTCGTTGACGCGCCCAAGGGTGATTTCACCCGCGCGGCCGACCAAGTCAAAGGCGGGGTTGAGGGTGATGGTTGCAATGCTCATGTCACTCTCCCAGCCCGTCGGCGATCGCCTGGCCAATGGCGTCAATCGCCTCTTGGGCGTCGTCACCTTGCGCCACAAAGTGCAGTTGATGGCCTTTGGTCGCACCTAAGGAGACCACTTTCATCATGCTTTTCGCACTCACGGCTGGCGTTTGGCGGCTGAGGTTGTCGACTTGAATTTGGCTGGCAAATTTTTTCGCCACCTGCACCAACAGCGCACTTGGGCGAGCGTGCAGGCCGTTTTCGTTTTTCACCACAAAGGTGCCTTCCACCGCGCCAGCCGGCAAGGTGGATACCGCGCTTTCGGTTTCATTTGTGGCGCTGTCTTGTGCTTGGCCGTGCAAAATCGCCAGCACCGCACGTTTACTTTGCGCTTGCAGCAATTGCGTGCGCACCTCGGCTTGCAACAAGCGCGCCAGCACGCTGTTTAACGCGTCATCCACACAGGCCACGCTCAGCAGCAGTTGCGCGCGCAGGCCGTGGTACTCAAAGGCGGTTTTGGCGCGCGCGAGCGCAATCGCATTGGCGCGGTTGCCTTGCGCGCTGTCGGTCAGCCACACGCCGTCACCGAGTGGCAGCGGGGGTTGGTTCAAACTGTGGGTGACAAACGCATTTTCCACCGCGCCACTTTGCAGCAAATTGCCCGCATTGAGCGCGCCCAGTGCCAGTAAGCTAGCGCTGTCCACGTCGAGGGTGATCAAACTCTCAGCGTCAACCGCACTTTGGCTTTCACCCATCAGCAGCGCGCGGAAGGTATCAACATCGTCCACCGTGGCGAGTTTTTCCGCGGTGGCCTCATCGCTGAGTACATGAGTGAGCTGGCGCAGCAGCGCCAAATGTTCGTCGCTGCGCGCAGCAATGCCAATCACCACGTGCGCCACATTGCCCTCGCCCCAATCCACGCCCTGCGGGATTTGCAAGATCTGCACGCCGGTGTTTTGCACCAGCGCGCGGGTGTCAAGCGTGCCGTGCGGGATGGCAATGCCATTGCCCAAAAAAGTGGAGGTTTGCTCTTCGCGCGCGAGCATGCCCTGCTCGTAGCCCGCCTTCACATAGCCGCCTGCCTCGAGGGCCTGCGCCACGCGGGCGATGGCTTGCGCTTTGGTTTCCACCGCGGCATTGAGGTGGATATTCTCTTTTGGCAATTCAAACATCGTCTGCTCCTTTGTTGTTGCCGACGGCTGAGATGTTGAAACGTTTCAGCCTTTGACGTAAAAATTTTGCTTTCAGTCCCCCAAAAGCAAGTTGATGATTTATTATTCGCCAAAACAAAACGGGGTTCAAGCGAACCCCGTGAGAAAATGCCCAAAGCTTGAGCTTGATCACACTTTATTTAACATCATAGACCACTTTAATTGGATAATGGTCAGATGCAACATCGGTTAACTTGTTGTGGATAATGGTTTTATCTTTAACCACAAACTTGTCGGCATTTTTACTAATGATGTAGTCAATAACGCGCGGGGCTTCTGGCACTGATTGCCCTTCAACCGCACTGTCAATTCGCCAGCCGTCTTTTTTGATAGCTTCAAATGTGCTGGCGTTGTGTTCTGCGGCTGGATCAACAGTCGCATTAAAGTCTGCAGCAATGAATGTTGGCAAACCAGAGGCAAGATTTTTATTCAATTCTTCGAATGTTTTGATTTGCAACGTTTTGCCATCAACATCAATATTTTTATGCGTGAAGTGGGTGGTTACAAATTGAATTTTGTTGCCATCAACAACAAACTCCGCAATGCCCGCTGAACGCTTGCCATCACCGTCTTTTGCGCCAGGCAATTCAATGGCTTTGAAATTTTTCAAATCCACTTTGTCGGAACGATACAAAAGCGCGTTACCGTATTTTCCTTCTTCAAAATCAATCGCAGGTGCATTTTCATATTTCCATGGCACGTTTTCAGCTTTACTTAACCAATAAGCAATAGAGCGGGCTTGATCAGAAAAATGCGTTCTGCCATTTTCCATATCAATTTCTTGCAAGGCGATAACATCCGCATCAAGACTATCTAAAACCTCGGCAATGCGTTGTGGATTAATCACTTGATCCTCACCTTCACTGTGATGAGTGTTATAGCTTGCCAAAACAAGTTCACCCGCCATTGCGTATGAGGTAAAACCAGCAAATAATGCGGCAAAGAGTAAACTTTTTTTCATAAATCCTCCATAGCTTAATAAAGCAGTTAATACATCAGGAAATAAAACCTACTGGATTGTTTATCAAAACAAAACGGGGTTCAAGCGAACCCCGTGAGAAAATACCCAAAGCTTGAGCTTGATCACACTTTATTTTTTGCCTTTGTGTTTGGCTTTGGTTTTGACCGCACTTTGTGTTTTTGGTGGGCATAGGCGCAGGAAGGCTTCATAGCCTTGGTTGAGTTGCGCTTCGCTGTAGGTTACGCGCTGTTTTTGCAAGTCGCGCATCGCGTCATAGATGCCTTGGGTGATGCTCGGTTTGTTGAGCTTGGCCCAGCAGCCTGGGCTGAATTGGCTTAAGTTGTTTTGCACGTCGCCGGCAAACACCGCACCTTTGCGGAATTCATAGACGTTGCTGTCTTGCAATTTGTTGTAGAGTTTTTGGCGCAGGCTCTCCAGCGGCTCTTTAACGTCACCGCGATACCACGCCTGCACGCCGCGGGTGAACTCATCCACGTCGTATTGTCGGTCGATGGTGCCGTGGTAGGTTTGGGTCGCGGTTTGATAGCCAATCATATACGACGGCGTGTCGCGCTCGCCGGCGGGCAGGTCAATCACCGCATCGTTTGTAAACAGGCTACAGCCGCTTAACGTCAGCACTGCACTCAGTGCGACAAGTTTGTGTTTCATCATACGTTTCTCCTTTGATGTTTCGTTCACTATACCACAGGCTTGGCGCAACTCAAGTGGCTTGCTATTTTGCCCAAAAGTGGGTAACGTAGTTTTATTTTTCACAAGACTATGTCCAACTTAAGCAAAGGCATTTTGGCCATGCTCATCTCGGCGCTGGCGTTCACCGTGATGGGGGTGTGCTTGAAACTCTCAGGCGAGCTGCCTGTGGTGCAAAAATCGATCTTCCGCAACGCCATTGCCGCCGCGCTCAGTGGCTTTTTGGTGTGGCGCCATCAAGTGCGGTTTTTCGCCGCGCGCGCTAACCGCAAAACGCTGATTTGGCGCTCCATTTTCGGCCTCAGTGGCATTTTGATGAGCTTTTATTCGATCGATCACCTCGTGCTCAGCGACGCGGATATGATCATGAAACTCTCGCCGTTTATTTTGATTGTGCTCTCCGCGATTTTTTTGCAAGAGCGCGTCACGCCCAAGCAAATCGCCTTTTGCACCTTGGCGTTTGTGGGGCTGATGCTCATCATCAAGCCGAGTTTTGAAACCGCACTTTTCCCGTATTTAGTCGCCCTCGGGGGCGCAATTACCGCCGCCGGCGCCTATTTGATGCTGCGCGTGCTGGCGCTAAGTAAGGTGGCTGAGTCGTCTTACACCATTGTGTTTTTCTTCTCGTTTTTTTCCACCGTGGCGCTGCTGCCGCCACTGTTGTTTGTCTACGAGCCGATGAGTGGCGCGCAATTGCTGTTTTTAATCGGCTCCGGCGTGGCGGCCACCTTTGGGCAATTTGGCATCACGCTGGCATACCGCTTTGCCAGCGCCAAAGAGGTGTCGATTTATTCCTACACCTCGGTGATTTTCGCCGCGCTATTTAGTGTCTTTTTATTCAACGAAATGCCCGACTGGGCCAGCTGGCTGGGGTATATTTTGATTTTTATCTCCGGCTACGGCATGTTTTTACTCAACCGCCACGCCGCGCGTAAGGAGGCTGCATGAGCGACACCATCACCCCGATTTCGGCACGCGATGCCTATGCCATGCTGCAAGCGCATGATGACGCCGTGTTATTCGACATTCGCGATGGCGCGCATTTCGCTGCCAGCCACGCCACGGGCGCGCAACATTTGAGCAACGCCAACTTGCACGAATTGCTCAATGCGCTGGATTTTGATCAGCCCGTTTTGGTGATGTGTTACCACGGCATTTCCAGCATCAGCGCGGGGCATTATCTTGCCAACCTGGGCTTTGAGCAGGTGTTCAGCGTTGAGGGCGGCTTTGAAGGCTGGCAGGCGGCGGGCCTGCCCGTTAAAACAGATACGCAATCGCGATAACTTGCCAATAAACCACTGCTATCGCCAGCGCAGCCAGCCCCCACGCCACGCGTGCCGCACGAGGGTAGACCCAGCGCAGCAGCGCGATCATCAACGCAATGGCGAGCGGATAAGCCCACATCAAAGTGGCTACGCCATTGGCTTGGGTGGCGGTGAGCGCAGGCGAGTCGCCCACATAAGGTGAGAGTAACAGCGCAAACGGCCATAAAATAATCGGGGCTGCCAAGACCCAAAGTGCGGTTTTAAACGCCACAGGCACTCCTTTTGCTTTTGATTCACGGTTAGACATTGTAGTATAACGCCATGATCGCATTTGAGGAGAGATTATGCAAACCTTGCTGACCACCGCCAGCCACGCCTTGGCGCTACGCTTTCGGGATTACGCCAAAGCACAATTTGGCCTGACCTTAGAGGTGGTGGCCGTTGAACCGCACTTTGAGGTGCGCTGCCCCGCGCTACTCAACGACGCATTGCGCGCGCAGCTTGACGCCGCCGTGCAAGCCTTTGTACAAAACCCAGACGACGCACAATTTGTGCAAGCCAGCTGGGCACAAGGCAAGATGGAAGCCGCCGAGCAGTTGCCGGCCGTTTCACCCCAAGGTGCCATCGCGTGGCTGAAAAGCGCGCCGATGACCGCACTTGTCACCGCACTTTGTATTATTATCTATGCGCTGTCGTTTTTCATCGGCGAGCGTGAGTTATTTTTGGCGCTGCACTTCCCTGAAGCAGGGCAATACGGCGAGGTGTGGCGGTTTGTCAGCCACGCGCTGGTGCATTTATCGTTTAGCCACATTGCCTTCAACCTCACCTGGTGGCTGATTTTTGCCAGCCGGATTGAGCAAAAGTGCGGTGGCGGCAAGATTATCCAGCTGTTTTTAAGCTGCGCGTTGATCTCTGGCATTGTGCAAAATGCCTTCTCGGGCGCGGCGTTTTTTGGGCTTTCGGGCGTGGTGTATGGCGTGCTGGGGTATATTTACACCTGCCACCGCCTTGACCCGCTCAAGCGGTTTAATCTCCCAAGCGGCTTTGTCTACATGATTGTGGTTGGCATTGTGCTGGGCTTTGCCGGCCCCTTGTATGGCGCGCAGGTGGGCAACGCTGCGCACATTGCCGGCCTCGTGGTGGGTGTGCTCTCAGGTATAATCGATTGTAAACGTGCAGAAATTGCCTCATGAGCACTGCTTTTAACCGCACTTTTGTGTAAAATAGTGCTATCTGTCACCACGAATGAAACCCATGGCCTTAAACACGCAAAAACTCTCTGCCTACGCACGCTTAATGCGCATTGACCGCCCGATTGGCACGCTGCTGTTGCTGTGGCCAACGCTGTGGGCGCTGGTGCTCGCCAGCCGCGGCCTGCCTGAAGGCAAACTGTTGGTGGTGTTCACCCTCGGCGTGTTTTTGATGCGCGCGGCGGGATGCGTGATTAACGACTACGCCGATCGGAACTTTGACGGCAGCGTCAAGCGCACCGCACTTCGCCCACTGGCCACGGGGGAAGTGACCGCGCGCGAGGCCAAATGGCTCTTTGTTGCGCTCTCGCTGCTGGCTTTTTTGCTGGTGCTCACCCTCAACCGCTACGCCATTGGGCTGTCGTTTATCGCCATTGCGCTGGCGTTTATCTACCCGTTTATGAAGCGCTACACTCACCTGCCGCAGTTTGTCCTCGGCGCCGCTTTCGGCTGGTCTATCCCGATGGCTTACGCCGCGGTGAGCAACGCCCTGCCGCTGGCCTGCTGGCTGCTGTTTATCGCCAATATTTTGTGGACAGTGGCCTACGACACCCAATACGCAATGGTTGATCGCGACGATGATTTGCGCATCGGCGTGAAATCCACCGCCATTTTATTCGCGCAATACGACAACAAAATCATTGCCGCCCTGCAAGCCGGCACCGTCGCGCTTTTTATCGCCATCGGCGCACTGACCGAGCTGCACTGGCTGTTTTATGTATTATTAATCCTGCCAACCGCACTTTTCATCTACCAAGCGCGCCTCACCCACAACCGCGAACGCATGGCCTGCTTTAACGCCTTTTTAAACAACAACTACGTCGGCCTCACCTTCTTTCTCGCCATTTGCGCGGGGGTTTTTATTGGATAAAAAAGCTGAGCGGGTGCTCAGCTTTTTTGGGATGTTGGAATTGTTAGAAACTCACGGCGCCTTTGAGTTTTTTCAAAGCGTTGGTTTCCAACTGGCGCACGCGTTCGGCGGAGATGTTGTATTTGGCCGCCAAGTCTTGCAAGGTGGCTTTGTTTTCATCTAGCCAGCGTGAGCGGATGATGTCTAAACTGCGCTCATCCAAGCCTTCCAAGGCGATGCTTAGCTGCTCGGAGGCTTGCTCTTCGTAGTTTTCGCTTTCCAGCTCGGCGGCAAAGTCAGACGATTTGTCTTCTAAATAGAGCGCTGGGCTGTAGCTTTCTTCAGCGTCATCCACTGGCAAATCAAAGGCCATGTCTTGCCCGCTCATGCGGGATTCCATCTCTTTGACGTCATCAACTGACACGCCCAGCTCGTCGGCCACCATGGCCACTTCGCTTTCGTTGAACCAGCCAAAGCGTTGTTTGGTTTTGCGCAAGTTGAAGAACAATTTGCGTTGAGCTTTGGTGGTGGCGACCTTCACGATGCGCCAGTTGCGCAGCACGTATTCGTGAATTTCCGCTTTCACCCAATGCACGGCGAATGACACCAAGCGCACGCCCACTTCTGGGTTGAAGCGACGCACGGCTTTCATCAAGCCGATGTTGCCCTCTTGAATCAAATCCGCCTGTGGCAAGCCGTAGCCGGCATAGCCCCGCGCAACGTGAATCACAAAGCGCAAGTGCGAGAGAATCAATTGCTTGGCCGCGTCTAAATCTTCATGGTAATACAAACGTTCTGCCAACGCTTTTTCTTCTTCTGCGCTGAGCATCGGATACTCGTTGGCAGCGCGAATGTAGCCCTCAAGGCTACCTTGCGGGACAAGCATCATGGTTTGCATTTCTTTATTCATTGCATTCTTCCTTAAGTTATGAACCTGTATTTATATCACACTTAGCGCGGTTGTAAAACCGCTCAATGTGACGGTGGCTCGAATTCGTATTAATTTAGACGCAAAAAATAATAAAAAGTTCGCGCAATCGGTTAAATTTTACGCAGTTAGTGAGTGTTCACTTAGAGCGTAATTTCCAGCTTATCTAATGCACGCTGGGCCTTCTCGCGCGCGAGCTCAACGCTGTCATCACGGGCTAAAATCACACCCAAACGGCGGTGGCCGTTAACCTCGCCTTTGCCGAACAAGCGAATGTCCACTTTGGGCTCATCGAGCACATCATTGAGGTTGCCAAAGCGCACGTTGTCAGACTGCCCCTCCACCACAATCGCGCGTGAGGCAGCCGGTGACAGCTGCTCAATTTCGGGAATCGGCAAGCCGAGAATGGCGCGGGCGTGCAGGGCAAACTCAGACAGCGGTTGTGAGATTAATGTCACCATGCCCGTATCATGCGGGCGTGGTGAGACTTCGTTGAAGATCACCTCATCACCGCGCACAAACAGCTCAACGCCAAAAATGCCGCGCCCACCGAGTGCGCTGGTGATTTTCTCAGCGATGTTTTGCGCTTGTAAAAGTGCGGTTTCACTCATCGCCTGCGGCTGCCATGATTCGCGATAATCGCCTTGCTCTTGGCGATGGCCGATCGGTGCTAAAAACGAGGTGCCGCCAATGTGGCGCACGGTCAGCAGCGTGATTTCATAATCAAACGCCACAAAGCCCTCCACAATCACGCGCCCGCCGCCAGCGCGCCCGCCCGATTGGGCGTATTCCCACGCTTGCATCAAATCTTGCTCGCTTTTCAGCACGCTTTGCCCGTGGCCGGAAGAGCTCATAATCGGCTTAACCACACACGGCAGGCCAATCTCGTTGACCGCACTTTTAAAATCATCCATGTTGTCAACAAAGCGATAAGGCGAGGTTGGCAGCCCCAGCTCTTCAGAGGCGAGGCGGCGGATGCCTTCGCGGTTCATGGTCAGTTTGGTGGCATTGGCCGTTGGGATCACGTTAAAGCCCGCGCGCTCGAGCTCAAGCAAGGTGTCGGTGGCAATCGCCTCCACCTCGGGCACGATGTAATCGGGCTGCTCGTCTTCCACCAGCGCTTTGAGCGCCTCGCCGTCGAGCATCGAAATCGTATAAGCACGGTGCGCCACTTGCTGCGCGGGGGCGTTGTCGTAGCGGTCAACGGCGATCACCTCCACGCCGAGGCGTTGGAGCTCAATCACCACTTCTTTGCCCAGCTCGCCTGAGCCGAGCAGCATCACTTTGGTGGCGTTTAAGGTTAACGGGGTGCCGAGGGTGGTCATAGAATCTCCTTGCAAAGAAAAACCGAGCGCGCGCTCGGTTTGAATCAGTTGTTTAAAAAGCTTGGGTCAAGGGTGAGCTCGTCGTTTTTGTTCACGCCCACGCCGCGCTCAAGAATGTGGCGCGCGATGTCTTGCGCCTCTTCCAGCGAGTGGTCGGTGTAGGTGCCGCATTGGTATTTGTTCAGCTCTGGGATGTCATTTTGCGATTGTACCTTGAGCACATCCTCCATTGCCGCCAGCCACGCTTGCGCGACCGCACTTTCATCAGGCCGGCCAATCACGCTCATGTAAAACCCGGTGCGGCAGCCCATCGGTGAAATATCAATGATTTCAACCGCGTCTGAATTGAGGTGATCGCGCATGAAGCCAGCAAACAAGTGCTCGAGCGTGTGCACGCCTTTCATCGGCATGATTTCAATATTCGGACGGCAAAAGCGCAGGTCAAAAACGGTGATGTCGTCGCCTTTGGGCGTTTGCATGGTTTTGGCCACGCGCACGGCGGGGGCATTCATCTTGGTGTGATCAACGGTAAAACTGTCTAATAATGGCATGGTTTTTCCTTGATAAATTTTTTTTACTTTTTTCGGAACTTTCTTCGCAACGCTGTGTCTGACTATACAAGCAA
The DNA here is from genome assembly GCF_014884965.1 of Spirabiliibacterium mucosae. Classification (GTDB taxonomy): domain Bacteria; phylum Pseudomonadota; class Gammaproteobacteria; order Enterobacterales; family Pasteurellaceae; genus Spirabiliibacterium; species Spirabiliibacterium mucosae. The sequence goes on along the minus strand of NZ_JABTBO010000015.1, from coordinate 39,648 downwards.
CTTGCAGTTTTTTTCTATAATAAAGTTGGTTCCTTAGGTTATTTCGCCCCCACAACTTGGGGGCATTTTTTTGCCTGTTGCTAGGCAAAAGCAGTATAACACTAAATGTTAGCCACCTAAAGCACCGCGAGAAAGCGCACCTGTGCGCACGTCAAACACCGCCATATTGCCCGCCAGCGCCGCTTGCACGCCGTAATCGCCGTCTTCAAACACCACACAATCACAAGGCGCAAGCCCAAGGCCTTTGGCACATTGCAAAAATGTATCTGGGTGCGGCTTGTGGTTGGCGACATCATCACTGGTGACCACCACATCAAACAAGTGCGCGAGGTCAAACTGGGCAAAAAGCGTGTCGACAATTTGACGATGGGCGCCGGTGCCAAGGGCCAGCGGCTTTTTGCCGTGATAAAACTGCGCCACCTCAAAGGCCGGCAGCAGCACCGCACTTTCGGCCATGTATTGCGCGCCGAGATCGCGCTTGCGCTGCACCACTTCTTCGAGATAAGTAAGCGGCATGCCCGCCTTTTCCATCATGGCCTGCGCGATGTTGTAGGTGGTGGAGCCGGTGAGTGCCACCATCAGCTGCGGGTCAAAGTCGTAGCCGTATTCCTGCCCCATTTCAAGCCACGCGCGTTTGTGCGCCGCGAGGGTGTCGATCAAGGTGCCGTCCATGTCGAAAATCAACCCCGCAAAGCCCTCAAACTGGTGCGGGTCAATGTGTGAAACGCTCATAATGCTCCTTACAATGCAATAATCAGTTTGCCCTGGGTGCGGCCGGTTTCCAGCTGCTGATGGGCAATGGCGAGATCATGCCAGGCAAAAATCGCGGCGATGTCCACTTGCAACGTTTTATTACTGATCATCGCTAAAAGTGCGGTCAAATCCGCCGCATTAGGGGTGGCGAGGATTTTTTCCACCTGCAAGCCGCGCGCATCGCCTGCCTCTTGCAGCAACGGCACATGAATGCTCGGCACGCAAATCACTCGCCCACCTGCTTTCACGCCTGCCAGCGCCTGCACGCCACTGTCGCCACCGACGAGGTCAATGAAGAGATCGGCTTGCACATCAGGGAAGGTGGTGATGGCGGTGTAATCCACCACCTCACTCACGCCTTGCGCTTCAACCCAGGCTTTTTTCGCGCTTGAGCAAATAGCGACAATCTCCACATCGTGCTGTTTGAGCAGTTGCAGCAAAATGTGCCCCACGCCGCCGGCGGGTGCGGAAAGCATCACTTTTTGGCCGGCTTGCAATTTAGCTTGCTTGATGATTTGATACGCCGTCACGCCCACCGTTGGCAAGGCGGCGGCTTGTTGCATGCTGACATTCTCCGGCAACCGCGCCACCAAGGCGGCATCCACTTTGGCATAGCGGCTGTAACCACCGCCGTCAAAGCTCAGCGCCGCCACCCGCTCACCGACCGCAAAGCCGCTGTTGGCGCCCGCTTTAGCCACCACGCCTGCCATGTCAAACCCCAGCACGGCCGGGAATTGGCTTTTAAACTTCTCCGCGCCCCAGCCTAGGCCTTGGCGGGTTTTGTAATCCACTGGGTTGACGCCAGCAAAGGCCACTTCCAGTAAAATGTCGTTATCGCCAATCTCAGGTGTCGGCAGGCTTTGTGCCACATCCAGCACATCCACATCACCAAAGCGAGAAATTGTCACACCATAGTTTTCACACTCGCCCATGGGCTCTCCTCTGTTTGTCCTGTTTGTCAAAAATTCATCAATCCTGCTGCTTAGGATATCAAATTCGCCCTGACAAAAAAGCTTTTTTGTGATGCGCCTTGCAAATTTGGGCGAAAAAATTGCCTCAAACCGCACTTTGCACTATGTTCATAGCTACATTTATAAAAAGTGGTTTTAGTTTTAGGAGTCAGTTGTGAATTTAGACCAACGCATTGAGTTATTAGCGCAATCCGGCGCCATTAGTGACGTGACGGTGAATGATATCCATAATGTGATCGCCACCTTGCAAAAATGGCACGTAGACACCGAGCAAGAGCAAGTGGTGATGCTTGTCACCCACATTGCCATGGCCCTTGAGCGCGCCCAGCAAGGCCAGGCGCTCGACGAGCCGCTTGACGAAGAGCTGCTCAGCGAGCTGCAGCAAGAACCGCACTTTATGCAGGTGGAAAAGCTCAGCCAGTCGCTGCTCAACCAATGCCAAACCCAACTTAGCCAAGCCGAACGCAGCTATCTGTGGGCCGGCCTTGGCGCGTTGTGCGACGCGCAACCGCACTTGATTGACGAGGTCAATCGTGTTCATTGACGCCTTGCGCGCGCAAAATCCGCGCTTGCTGGCACTCAGCCTTGAGTTGCACCAGCGCGGGGAGATTTTGCCCGACACCTATGTGATTGATTTGCCAACGGTGTTGGACAACGCGCGCAAAATGCAAGCCCGCGCCGCGCCGCTGGGCTTGTCGCTTTATGTGATGGGCAAGCAATTTGGCCGCAACCCGCTATTATGCGCAGAAATCCTCAAGTGCGGTCTGGCCGGCCTTGTGGCGGTGGATTACAAAGAAGCGCTGCATTACCTGCGCCACAACCTACCCGTGGCGCACATCGGCCATTTGGTGCAGCCACCGCAGCAGGCGTTGACAGCACTTTTACGCGCCCGCCCTGAGGTGGTGACGGTCTATAGCCTTGAAAAAGCTCAACACATCAGCCGCTGCGCCGAGCAATTGGGCATCGTGCAGCCGATTTTGCTCAAAGTATACGCCCCAGGCGATCACATCTATCCTGGCCAAGCTGGCGGCTTTGCCTTTGACAGCCTTGAGCCGATGGTGCGCGAGGTGCAACAACTCAGCGGCGTCGAGATTGTGGGGGCGACCCACTTCCCGTGTTGTTTGTTTGACGGCAACATCGCGCTAACACCTAATGCCCACACGTTGATGGCAACGGTTACGACATTGCGCGAGCTGGGCGTGAACGTGCGCCATATCAACGCGCCGTCGCTCACTTGCTGTGAAAGCTTGCCGCTGCTCTCACAACTTGGCACAACTCACGGTGAGCCAGGCCATGCGCTCACCGGCACCACGCCTGCCAACACAACAGGGCAAACGCCTGAGCGCATCGCGATGGTGTATGTCAGTGAAATCTCCCACACTGTGGGCGAGCACAGTTACTGCTTTGGCGGCGGCTATTACCGCCGTGGGCATTTGCACAACGCGCTGGTGGGCGATGCGTTAGTGCCTGCGCGCGTATTGCCCGTTGATGACAGCAGCATTGATTACACCTTCACACTCGAGGGCACTTTTGCTGTTGGTGCGCCGGTGGTGATGTGTTTTCGCACCCAAATTTTCACCACCCGCAGTGATGTGGCGATTGTGGATAGCACGCAGTCGGTTGAGCGTGCGCTGGTCGGGCTTTTTGACAGCCTCGGCAACCCGAAACCAAGGATAAAGGCATGAAAAAGTTTATCGTGATTGTGATAGACAGTTTTGGCGTGGGCGAAATGCCCGATGTCGCCGAGGTGCGCCCACAAGATGTGGGCGCCAACACCTGCGTGCACATTTTGCAAGCGCAACAGCACTTGCACCTGCCCAATTTGGCGAAGCTGGGGCTGATGAATGTGCTAGGCCAGCCTTATAACGCTATGGCGCTGTCCGACAACGCGATTTTCGGCACCGCACTTTTAGCCCACGAAGGGGGCGACACCTTTATGGGGCATCAAGAGATCATGGGCACGCGCCCGAAATCGCCACTGGTGATGCCGTTTTCCGCCATTTTGCCGCAGGTGGAAACCGCACTTTTACAAGCGGGCTTTGCCGTTGAGCGCAAAAGCACGGCGTGCGGTTTGCACTGGTTGTGGGTTAACGACAACATCGCCATTGGCGACAACCTCGAGGCCGATTTGGGGCAGGTGTACAACATCACCGGCAACTTAAGTGCGGTCAGCTTTGACACCGTGTGCCAGGTTGGGCAAATCGTGCGCGAGATTGCCAAAGTTGGACGAGTGATCGCCTTTGGTGGCTTGACCACGCGCGAGAAGATCCTCGCCGCCCTTGAGGTCAAGCAAGGCAAATTTGTCGGCATCAACGCGCCAAAATCGGGCGCCTATGACGCAGGCTTTCAAGTGGTACATATGGGCTATGGGGTGGATGCCAACACCCAAGCGCCAGCGTGCTTGTTTGATGCCGGCATTGAAACAGTGCTGGTGGGAAAGGTGGCGGACATTGTCGCCAACCCGCACGGCACCAATTACCAAAAGTTGGTCGACAGCCAAACGATCCTCGATTTGACGCTAAAACACGTGAAGATGCCGCAATCGGCCTTTATTTGCACCAATATTCAAGAAACGGATCTCGCCGGCCACGCCCAAGATGTGGCGCGCTATGCCGAGCGGCTAACACTGGTGGACGACTATTTAGGCCAGATTTTGGCGGCGATGGGCGCCCACGACGTGCTGGTCGTGATGGCTGATCACGGCAACGACCCGACCATTGGGCACAGCAAGCACACCCGCGAGCAGGTGCCGCTGCTCGTTTATCACCCAAACCGCACTTTAACCCCCCTTGGCCAACGCACCACGCTGGCCGATGTGGGCGCAAGTGCGTGTGCCTTTTTCAACGCCCGCGCGCCACAAAGCGGGGCGTCGTTTTTATCATTAATCGGACTAAAGGAGTGAATTATGCGCATTGTTGTTGGCGGACAAATTGAAAAAGATCATCTGGCCAAGCAGTTGGACGCCGCCTTTCGGCAGCACAGTGTGGTGGCGCAGATTTCGCAAAAAAGCGACATTGAAGCGGCCATGGCGGTGAAATCAGGCGAGGCCGATTATTACTTTGGTGCCTGCAACACCGGCGGCGGTGGCGCGCTGGCCATGGCCATTGCCCTGCTTGGTGCAGACCAATGCGCCACCATCGGCATGCCCGGCAAATTGCTCAGCGATGACGAGATTGCCGCACAAGTGCGCGCAGGCAAAAAAGCCTTTGGCTTCACCGGCCAAGACATCGACAAAGTGGTGCCAACGCTGGTGCGGCTCATCATTAACGAATAACTTCGGCAACAGGGGGCGTTATGGACGGTTCATTCATGCAAAATTTGCTGGCCATTCCAGCAGACAAACTGATTTTGATGGCGTTGATTGGCGCCATTTCAGCCATGATGGCAAACAAAGGCATCGCGGTGTTCCACGACGGGCTGCGCCCTTTGGTGCCCGAGTACCTTGAAGGGCGCATGAGCCGCAAAGGCTTGGCGGCCAGCAGCTTTGCCTTGAGCTTTGGGCTGGTGATTGGCTTTGGCATCCCGTTTTCGCTCACCGCGCCGATTATTTTGGTCCACAGTTTGCTGCTTGGCACCGATGTGATCGGCACCTGGACGCCAGATAACCGCAAGGGCTTTATCGCCTCGGGGGTGATTGGCGCGCTCTATGGCGTGGCGCTGCTCGCCGGCCTAAAAGGCATTGTTGAGCTGTTTGCCATGATGCCGGTGGATTTCATGAATGAACTGAGCAAAGTCGGCGCGCCGATCATCGCCTGTTTTTCCATCTTCCCTGCGGTGGTGATTGGCTATCAATACGGTTATAAAAAAGGCATTTGGGTGCTGATTGCCACACTCGTGGGCTATTTGTTGACCAAATCCCTCGGCGCCGTGCAATTTGATGTCGACAGCAAACCCGTGAACATTGACCCCAACGGCGTGGCATTGCTGTTTGGGATGATCGCGATGTTCTATTTTGCCATGCGTGAGCGCGCCGCCCCCAAAGCTGAGGGTGAAAAGGGCGCCAACGAAATGCTGGTGGGGCTATTTTCACAACGTATTCAACGCATTCAAAAACACAAATGGCTGTTGGCACTCAGCGGCGGCTTGACAGCCATTGCCGCCTCGATGCCGTACAGCTTGCTCGCTGAAGGCCCTGTGTCACTGCAACTCATGGCGCAAGACCAACAAACCTCGGCGCTGCTCGTCGCCCTTGCCCGCGCGGTGAGCTTTATCCCGCTGGTGGGCACCACCGCCATTGCAACGGGCGTTTACTCCCCTGATGGGATGAAATTTATCTTTGTCGCTGGCCTTGCCATCGACAACCCGATCATCGCGTTTGTCGCCGGCTGTGTGATTATGCTGCTGGAGGTAAAACTGCTTGCCAGCGTGGCCATTTGGCTCGATAAATACCCAGGTGTGAAAGCCTGTGGCGACCACATCCGCACCGCGATCACCAAAATGCTCGAAGTGGCATTGCTCGTCGGCGGTATGATTGCCTCCAATGCCATTTTGCCTGGCATGGGCTTTATGATTGTGGCGGCGATTTATCTGCTCAACCGCACGTCAAAACGGCCATTGGTTGAAATGGCCATCGGCCCGATCGCCACTATCGTGGTAGGCATTGTCGCCAATATTTTGGCTGTGGTGGGGTTAGGCTGATATGACATTCACCCTAATGCACGAGCACCTGCACATAGACTTAAGTGCGGTCAAGCAAAACGAGGATTGCTTTTTAAACGACCTTGACGCGCAGGTCGAGGAGCTGCACGCGCTCAAGCGCCATGGCGTGAGCCGCATTGTGGATGTCACCAACCTTGGCATGGGGCGCAATATCGCTTATGTTGAGGAGGTTGAACGCCAAAGTGCGGTCAAAGTCGTCTCCGCCACGGGCTGCTACAAAGCGCCGTTTTTGCCACCGTGGTTCCACGCCTTAAGCGCCGAGCAGCTTGCTGAGCGCTTTATTGCAGAGATTGAGCGCGGGCTGTGTGATGAAACCGGCGCGCGCTACACCCGCAAGGCGCAAATCATCGGCGAGGTCGGCAGCGGCTTTGACGGCATCAGTGACGATGAGCACAAGCTGCTGCACGCCGCCGCACTGGCCTGCCTTGCCACCGGCAAACTCATCACCACCCACACCTCCCTTGGCCGCTTTGGCCTTGAGCAGCTTGATCTCTTCGCTCGCTTTGGCGTGAGCGCGGAAAAGGTCATTCTTGGCCACACCGATTTGGCCGGCGATCGCGATTACCTCTTCCGCTTGCTGGATCGCGGCGCGTGGGTGGAGTTTGACACCATCGGCAAGCTGGCGTATCAAAGTGATGAACTGCGCGCCGATCTCTTCAGTGAGGCGATAAAGTGCGGTTTTGCCCGCCAATTGTTGCTCTCGATGGACATCACGCGCAAATCGCACCTCAAGCGCCACGGCGGCATTGGCTATGATTATCTCTTCACGCACTTTGTGCCGCTGCTCTATGAACGCGGCGTGAGCGAGCGCGACGTGCTCATCGTGCTGCAAGACAACCCTAACCGTATTTTAGGAGCCCTGTGATGCACGCCTATCCGTTAACCAGCCTCACCTTGGAACAAGCGCAAGCCAAGCAATTCGCCCTGGTTGATTGCATCACGCGCTTTTTCCCCAACAGTGACTTTTTGCACGCCGATTTAGGGCTCGTGCCCGAGTGCCATCAGCCCGCCACCACCGCGCGCGTTGAGCAGGTGCTGGCAGCGTTTTTCAAGGCAGAAAGTGCGGTTTTGCTGCAAGGGGCCGGCACGGGCGCATTGCGCGCGGGGCTCAATGCATTGCTCACGCGCAAGGGCACGTTGCTTGCCCACCAAGCGCCGATTTACCCCACCAGCCAAGTCAGTATCGATCAACTCGGCTGCAAACTGGTGCAGGCGGATTTCAACACCCCCAGCGCATTGGCGCATGCCCTTGATACGCACAAGCCCGATTTGGTGCTGATTCAACACACCCGCCAGCAACCGCAAGACCGTTATGCCCTAGGCGAGGTGATTGCCCAGTGCGCACAACGCGGCGTGGCTACGCTGATTGATGATAATTACGCCACGCTCAAAGTGCCCGCCATCGGCTGTGAGCTCGGCGCGACGCTGTCGACTTTTTCGAGCTTTAAACTTTTCGGCCCTGAAGGCGTGGGCGTGGCAGTGGGGGCGAAAAGTGCGGTTGACGCGATTAAGCAAACGCTCTATTCCGGCGGCTGCCAAATCCAAGGCTGGCAGGCACTCGCGGTGCTGCGCGGCATGGTGTTTGCGCCGGTGATGCACGCCATCGCCAGCGCGCAAGGCGAGCACATTGCCGCACGGCTTAACCAAGGCGAATGCCCGCAGGTGAAAAGCGCTTATATCGTCAATGCCCAATCCAAGGTGGTGATTGTCGAGCTGGCAAAACCCATTGCCCCGGCGGTGATTGCACACGCCACGCGCCTCGGCGCACTCGGCTACCCTGTGGGCGCGGAGTCAAAATACGAGTTGCCGCCACTGTTTTACCGCGTCTCTGGCACCTTTTTAGCCGAAAATCCAAATGCGCGGGAAACATTAATCCGCATCAACCCCAATCGCAGCGGCGCCGACACGGTGATTCGGATTTTAAAAGAGAGTATTCAAGCGGTGGAAAGCCAAAGTGCGGTTTGACCGCACTTTGTGTTTTAAACGCCTTTATATTGCAGGTACAGCACGGTGGCGGCCACGCGGGAGTTGACGTTGAGCTTGCGCAGCAGGTTGCGGATGTGGACTTTGACGGTTTCTTCCGATATAAACAAAATATCGGCGATCTGTTTGTTCGACATCCCTTTGGCGACCAGCTCGAGCACGTCGCCTTCGCGGTCGGTGAGCGAGAGCAGTGGCTCGGGCGAGTGTTGGCGCTGGTGTAAAAGTGCTTGCACCTCGTCGCTGTAGGTCACCTGCCCTTGGGCGATTTGCTGAATTTGTTTCAACAGTTGCTCAGGCTCGCTGTCTTTGAGCAAATAGCCGTCGGCACCGGCGTCCACCAGGGCATAGATGTCGGCTTTGGCGTCAGATACGGTCAAAATCGCCACCCGCGCGTCAATGCCGTCTTGGCGCAGCTGTTGCAGGGTTTCAAGGCCAGAGAGGCCTTTCATGTTGAGGTCTAAAATAATCAAATCAGGGTTGAGGCTGTGCGCCAGGCGGATGCCTTCAAGCCCGCTGCTGGCCTCCCCCACCACGTCAAATTCGCTTTCAAGCTCCAGCAGTTGCGTCATACCGCGACGCATAAGTGGGTGGTCGTCGATGATCAAAGTGCGGTATTGCTGTGACATAGTGCTTCCTGTGTTGTGCGTTGATGGGGCATTATAGCGCGTTTGCGCTAAACGGGGTAATTTTCTCGCCGCCTTGAAAGCGCAAGTGTTGTTGGCTGCGAAATGGCACAATTTTCTCCTGCCCGCTTTGGTCGAAAATCAGCTGATAAAATTGCGGGTAATTGAAGCTGCAACAATCGGCTTGCGAGACGCTGTTGTAGCGCTCCATGGTGTAAAGACGATTGATTTCTTTGATTTTTTCTTCTTTTTCATCTCTGCAGCGGTAATAAATTTCAGGGTTGTTGCGCTCATCGAGGATATACACGTTGAAACTGCCGTCGCTGTTGTCTTCAAAAAAGAACTGCAAAAAGCCCTCGCTGGCAAAATCCCCAATCGCGCGTGGGAAGTGGTATTTGTGGGTGCTGTGCTTAAGCGGTGTGCTGTTGGGCACGCCATTGTTGGTGCCATCTTCTTGAATTTTCAGCCCACGGGTTTCGTAAGAAAAATTCCACACTTTGCCAGCCACTTGCAATCGGTTAATTGAGCGTTTGTTTAGCACCATGCTCACCTGCGCGCGGATGCATTTGTCGACCAGCTTTTCAGTGGTGGCGAGCATTTCGTCGCGGTAGCGCTTGCTATAACAGCACACTTGCACGCTTTCCAGCGGCGAGGCGCTGCAGTGGACTTTGTGGGCGAGCACTTTCAGGCAGTTTAAAATGGCGTGCTGGCCTTCAAAGTGGAGCGTGCGGATTTCATTCCAACGGTTGCGATAAATCAGCGTCATGCTGCCTAACAGGCAGGTTTGTTCAGGCCCGAAATTGAACAAATCATTGGCCTGCACGCTGCGGCGTTCATTGCCGATGATGTGCTCGGTCGGGTCGTGGGTGAGATTGACCGCCACAAACAAGTTACGCAGCTCGCACGGGTGACTGAAATCATCATTGCTCGGCGGCGGCGCCGATTGTGCGATAGACAAGCGCAAGTCGGTGACAAATTGCTGCAATTTTGCCAAGCTGACATCACGGCTGCGGATATGCAGCCGCGTTTTTGCGCCCAACAGCCCATTGAAATAGGCCCACGCCACCAGTTTGCCCAAGTGCGGTGCGTATTCGACATAGCGATCGGTCGATTCAATGATCTGATTCGGCGCGGTGTTGAACAGATACCAGCCGTCTTTGACCGCACTTGAGTTGTGCACCTGCACAAACATCAGGTGATCTTCGGTCATGTTATCAACAATTTGGCGGTTAAACAGCGTCACCTTGCCAGGCAGCACCTCAAAGGCGGTGTAGAGCTTGCGGGTTAAAATGCCAATATCCTCCGGCATGAGGTCAGCGGAGATTTTTTGCCGGCGGGCAAAGGTGATTAAATTGCGGTAACTTTGCATAAACACCGCCACCAGCGCGTGGTAAAAGCGGTTAACTTGCTTGATCTTCCAATGCCCGTGGTTGTTGAGCATTTGCACATCGCGCGCCGACCAATGCCACTGATGGGCAAAACGCTGGAGTTGTTGATAGCGCCAGCTTTTTTGCAGCGGTGCGGCGGCAAAATCGCGGTTGGCTTTGATGTAAAAACAGCGGCGCACCAAATCCAGTCGATAGTGATCGTCGATCGATCGCAAATAGTCGCTGACTTTTTGCAGCATCGCCAAATACGGGTCAAAAAAGTGATCGGGCTGCTCGCCTGAGAGCAATTGTTGCTTAAATTGCTTGGAAATCAGCGCTGGGTACGGGTACTCCGCCATCAGCGCCTCAAGCAGCAGGATTTTGATCACCGATTTATAGGGCGAATCCACCCCTTTGTACAAATGCCACAAGGTCGCGCCAAAATATTCGTCTGCCGACAGCGCCCCTAGCCCGCCGAAATCAACCCACTCGTCGCGCTGAATTTTGCCCTCTTCAATCCATTTTTCCACCGCTTTGTCGTAGTATTCTTCATTGTTGATCGGCATATGCAGCCACAACAGCGGCTTGCCCGCCAAGCGAATCACGGAACGGTAAAACTCTTCTAGCAACAGCACGTATTGGCTGCTGCCGCAGTGCTCGGTGCTGAGCACAGTGGAATAGGTCGCGTTGCGAAAGTGATTTTCACCCAGCAGGTAAAAATTCATCTCCACTTTCATCGCCTGCGCCCATTTTTGTAAAAGTGCGGTTTTTTGCGACAGCGCCGCCCGCCCCTGCGCGCTCAAATCCGCTGTCAAACACACCCAGATGTCGAGATCCGATTGGCTATTTTGCGTAATGGAGCCGGTTGAACCCATGGCATAAACGCCCAAAATAGGCGACGCTTGGCGCGCATCGGCACAGGCGGCGAGGAAATCATCAGGATAGGTGCTATTGGGCACAATGGTGTGCAAGTAGTGGCGCTGGTATTCACTAAGCTCAAAACCTGTGATGCCTGAAGGTGCACCGTCAACAAAGCCTGGCAAGGCGGGGTGGTTGAGGTCAAGCAGCAACGTGATGAGTTGAAAGACATGGCAAAACTCCGCCGAGTTGCCCTCCAGCGCGCGCTGAAAACGGCGCTGGTCCAACTCAGCGACTAAGGCTTTGGCGGATTCCAGATAACGACTCAAATAATGCTCTCACTACAATTGAAAAACTATCTGCCCTACAGATATTGCTTTAAGAGTAGCACTTAATCACAAAGGGGTAAAGCGCCCCTCACTTTTTGTCGAATAAAATCGCGCGCGCTAAGCTCGCCTCAAGTGCCACGCGTGTGCCCACGGCCTGTGGCGCGTTGGTGTAGGCCAGCCACGTTTGGCCAGCAAAGGCAATCTCCAAGGCAAAGGTGTGGCCTAAAAAGCGCGATTTCACCACCTCGCCGGCGCCCGTTGGGCACTCACGCACTTGCCATTGCTGCGCGCGCACCAAGCAATCGAGCGACTCGCCGACCTTGACCGCACTTTGGTCGGCTTTGTGTAGCGCGTTGTCAAAATGCAGCTCACCGACGGGGCTTGAAAGGCTGTGTGAACTCGTGACTTGCACGGGCAAATAATCCCCATGGCCTAAAAACTCGGCCACAAAGCGGCTATTGGGGTGTTGATACAGCGCGCTTGGGCTGCCTGTTTGCACAATGCGCCCGTGGGCCATTAGCGCGAGGGTGTCGGCAAACAAAAAGGCCTCTTCCTTGCTGTGGGTGACAAAAATCGCCGCCATTGATTGGGATTTCAAAATGCTTTTGATCTCTTCAATCAATTGCAACCGCACTTGGGTGTCGATGTTGGAAAACGGCTCATCGAGCAGCAGCAATTGCGGCCGGCACGCCAGCGAGCGGGCAATCGCCACCCGCTGCTGCTGCCCGCCAGACAGCTGATGCGGGAACTTGTCACGAAATGCCCCCAGCCCCACCAAATTGAGCATTTCTGCCACTGTGTCTTCTCGCTGTTGGGCGTTGAGTGCGCTTAAGCCAAAGGCGATGTTTTGTGCCACCGTCAAGTGCGGGAAGAGCGCGTAATCTTGGAAGATCAAGCCCACACCGCGGTCGGCGCTGGCTTTGTGGCTGACGTTTTGGCCGTTGAGCACAATCGCGCCGTCGGCGTCAATCAGGCCGGCGATGGCTTTGAGCAAGGTAGTTTTGCCGCAGCCACTGGCGCCAAGCAGGCATAAAATCTCGCCGCGCTTGAGCTGCAAATCGAGGTTTTCCAGCACGGGGGTGTTTTGGTAGCGCACGTTTAGGCTGTTTATCGTTAATAAGTCGGTCATGTCAGCTCCCATGGCGCTTGGATAACATCGCGCGGGTTAAAAAAATCACTGGCACCATGCCCACCAGCACCAAAAACAGCGCCGAGAGCGAGGCTTGCTCAAGCTGCTCGTCGGAGGTGAGGGTGAACACGTGGGTGGCGAGGGTGTCGAAATTAAACGGCCGCAGCAACAGCGAGGCATTGAGCTCTTTCATACTCTCTAAAAACACCAAGATAAGTGCGGTCAAAATGCCCTTGCGCAGCAGCGGGAAGTGTACCCGCAGGCGCATTTTCACGCCCTGCACGCCAAGGGTGTTGGCCGCCATATCCAGCGACGGCGGGATTTTATCGAGCGCGGCGTTGATGCTGCCCAAGCTCATCACCGAAAAGCGGATGATGTAGGCATACACCAAGGCAAAAATCGAGCCGCTGAAAATCAGCCCAAGTAGCGGCAGCCCAAGGCTTTTTAAGCCGTGGTTAAGCAGGTGATCAGCTCCTGTAAGCGGGATCAAAAGCCCAATGCCAAGCACGGTGCCGGGGATGGCATAACCCATTGAGGCCAGCGGCACCACGGCGGCGGTGCTGGCACTTGGCCGCTGGTTGAGGCTGCGCTTGCGCACAAAAAAGAGCAATAAAAGTGCGGTCAGCACACTCAATATCGCCGCAAAGGCGGAGACTTTCACGCTGTTGAAGGCATAGCGCCAAAAAGCATCTTGCCACGATTGTTCAAAATAAAAATAAGCCCAATAGAGCAATTTCGCCAGTGGGATCATCACCGCGCAGGCAATCAAGCCCCAGCAATACGCCAGCGCCAGCCACAACCGCCAGCCGCGCAACCGCACTTTGGTTATCGGCTGCTCAAAGCCGCGCTGATAGCGCTTTTGCAGCCGCCGGCTGTAACGCTCAAAGGCCAGCAGGGCAAACACCAGTGTGAGCATCAGCAAGGAGATGCGGCTAGCACTGGCCAAATCGCCCAGCACCAGCCAAGTGTCGTAAATCGCGGTGGTGAGTGTTGGCACAGCGAAGTAACTGACCGTGCCAAAATCGCCTAACGTTTCCATCGCCACCAGCGCGCAGCCTGTTGCGATCGCCGGGCGGATCATCGGCAAGGTGACTTTGCGAAACAGCGCCCAGCCGCGCACGCCAAGGAGCTTGGCGCTGTGGTGGAGGTTTTGCGACAAATCCATAAAGGCGATGCGGGTGAGCAAAAACAGATACGGATAAAGCACCAACGCCAGCACCACGCAGGCGCCGCCAAGGGAGCGAATATTCGGGAAAAAATAGTCCGCCGAGCTGCTCCAGCCAAAGGTGGCGCGCAAAAAGCGCTGCACCGGCCCTGGGTAGTCGAGCAAGTCGGTATAAAGATAGCCGAGCAAATACGGCGGCAACGCCAGCGGCAGGCAAAGCAGCCACTGCAGCACGCGCGAGGTCGGGAAGTGATAAAGCGACAGCCAGTAGCTGCACGGCAGGGCAAAAAGCACGCTCAACGCCACGGTGCCAAGCACCAGCAGCAGCGAGTTTTGGATATACACCGCCATCACCGTTTGCCACAAGTGGCTCATGCTCGGCGCATCACCACTGAGTGCTTGATAGCCAATGGCAAAAATCGGCAGCACAAAGGCCGCCAGCAGCAGCCAAAGCGCACTTCGCTTGATTGCGTTCATGAATTCAACCCATTAAAAAGGCTGCGCCCACTCGCGCAGCCTCTTGCTTGGCCATTACAGGTCAAAGTTGACTTCATCAACCAATTTAACGGCTTTTTTGTAGTTGTCCGCGATTTTCTCAAGCGGCAGTTTATCCGCTTTGAAGCTGCCCCAGGATTGCACCAGTTTAGACGGCTCAATGCCTTCTTTCACTGGGTATTCATGGTTGAGCTCAGCATATTGGTGCTGGGCGTCGTCGCTGCTTAAGTATTCCAACAATTTCACAGCGTTGGCTTTGTTTGGCGCGTGTTTGGCCACCGCCGCACCAGAGATGTTCACGTGAGTGCCGGTGGTTTCTTGGTTCGGGAAGTTGATGTAAACCGCCTCGGCCCAGCTGCGTTGTTTGTCGTCTTCAAGCATTTTGCCGAAGTAGTAGCTGTTGCCCAAGGAGTAATCACACACACCTTCTTTGATGGCTTTCACTTGGTCACGGTCACCACCTTGTGGTTTTTGCGCAAGGTTCGCTTTCAAACCTTCGAGCCAGGCTTTGGCTTTCGCTTCGCCGTCGTGGGCGATGATCGAGGCGAGCAAGGACAAGTTATACGGGTGTTTGCCTGAGCGCACACACACTTTGCCTTTGAGTTTCGGGTTGGCTAAGTCTTCGTAGGTGAAGCTCGCCGGCAATTTGCCCACGCGCTCTTTGGAGGAGTAGATCGCACGTGCGCGGGTGGTCAAGGCAAACCATTGGTTGCCTGAATCGCGGTATTGCGCAGGGATGTTGCTCTCTAGCACATCGCTTTTCACCGCTTGTGCCAAGCCTTCGTTCACCACTTCCATCACACGGCTGATGTCAACCGTCAACACCACATCGGCAGGGCTCAGCTCGCCTTCGCGTTTAAGGCGTTCAACTAAGCCTTTGTTGTCAAAGATCAAGTTGACTTTCACGCCAGTGTCTTTTTCAAAGTTTTTCAAGATAGGTTCAATCAAATATGGCTGGCGATAAGAATAGACGTTCACTTCTTCAGCCGCCATAGCGGAGGTTGCAACAAGTGCGGTTAAAGCTAATGCAATAGAGGTTTTCTTCATTAATGTCTCCTAAGACTAAAAGAACGTTAATATGAAAAGATATACAGCGCCTTAAATGTAATAAAAATCACTCTCATTTTCAAACAAAATTTAAAAGTGCGGTGAATTTTTTACATTGCCGTAGTTTCTCGGTGAGAATATGATACAATTTTCAAAATCTTACTCGCTTTTAGGAGACCGCTGTGGACTTGCATGCCTTCAAAAATCGTCATTTTTTACGCTTGATGGATTTCACGCCGGATGAAATCACCGCACTTTTAGATCTCTCAGCCAAACTCAAGGCCGACAAAAAAGCCAAACGCGAGCAGCAAACGCTAAAAGGCAAAAATATCGCCTTGATTTTTGAAAAAACCTCCACCCGCACCCGCTGCGCCTTTGAGGTGGCCGCCTTTGACCAAGGGGCGCAAGTCAGTTACATCGGCCCAAGCGGCTCACAAATTGGGCATAAAGAGTCGATGAAAGACACCGCGCGCGTGCTCGGGCGGATGTATGACGGCATTCAATACCGCGGCTATGGCCAAACGCTGGTGGAGACCTTGGCCGAGCACGCCGGCGTGCCGGTGTGGAACGGCTTGACCGATGAATTTCACCCGACTCAAATTTTGGCCGATTTCCTCACCATGCTCGAGCACGGCAATGGCAAAAAGCTCAGCGAGATGAAACTCGCTTATCTAGGCGATGCGCGCAACAACATGGGCAACTCGTTTGTTGAAGGCGCCGCACTGATGGGGCTCGATTTACGCTTGGTGGCGCCAAAGCGCTTTTTCCCTGAAACCGCACTTTTAGAGGAAGTTGCTGACATGGCCGAGCAAACAGGGGCGACAATCACCTGCACGGAAAGTATTGAAGAGGGCGTGAAAGACGTTGATTTTATCTACACCGATGTGTGGGTTTCCATGGGCGAGCCGATGGAGGCGTGGGATGAGCGCATTGCCTTGATGCGCCCTTATCAAGTCAATCAGGCGTTGCTGGATTTAACCGGCAATGCGAATGTGAAATTCATGCACTGCCTGCCGGCCTTTCACGACAGCGAAACCAAAATCGGCCGCGCGATGGCGGAAAAATACGGCTTAAACGGCCTTGAAGTGAGTGATGAGGTGTTTGAATCCAGCGCCTCAATTGTGTTTGACGAAGCGGAAAACCGCATGCACACCATTAAAGCGGTGATGGTCGCCACCCTCGGCGAGCTGTGACCGCACTTTTATTTTCACAAGGAGAAAACCATGAGCAACGTTATTCATACCGACAACGCCCCGGCTGCGATCGGCCCTTATGTACAGGCCTACGACTTGGGCAATTTGGTGATCACATCCGGCCAAATTCCAGTCAACCCACAAACTGGCGAAGTGCCTGAATGCATCAAAGCGCAAACTCGCCAATCGCTTGAAAATGTTAAAGCGATCATCGAGCAAGCAGGCCTTGCGGTGAAAGACATCATCAAAACCACCGTGTTTGTCAAAAACATGGACGATTTCGCCACCGTCAACGCGGAATATCAAGCGTTCTTCCAAGAAAATCATCACCCAAGCTACCCTGCGCGCTCCTGCGTTGAGGTTGCCCGCCTGCCAAAAGATGTTGGCGTTGAAATTGAAGTGATTGCCGTGCGCGGCTAATATCACCGCACTGTTGCATCAAACCGCACTTTAAGAAAAGTGCGGTTTTTTATGCTTAGAGATCCGCTTTCAAGCCCGTTTGCTCGGCCACGCTTTCAGCCACTTTGCGCAGGTTTTGCGCGCAATGTTGCAACTCTTGCATCTCTTGTGCGGTGAAGGTGTAGGTTGGGATTTTTTCAATGCCATTGCGGGCGACAATCATCGGCACGTTGAGCGCCACGTTGTGAATGCCGTATTCGCCATCGAGCGTGGTGCCCACCGGCAGCATGGAGTGCTCGTTGATGGTGATCGCGCGGATAATGCGAAACACGCTGGCAGCGATGCCGTGGTTGGTGTTGAGCTTCATGGCAAACACGCGCAGGCCCTCTTGTTTCACCTCGTTGAGCTGCTCGATGGGGTCAATCAGTGGGTAGCCGTTATTGCGGCAAAAATCTTCCACTTTTTGGCCGGCGATGTTCATCAAGCTCCACGGCAAAATGCTGTTGGCACCGTGCTCGCCGATGATAAAGCCAAAAATATTTTTCGGGTCAATTTGCACTTTATCGGCCACCAATTTCATCAATCGTGCGCTGTCGATCACACAACCTGAGCTGATCACGCGATCGCGCGGGTAAGCGGTGTTGCAGGTGATAAAGTGGGTGACAATATCACACGGATTTGTCACCACAATTAAAATCGCCTCGGGGGAATATTTCTCCAGCTCCTGGGCGATCTCAACCCCAATTTTGGCATTGATTTGCGCAATATCGAGCCTGTCTTGCCCCACTTTGATTTGGGCACCGGCGGTGATCACAATGATGTCGCTGCCAGCGGTGTCGGCATAATCGCCGCTGACCACGTGGGTGTTTTTGGCGAATGTCAGCGCACTCATGTGGCTAAAGTCAATTTGCTCACCTTGGCAGCGCTCGCGGTTGAGATCAACCAGCACCAGCTCGCTGCATTCACCGAGGTTTAACACAAAATTACAGATTTCAACGCCGACTGCGCCAGCGCCGATGACAGAGATTTTCATAATTGAGTTCCTACTTTGATGTTATGTTTTATTTTTACGTCATTTTATAAACTGGGTTCGTAGCGAGCAAGGGCTAACCGCACTTTTCACGCCGCGCGGTGCTAATGGCCTCAAGCAGCGTTTGCACCTGCGTATCGGCAAAGATCTCGCCTATGGTGCGGCTGAGTTTGCGCCGCCAGTTTGGGTATTCTTTATCGGTACCTGGGATGTTGACGGGTTTTTCCATCACCAGCCAATCTTCCACCTGCAAAGTCAACAACGCGCTGTTCACGCCGCTCATATAACGCTGCAAGGCATAAACAAACGCGTGCGGGCACGGTGAGTTGAGCTCGGCACTGACCTCCTCGGGGATGGCCACCCCCGCCTCGCGCAGGCGTGCGAGGATCTTCTCTTTGGCATAACGGCGCTCAAATTGCACACGCTTGAGCACTTGCTCGGATGGAAACACGCCAAACTGCTGCCCAATTGTGATGTCGCTGCCCGTCCAGTAGCCATAAATGGTCGGCAAATCGTGGGTGCTGAGCGTGGCCATGGCTTGATACGGATAATCGCCCAGCGCGCGGCTTTGGCCTTGCACGTCAAATTCAAAATACTGCACTTTGTAAGAAAACACGCCCGCGCGTTGCAATTTGCTTTGGATGGCTTTGGGCACGGTGCCTAAATCTTCGCCGATAATCATGCACTGATGGCGCTGGCTTTCCAGCGCGAGAATCGCCAAAAGGGTGTCGACTGGGTAACGGACGTACACGCCGTTGACCGCACCTTCACCTTGCTTGATCCACCACAGCCGCAGCAGCGACATAATATGATCAAGGCGCAGCGCGGCGCAATCACGCATATTCGCGCGCAGCATGTCAATAAACGGCTGAAAGCCTTGGGCGGCCAGCGCATGGGGGTTGAACGGCGCCAAGCACCAGTTTTGCCCCTGTGGTGCCAGCGCGTCAGGCGGCGCGCCAATGGTGGCGTTGAGGCTATAAGCCTGCGGGTTGTGCCAAGTTTCCGCCCCCACGGGGCTGACACCCACCGCCAAATCGCGATAAAGCCCCAGCGCCATGGTGCTCTGGCGTTGGCATTGGGCGAGCTGCTCGGCGGCCACCCACTGCACCCAGGCATAAAAATCCACCGCACTTTGGTGCCCGGCAATCCACTGCGCTGTGGCACTTGAGGTGAAATCCTGAAATTCAGCCGGCAGGCTCTGCCAGCCGTGGTTGGTTGCAGGCGCAAAGTGGGCGAGCATGACATCCAGCGTGGCTTGCGCACGCAAGCTCTCGCCACCTTGAGTGACAAAAGTGCGGTATTGCCCTTGGCGCGCGTCACTGGCGCTGGCATTGAATGCGTCAAACGCTAAGCGCAGCCCGTGCAATTTGAGCGCCATCACGCTGGGATAATCCACCCAATCGGTTGCGCGCACGGCGGCAAGTTTGGCTTGCGTGTCAGGCGCGTTTAGCCACGCCATGGCCGCCGCACTGTCGGCAAATTCAGGAATGGCGGCGACATCGATGTAAATTATATTTAGCCACTGGCGCGACGATGGGCTGTACGGGCTGGCGGCATCAGGAAAGGCTGGGAACAGCGCGTGAGTGGGGTTGAGCCCAACAAAATCGCCACCGTGGCGCGCGAATGAAGCCATAAACGCCAGTAAATCCGTGAAATCCCCCACGCCCCAGTTGCGCTCGGATTTGAGGGTGTAAAGCTGCAAGCTGGTGCCCCACAAGTGCTTTTGGCGCGACAACGCCGGCGCTTGATAACAGCGCTGAGGGGCGACAATCACGCGGCAGAGGCCGGCTTGCCGACCGCACTTTATGCTCAGCTGATGATAGCCCAGCGCTAAGTCGCGTGGCAGCATAATGCCGCTTTTTTTCACCCGCCCGTGCAGCGTTTGCCCGTCTTCCAACGTGAGCTGCCAGTGCCCGTGCAGCGCACCGTGGTGGGCGGCCAGGCGCACATATTTAGGCTGCTCGGCATAAAACACCACGGTGGAGGGCAACAAGGTGTTCTTCACCGCCGCGCCCAAACAGTGTAAAATCGATTTCACCACCAACGGATTCGGCTTTTGCTTAAGCCCCCGCCCATCATAAAATGACG
Organism: Spirabiliibacterium mucosae; assembly: GCF_014884965.1. GTDB lineage: Bacteria > Pseudomonadota > Gammaproteobacteria > Enterobacterales > Pasteurellaceae > Spirabiliibacterium > Spirabiliibacterium mucosae. The sequence continues at coordinate 19,559 of NZ_JABTBO010000015.1, read as the reverse complement.
GGATAATGCCCAATTGCGCCAGCCGTTTTTTGTTCAATGCCTGTTGCTTTGCCACGCTGCCCCCTTATGCTACACGCGCCGTGCGAGGATGCGCCGCGCCACATCTGGGGTGATGTTTTGTTTTTCACCCAGTGCCACTTGGCCGTGTTTTTCCAGCTGGGCGACAACCTCGTCAACCGCACTTTTATCCAAGCCGTGGTAAGACAGGCGGGTTTTCATGCCCATTTGTTGGAAGAATAGCTCCGTTTGCGCAATCGCCGAGCTCACGCGCTCCTCGTGGGAGCCGGTGCGGATACCCCACACGTTGAGGGCGTATTGCACCAGTTTGTCGCGTTTTTGATCTTTAAGTTCCGCCCACAGCCCTGGCAGCACAATGCTCAAAGTTTGCGCGTGATCAAGGCCATAAAGTGCGGTCAGCTCGTGGCCAATTTGGTGGCTGGCCCAATCTTGCGCCACGCCCACGCCAATCAAGCCGTTGAGCGCTTGGGTGGCGCACCACATCATGTTAGCGCGCAGCTCGAGGTTATTCGGCTGCTGCATAATTTGTGGGCCCAAATCGCGCAGGGTGCGCAACAGCCCCTCGGCGTAGGCGTCTTGCACCATGGCGCCGTGGGGCTCGGTGAGGTATTGCTCCAGCACGTGGATAAAGGCATCCACAATGCCGTTGGCCACTTGGTGCATCGGCAAAGTGAGCGTTTTGGCTGGGTCTAAAATCGAAAAGCGTGGGTAAAGTGCGGTGTTGCGAAACCCTTGCTTAATTTTCAGTGCCTTGCGGCTGACCACGCCAACGTTATTCATCTCAGAGCCGGTGGCAGGCAGGGTGAGCACGGTGCCCAGTGGCAAGGCCGCTTTCACCACCGCACCGCGTGAGGTGACAATCTCCCATGGGTCGCCGTCAAAGCAGGCCGCGGCGGCAACAAATTTGCTGCCATCAAGCACCGAGCCGCCGCCCACCGCGAGCAGGAAATCGAGCTTTTCTTGCTTAATCACCTCCACGGCGCGCACGAGTGTGTCAAATTCGGGGTTGGCCTCAATCCCGCCAAACTCCACCACATAGCGGCTGCCAAGTGCGGTTTTCACCTCATCAAGGGTGCCTGTGCGCTTGGCGCTGCCGCCGCCATAAAGCACTAAAACGCGCGCCTTTTCAGGCACTAAGTCGTTGAGTTTGGCAATTTGGCCTTCGCCAAAAACAATGCGGGTTGGGTTGTAGTATTCAAAGCTAAACATAGCGCCTCCTACCGTCGGCTAAGGGGTTGCATTTTAAAACACAAATCATCGGCCACCACGCGCAGCAAAAAGTCGATATTCGGGTGCGCGCCTGGGTGCGCTTTGGCGTCATCCACGTGCTCGGCAAACAAAATCAAGCCCGCTTTGGCAGCAGTGGTGTTGAGCTCGGTGAAGCGCGCGGCCAGCGTGTTGTAGACTTTCAGCGAACCTAATTTGCCCTCAACGGCGGGGATGCTCAACACGGTGTTGCCGTGCTCATCAAGCACAATGAGGCCGGTGAGGTGGTCAACGCTGGCCAAGGTGGCTAAAGTTTGTTGAAAATTCATGTTATTCCTCGTGTAATCGTAGGGAAATCTCCCCAATACGAAAGCGCTGCACCCTGTGATCGGTGGCAATCAGCGCCTCGCCTGTGGCGCAATCAATCCCTTGATAAACGCCGTCAATAAAGCTGTGCTCAAAGTTTAACCGCACTTTGCGGTTTAACACGCGGTCAAAGCGAGCAAAATCTGCCAACAGCGCCTGCCCGCCGTGGCGTTGAAACTGCGCAAAACCGCACTTTAACGCACGCACCAGTTCAACGAGCAGCGCGTTGCGCGAAAGGCCGATGTCGCATTGCGCCAAGCTCGCCCACGGCTGGGTGATTTCCTCTTCTTGCGCGTGCGCCATCGCCACATTCAAACCCACGCCCACCACCAACGCTTGGCGCGCGCGGGAAAAGTGCTGTGACTCCACCAAAATGCCGCCGAGCTTGCGATCGCCAAGATAAATATCATTCGGCCACTTCACGCCGACATCGGCCACGCCGTGTGCGTGCAGGGTTTGTGCGATGCAAAGTGCGGTCACGAGCCCCACTTGAGGCAGCTCCTCGGCGCGATCAGTGAAATCCCAGCGCAGGGAAAAATAGAGATTTTGCGCATAAGGCGAGTGCCACACCCGCCCACGCCGCCCGCGGCCGGCGGTTTGCGCCTCGGCGGTGCACAGCGTGTTGTGTGCGGCGTGCTCGCGCAGCAAATAGGCATTGGTGGAATCGATGGTGTCAAACGTCACCACCGTGGTGTCGGCAAGCTGCGCTCGCAGGTAATCTGCGTTGAGCAATTCAGCCATTGGCGCACTCATGCGCGCACAGCCTCGGCGCTATCAAGCTCGCCTTGGGCGCCATAAAACCGCACTTCAGGCTCCAGCGGCACGCCAAATTTGGCCATCACTTGCTGGTAGATAAAGCGTGCCAGCGACAGCACGTCGTCGCCGGTGGCGTTGTTTTGGTTCACCAACACCAGCGCTTGGCGGCTGTGGACGGCCGCGCCGCCGATTTGCTTGCCCTTAAGGCCACATTGGTCAATCAACCAGCCCGCTGCCAGTTTGATTTGCCCGTCGGCTTGTGGGTAGGCGGGCATTTCAGCAAAGCGCTCGCGCAGTTCGTGGTAATGGCTTGGGCTGACAATCGGGTTTTTGAAAAAACTGCCGGCGTTACCAAGCTCTGCGGGGTTAGGCAATTTGGCCTCGCGAATGGCGCACACTTGGGCGAACACCTCACGCGGTGTCACCGTTTGCGCATCAAGCTCGCGCAGTGGGCCGTAGTACAAGTGCGGTTGCCAGTTTTTGGCCAGCTTCAAGCCAATGGCCACAATGGCAAAGCCACTGCGGTATTGGTTTTTAAAAATGCTTTCGCGGTAGCCAAATTGGCACTGCGCGGCGTTAAGGCGGCGTTGCTCGCCGCGGTTTAAATCCAGGCAATCAACGTAATCGCACACTTGGGCAAACTCCACGCCATAGGCACCAATATTTTGAATTGGCGCACTGCCGGCGCAGCCTGGGATCAGTGCGAGATTTTCCAGCCCGCCGATGTTGCGCTCAACACAAAAGCGCACCAGCTCATGCCAGTTTTCGCCCGCGTTGACGTGAAGGTAAAAATGGCTGTCGTCTTCTTTGACGTCAATGCCTTTGATTTGATTGCGCAGCACCACGCCGTGGAAATCTTGCAAAAACAGCACATCGCTGCCTTCGCCGAGCAGTAAGCGCGGCTGGTGTGCGTTGGCCTGCCAGTGCGCAAACAAGTCCGCTGGCGTGGTGATGTCGACCACCGCGTTGGCCTGCACGGCAAGGCCAAAGGTGTGAAAGGGTTGTAAACTTTGCATAGTGTCAACAAATAAAAAGTGCGGTTAAACCGCACTTTGGCTTTCAATTAATGTTCGTGTTTGCCACTGCAGCAGCCACCGTGGTGGTGATGGTGCTCGTGTCCGCCGCCACAACAGCCGTCGTGGTGCTCATGCTCGTGGTGATGATGCCCACAACCGCAGCCGTGGCCTTCTTCGTCGCTGTCGTGCCCACCGCAGCAGCCGCTGCCTTCTTGGTGAACATGACCGTGGGCGATCTCTTCTAATGTCGCCTCACGCACGCTGACCACTTCCACGTTGAACAGCAGCTCTTGGCCGGCAAGCATATGGTTGCCGTCAACCACCACGTAGTCATCACCGACTTCGGTGATCACAACCGGCAGTGGGCCAACATCGGTGTCAGCGATAAAGCGCATGCCCACTTCCAAGCCGTCCACACCCACAAACACGTCTTGTGGCACGCGTTGCACGAGGTTGTCGTTGTATTGGCCGTAGCCTTCTTCAGGTTTCACGCGCACTTCAAAGGTGTCGCCAACACTGTGGCCTTCAAGGGCGTTTTCCAGCCCGATGACCAAATTGTTGTGCCCTTGGATGTATTCCAACGGTTGGTTGGCTGGTGCTTCGTCGACCAAAATGCCATCTTCAGTGCGCACTTGGTAGGCAATGCCCACCACGGTATTTTTGCAATTTTCATAGGCTCTCCGCCAGTTGGTGTAAAGTGGTGCGATTATAACACGCAATCGCGCTATTCGGTTAAATTAATGGTGGCATTGATGCCAAGGTTCACATCCGCTTCGCCTGCCTCAATGGGCATGCTCTGCGCCTCAGCGGAATACATCGCCGTGGCCGCTTTGGCCATGTAAGGCCGAGGCATGCTGCCAGCATTAGAGCCAATGGTAAGATCCACAATACGGTAGCCCTTCGCGCCGAGTTGTTCGCTGATGAACTGCGCTTTTTGCTTGAAGGCGGCAATCGCCTCGGCGGTCATCTCTTTTTCAAGGCTTTGGCGCTTGGCTTTTGACAAACTAAAGCTGATGTTATCCACCGCCGCCACGCCACCAAGCTGGCTGATGAGCTGGCCGAGTTTGCCAAAATCTTGGCTTTCAATGCGGTATTGCCCGCGGTCAACCCAGCTTTCGCTGTCGGTTTTTTTGTTGTAATTAACATAGGTGTTGCGGCTCACGGTGCCTTTAGGTAAATCGAGCTTCTTCGCCGCGCTGACAATTTGGTTCATTTTGTCATTCACGCTGGCGCTGAGCGCTTTGAGATCGGTGCCCTTTTCTTCCACAAACAGCGTTGCTTGCATCACATCGCGCTCCACTTGGCGTTGGGCTTGCACGGTGAAGGTGATGTTTTGAGATGCCTGCTCTGCGCTTTCATGGGCGAGCGCAAGCACGGGGCTTAGGCAAAGTGCGGTCAACAGGGGTAAGTGTTTTTTCATCATCTGCTCCTTAGACGTGTAGCCAAAATGTCACCGGCCCGTCGTTGGTTAAACTCACCTGCATATCGGCGGCAAAAACGCCACGCTCAGTTTTGATATGCTCTTTTGCTTTGACACAAAAATCGTCATAAAGTTTTTCAGCCAACTCAGGACTAGCGCCGTTGGAAAAGCTCGGGCGCAGGCCTTTTTGTGTATCCGCCACCAGCGTGAACTGAGAAACCACCAGCAGCTCGCCGCCGGCTTGCTGCACGTTGAGGTTCATTTTACCCGCCTCATCGCTGAATACGCGGTAATTAAGCACCTTTTTCAGCAGCTGCTCACCGCGCTGAGCGTCGTCGGTTTTTTCCACGCCTAAAAGGACCAGCAAGCCGTGGCCAATTTGCCCCACGCAGCGCCCGTCAACCTCAACACTGGCGTGCTTAACGCGTTGAATCAGTGCGATCATGCCCCTCTCCTTGTTGTGCTTGCGCTTGGCTCTCAAGCGGCTCGTCGTCATGGTGTTGCAGCTCAATTAAGGCTTGTTGCAGCTTTTCTTGGCGCACTTCGTACTCGCGATTATTCGGCATTTCGCCGTTTTTAATCAGCCGCATATCCTCCAACACCGCCGTTAATTGCGCCCCGAGCAGCACAAATGTCCAGCTCAATTGAATCCACAGCAGCAAAATCGGCAGCGTTGCCATCGCGCCATAAATCAGCTGATACGACGGGAAGGCGGTGATATACCAGGTGAACGCACGCTTGCCGAGGGTGAAGAAGATCGCCGCAATCAGCGCGCCGATCATGGCATAGCGCAAATTCACCTTGGTGTTTGGCACCACGGTGTAAATCAGCGTGAACGCCAGCCAGGTGAGCAAAAACGGGATAATGCTGAGCAAATAGGTGCTGAAGGTGGCGTTGCTAAAGGCATCACTGGAAAAAATATAGGAGCTGACAATCACGCTCACGCCCAAAAAGAGCGGCCCGAGGGTGAGGATCATCCAATACATCGCAAAAGAGACAAACAGTGTGCGCGAGTTGGTGTTGGGCCAAATGTCATTCAAAGTGCGGTCAATGGAGGAGATCAACATTAGGGCCACCACAATCAAACCGATGATCCCCACGCCACTCATTTTCTTCGAGTTTTCGACAAATTCGTTGATGTAATCTTGCACCACACCGCCGGTTTGTGGCGCGAAGTTGCTGAAGATCATATTTTGCACCTCGCCGCTAATCTCCTTAAACACCGGGAAGGCGGAGAAGATCGCAAGGCTGACCATCACCAACGGCACCAGCGCCAACATGGTGCTGTAGGTCAAATAGCCCGCCGCCATGTTGAGCTTATTTTCGTTGTAGCGATGCCAAAAGAGTTTTAAAAAAATTAACGTATTTGAAGTGTAATGGGTCATTGTGTTATTCCGTTGTGACATTGAGCCAATTGTGTAACAGTTGCTGGCCGTGTTCGCTGATAAACGATTCGGGGTGAAACTGCACCCCGAACAAAGGCAAAGTGCGGTGGGCTACCGCCATCAACACATCGTGCTGATCGCAGGCGATCGGCACCAACGCCGGTGGCAGGCTCTCACGCGCAATCGCCCACGAATGATAAAGGCCTATTTTAAAGGATTGTGGCAGATTTTTAAACAAAGGCGAGGGCACCAATGTGCGCAATTGCCCCACTTGCCCGTGGCGCACCGCGCTGAGGTTGTAAAGCCGCGCGCCGAAAAAGTCACACAGCATCTGATGGCCCAAACACACGCCTAAAATCACCTTTTGGGTGTGAAATTGCGCCAAAAAGTCATACAGTTGCGGGTACGCCCGCGGCACATCAGGCCCAGGCGAAATCAAAACATGGCTAAATTGATCCATCGCTTGCGCCGGCAAATCTTCGGTTTTGCACACGTGCAGCGCGTCTAACGGCAAGCGTTTGAGCAAATCCACCAAATTGTAGCTAAACGAATCGTGGTTATCCACCAGCAGCACACTCGCCACCACAGCCTCCTTTCAAAAGCGCTAGTATAACGCAAAAGTGCGGTCGGGCGACCGCACTTTGATGCCTAGTTGCCTAGTTGGCTGCCCGCACGCGGTAGCTTTTTTGCGCTTTGTCCACTTTATACAAGTAGTTGCGTGCCTGCGCCGATGGGTGGCGGGTGGTTAATATGCGATAAACCTGCTCTGGCAGCAAGGAGTTGATGATGCGCACGGCTTCGTCTTTGTCTTGCGAGAACACGCGCAGCACCGCACCCGCGCCGCTGTTGTAGGCGGAGATGACCGCAAAGCGCCGTGAGGTTGGGTCGGTGATGCCGGCAAGGTATTTGTTTTGCAACAGCCACAAATAGGACGTGCCCGCATCAATATTGCGATGTGGGTCAAACAAATATTGCCGCGACGGCTGCCCGCGCATGCCTTTCATTCTAAACACATCGGCACCCGCGGTGTGAGGCACCACTTGCATCAAGCCCATGGCGTTGGCGTAGCTGATCGCATACGGGTTGAAGCTCGATTCGGTTTGCATAATGCCCAAAATCAGGCTTTCGTCGATGTTGTAATGGCGCGCGGCTTTGCGCACAAACGGCACATATTTTTGCGCACGGATGTTGATGTGGTTGGCAATCATCGGGATGGTGACAAATTCCACCAATTGGCCGTTGCTCAAGCGGCGTGTTTGCAGCTTGTTGGCGAGCAAATAATTGGCAAATTCATTGGCACCTGCCACGGTGTTGATGCTGCGGCCGGCTTGGTCAACCACCTGGCCGGAGAGGAACGGGCGCGAGCTGATTGGCACGTCGCCGTCGGCAAACAAGTCAATGCCGTTGGCATCCGATCCCATCAACAAGGTGTGCACGATGGTTTTTTTCAAACGGTAGGCGTCCATCCCCAGCGTTTCGATGGTGATTCGCCCCTCGTCAAAGCTGATGTGGCTACGGGTGTTGTATTGGTCGGTGTACTTCACGTAGTCTTTGCGGCTGGCCACCAGCAATTCGTTGACACCCCATTTGCTGTCGATATTGTGTGAAAACTGCCCAGTTAAAATATCTAAACCCCGCATATCTTTGGCGAAGGCGTCGTCGTAATCAAAAGGGCGGTTTTTTTTGGACGTTGATGAGCCACAGGCCACCAGAAAAGGAATAATCAGTAACGGCAAATATTTTTTCATGGCACCCTGCCTATTTTTCTGGCGCAACATAGCCTTCGATGTGGACGTTCTTCCCTTCAAACAAAAAGCCTTTCATTTCGGTTTCTAACAAGGCGCGATGTTCAGGGTTCATCATGTTGAGCTTTTTCTCATTGACCAGCATGGTCTGTTTTTTCATCCACTCGCCCCACGCTTGCTTGCTGATGGAGTCGAAAATGCGTTTGCCAAGCTCGCCTGGGTAGAGTTGAAAATCCAGCCCTTCGGCTTCTTTTTGCAGGTATTCACAAAAAACTGTTCGTGCCATGTCGTCATCCTTTTACATCTTATTTTATTATCAGACAGTGATTTCGCCATTTTGTTGCATGCGCGATAACATCTCAAGCAATGTTTTCACCGGCGCTGCCAAGCCAATTTTGGCATTTGACTGTAAATTATACCAATAATTTGCCCCGCTCGATACGCCTGCGGCATAATCTGCGGCGATTTCTTCGACTTTGTCGCCCACGCGCGCCACCAGTGGGTGAATATCCAAATGAAAATGGCTAAACGTGTGGCGAAACATCGGCAGCGCTTGCACCTTGCGCGCACCGCACTTTTGCAACAATAAAAGTGCGGTCGGCTTATCCTCACATTGCGGAAAGGCATAAAGCCCGCCCCACAGCCCTGTGGCGGGGCGCTGTTGCAACAACACGGCATTGTCATTGAGCAACAGCACAAAATAACACTGCTTTTCAGGCAGCGCTTTTTTCGGCTTTTTGCCAGGGTAAGCCTGCCAGTTGTCGTTAGCATTGGCGAGGCATTGCGTGCTCAGCGGGCACAAACCGCACTTTGGTTTGCTGCGAGTACACACCATCGCGCCGATGTCCATCATCGCTTGGTTAAACTCCGCCACCTGCTCAGTGGGGGTGACCTGCGCGCTCAGCGCCCACAGCGCATCACTCACTGCCTTTTCACCCGGCCAGCCGGCGATGGCAAAAACGCGTGATAGCACGCGCTTGACGTTGCCGTCTAAAATCGCATAAGGCGCTTGGTGGCATGAGGATAAAATCGCCCCCGCCGTGCTCTGCCCCACCCCGGGCAGCGCGAGCACCTGCTCAAAGCGAGTTGGAAATTCGCCGCCGTGCTCATCACGCACCGTTTGCGCCGCTTTGTGCAAATTGCGCGCGCGGGCGTAATAGCCAAGGCCTGTCCACAAATGCAGCACCTCATCAAGTGGTGCATTAGCCAACTCGGTGATGGTCGGGAAGGTGGCGATAAAACGCTCAAAATACGGGATCACCGTCGCCACTTGCGTTTGTTGCAGCATCACCTCAGAGAGCCACACTTTGTACGGCGTTTTATTTTGCTGCCACGGCAATTGCTTGCGCCCAAAGCGGTCATACCACGCCAGCACCGCGCGGGCAAAGGGTGCCGATGTGCTCGATTGCGCTTGCATAAGCCCTCATTCTTTTGAAATAAAACCGCACTTTACCTGATCGAGGGCTGAAAATCGAGCCTTTCGGCCCGCATTGCACGAATTCGCAAAAGTGGATTTAGCGTTATATAAAAAAATAAATCACGCACAAAAAAAAGGGCTAATTTTCTTTCAAAAATGCCTAAAAGCCCGCAAATTTTATCGAAAAAGGACATCACACCGCCCGAACTCGATTAACTTTTGATATTAATCAATTCTCACGCAAGTTGATTCAAGCAAGATGATTTTAACGATGTGAAGGCATCTTCGCGTTATGTTAGTGATAATTAACATAATTAAAAAGGAGACAATTATGGCTGGACGAAAAAAATGGGCCTTGGCAGGGCTTGGCGTTTTTGCCCTGGGTGCGTTAGCGCTGTGGGGCGCGCAACAGGTGTTTCATTACACCAACACCACTGAGTTTTGTGTCAGCTGTCACTCCATGCACACGCCGCAAAAAGAGTGGGAAGGCAGCAATCACTTTATGAACAAGCGCGGCATTCGCGCCGAGTGTCACGACTGCCACGTGCCGCACAGTGGGCTGGATTACCTGAAAACCAAAATCATGGCGGTGAAAGACGTGTGGGGCGAGCTGACGGGCAAAATCCCAGATGAGGAGGCCTACGAAAAACACCGCTTAGCGATGGCGCAATCGGTGTGGAAAACGATGAAAGAGCAAGACTCGGCCACTTGCCGCTCATGCCACAACACCGAGGCATGGCTATTACATGAGCAATCCAAAACCGCACAAAAAATGCATAAAGGCATGCAAGAAAGCGGGCAAACCTGTATCGACTGCCACAAAGGCATTGTTCATTTTATGCCAGAAATGGACAGCACCGCCAGCGGCCAAGCGGGCATCAGCGGTGGCGATTTTAGCGAGCAAAATAAAACGCTCTACACCACCCAAATTGCCAGCGCCAACGTCGGCGATGGCCAAGTGCGGTTGATGCCGTATGCCGAGGTCAACGACTGGAAACTCGAGGGCGAAAACGTGCAAGGTGCGGTGCGTGGCTGGCAACAAGCTGGCGCGGAAAACTTGATTTATCAAGACCTTGGCAAGCGCATTTTGGTCGCCGTGTTAGACGATGATGCCAAAAGTGCGGTCAAAGTGGCGAAAACAGTGCACGATGACGTTACCAACGCCGATTGGAGCGAGGTGAGTGTGGCGATGCAAGCGCCAAAATCAATGCTCACGGCCAATATCAAAGGCTTGAATAGCTATGGTGACAACCTCAACCAAACCCATTGCGGCACCTGCCATGCGGTGATTGGCGCGGATCACTACACCGCCAACCAATGGATTGGGGTGATCAACTCGATGAAAGATCGCACCTCGATGAACGATGAGCAAGTGCGGGCGCTGACCATTTATCTGCAACATCACGCCAAAGACAGCCAAAGCGCTGATAACGAAAAATAAGGGGGCTGTATGAAAAAGATGAATCAATCACGCAGAACATTTTTGAAAAAAGGCTCAATTGCCGGCGTCGGGCTGGCATCCTTCGGCTCACTGCCGGCCAGCGCGTGGGCTGAGGCAGGCAAAAGTGCGGTCAACACCCGCACGGTGGTCTCCGCCGCGCACTGGGGGCCGCTGGGCATTGTGGTGGAAGATGAAAAGGTGGTCAAATCAGGCCCCGCCATTGAAGCGCCCGTGACCAACGAGCTGCAAGAAGTGGTGCCAGAGCAAGTTCACACCAAAACGCGGGTGAAATACCCTATGGTGCGCAAAAGCTATTTGGAAAACCCAGGCAAGAGCGACACCAGCCTGCGCGGGCGCGATGAGTGGGTGCGCGTGTCGTGGGACAAAGCCCTTGAGCTGGTTCACACCCAATTACAAGATGTGCGCAAACGCGAGGGCGCCAGCGGCATTTTTGCCGGCTCCTATGGCTGGAAAAGCTCTGGCGCCTTGCACAGCTGCCGCACTTTGTTGCACCGCTTTATGAATGTCACCGGCGGCTTTGTCGGCCACAAAGGGGACTACTCCACTGGTGCGGCGCAAATCATTATGCCCCATGTGCTTGGCACCATTGAGGTGTATGAGCAACAAACCAGCTGGGAGACGATTTTATCCGACAGCGAAATTGTGGTGCTGTGGTCTGCCAACCCGATGACCACCTTGCGCATTGCGTGGACCTCCACCGATCAGCAAGGCATTGCCTATTATAAAAAGCTCAAAGAAAGCGGCAAGCGTGTGATCTGCATTGACCCGGTGCGCAGTGAAACCTGCGAATATTTGGGCGCGGAGTGGATCCCGCTGCACACGGCAACCGATGTGCCGCTGATGCTGGGCATGGCGCACACGTTGATTGTTGAAAACAAGCTCGATAAAGACTTTTTGAAACACTACACCAAAGGCTATGACAAATTTGAGCCTTATGTCCTCGGCCAAGAAGATGGCGTGGTGAAAGACGCGGCGTGGGCCAGCCAAATTTGTGGCGTGCCAGCGGAGACTATCCGCCAATTGGCGCTGGATTTTGCCAGCCACCGCACCATGCTGATGGCCGGCTGGGGCATGCAGCGCCAACAACACGGCGAGCAAGCCCACTGGATGCTGGTCACTCTCGCCTCCATGCTCGGGCAAATCGGCCTGCCAGGAGGCGGCTTTGGCTTGAGTTATCACTACTCCAACGGCGGCGTGCCAACCACCACGGGTGGTAAAATCAGCGCCATTTCTGCCAACACGGGCAGCGCGCGCAACACCAGTGATATGTCGTGGAAGGCCAAAGTTTCAGGCCTAAGCTTCCCGCTGGCGCGCATCGCCGATGTGCTGCTCAACCCAGGTGAAAAAATAGATTTCAACGGCGCAACTGTGACCTACCCTGATATCAAATTCATCTACTGGACCGGCGGCAACCCGTTTGTTCATCACCAAGACACCAATAAGCTTGTCAAAGCTTGGCAGCGGCCTGAAACCATTGTGGTGAATGAAATTTATTGGACGCCAACGGCGCGCATGGCGGATATTGTGCTGCCGGTGACCACCTCGTATGAGCGCAATGATTTGACCATGAGTGGCGATTATTCCAACTTGAATATCTTCCCGATGAAAAAGGTGGTGGAGCCGCAATTTGAGGCGCGCAACGACTACGATGTGTTTGCCCAGCTGGCCAAAATGGCGGGCGTTGAAGAGCAATTCACCGAGGGCAAATCAGAGATGGATTGGCTGCGGGAGTTTTATCAAACCGCGTTTGACAGCGCGCGCCAAAATCGGGTGGTGATCCCACGTTTTGACGATTTTTGGGAAGAGAACAAACCGCTGACCTTTAAAGCCAAAGACAAAGCCAAACAGTGGGTGCGCTATGGGGATTTCCGCAAAGACCCGCTGCTCAACCCACTCGGCACGCCGTCGGGCAAAATCGAGATATACTCCGATGTGGTGGCGAAGATGAACTACGACGATTGCAAAGGCCACGCGATGTGGTTTGTGCCAGAGGAATACGCTGGCAACGTCACCGACGAGGCGCCACTGGCGCTCATCACGCCGCACCCGTATTATCGCCTGCACAGCCAGTTGTGCTTTTCAGAGCATTTGCGTGGGCACTACACGGTGCAAGGGCGTGAGCCGATTGTGATTCACCCTGATGATGCCAAAGCGCGCGGCATCAATGACGGCGATGTGGTGCGCGTGTTCAACAAACGCGGGCAAGTGCTCGCCGGCGCTGTAGTCAGCGATGGCGTGATTAAAGGTACTGTCTGCTTGCATGAGGGCGCGTGGTTTGACCCAGCCGAGCTCAACGGCGAGCCAATTTGTAAGTTTGGCAACCCGAATGTGCTGACCATCGACAAAGGCTCATCCAAGCTTGCGCAAGCCACTGCGCCGAACACAGCCATTGTGCAGGTGGAAAAATTCACTGGCACCTTGCCGCCAGTGACAGTGTTTGACGAGCCGCAGTATAAAACTGCGTAAACGAGCGCCACGCTATATAGCCCAATAAAGTGCGTTGCCTTTATTGGGCTTTTTTTGTGCGTTTTTTGTCTAAAATTTAACCTTTACACAGGGAAAGCGAGGGATTTTCTTGTTTCGCTTGCCGGCCTTGATAGAATTTAGCTGTTTAAAAATAACACGATATTTAACCCTCAATTGAATTAAAGGATATTAAAATGACCATTAGCGCACGCAATCAACTTTCTGCCAAAGTAAAAACCATCAAATCAGGCGCGGTGAACGACCAAATCGAACTGAGTCTCAACGACAGCGAAACTTTGGTGGCGGTGATCACCAGCGAAAGCACCCAAAACTTAAGCCTTAGCGAAGGCCGCGATGTAGTGGCGGTGTTTAAAGCGCCTTCTGTGATCCTCTCAACAGACGACAGCCTTGTATTCTCTGCCCGCAACCAACTGCGCGGTGTGGTTGAAAGCGTCAACCACGGTGCCGTGAACTGTGAAGTGCTGGTAAAAACCCAAGGTGGCGCACAAATTGTCGCGATCATCACCGAAACCAGCGCGAAAAACATGAACCTTGCCCAAGGCAGCAATGTGCAAGTGTTGGTGAAAGCCTCTCACGTTTTATTGGCGGTGAAAAAATAAGTTTCTCGCCCAAACAAAAAGCCGCTCATAGCAGCGGCTTTTTTATGCGAAATTGTTTTAGATGTGAATCGCCATGCAAAAACTCAGCACAGTGATAATCGCCACCGAGTAGCCGAAGATTTTGCGCGCCCACTTGCCACGCTCGGCGGCACTGGGTTTCACCCTTTGCAACGCCACTTGCAGCCACATGCCGCTTAACACCCAAAGTGCGGTCAAATAGACCCAGCCGGTATAGCCCAGCACGGTCAAAAGGGATGCAATCACGGCAAAGGCGGCGATGGTGACAATCATGTGCACGCGCGTGGTGGCAAAGCTCACCCGCAGCGGCAGCACAGGGATGTTGGCTTTGAGGTAATCTTTGTCGCGGAAGATCGCAATGGCATACGCGTGTGGCAGCTGCCAAATCGAGAACATCGCGAACAAAATCCAATAGGCCGCATCGGCTTGGTTGGTCACCGCGGCATAGCCAATCACCGGCGGAATGGCGCCAGAGAAGCTGCCAATCAACGTGCCCCAAATGGAGTGGCGTTTGAAATACAAGCTATACAAGCCAACGTACACGCCGTAGCCAAACAAGGCCGATTTCACCGCCAAATCTCCGCAATACGACAACACCAGCACGCCCGCGGAAAGCAGCGCGATGGAATAGATAAGTGCGGTTTTAACCGCCATGTGGCCGGTGACCAGCACACGGTTGCGCGTGCGGCTCATGGTGCCGTCAATGTCGCGGTCAATGATATTATTGGCGACACAGCCTGAGGCAATCACCAACATCGTGCCCAGCAGCGCCGAGAGCAAGGTGAGCAGGTGAAATTCATCGCGCGCAGCTAAAAAATAGCCGCCGAGCACGGCAATGGCATTGCCGCTGACAATCCCAGGCTTGGTGACTTGCACCCACGAGGTTGTCATTAAACGCGATTTTAAACTCATCAACTCACTCATAGCCACTCCCGTTAGCCGTGCATCATGTTGGCGTTGAGGTTATACATCACCCACAATGAGCCGACAATCACAATCGCCACAATCACCAAGGTAAAGCCGAGAGAAAAGGCGTTCCAGCGTTGTTTTTGGCTGGTGTCGATGTGCAGGAAGTAATAAACCTGCACAATCACTTGCACCACCGCCATGGCGGCCACCAACAACAGTGCGCTTTGCTGGCTCAATGTGCCGCCCATCACGGCGACAAACGGCACCACGGTCAAAAAGACCGAAATCACAAAGCCGATGATGTATTGCTTGCGTGCAGCACACGCGTTGAACGGCTGAGAATCATGATGACTCATTGCAATACCCCCGCAAGATAAACTAAAGAGAACACGCAAATCCAGATAATATCTAAGAAGTGCCAGAACAGGCTCAAGCATTTCAAGCGCATCACGTTTTCACCGCTGAGGCCGTCGCGACGCAGCAAAAAGAGCATGCTCACAAGCCAAATCACACCGAAGGTCACGTGCAAGCCGTGGGTGCCCACTAGGGTGAAGAAGGAGGATAAAAACGCGCTCACGGTTGGGTCAATGCCTTGGCTGATCAGATGATGGAACTCATAAAGCTCCATCGCCAAAAAGCCTAAACCGAAAAGTGCGGTCACGATCAGCCATTGATAAACGCGTTTTAAGTCGTTACTAAACGCGCTGATCATGGCAAAGCCAAACGTGATAGAGCTGATTAACAACAAGAAGGTTTCGACCAGCACAAACGGCAGCTCGAAAATCTCTTTCGGTGTTGGACCCTCTGCCACGCCCACGTGCAAAATGGTGTAGGTGGCAAACAGGGATGCAAACAAAATACAGTCGGTCATCAAATAGAGCCAAAAGCCAAAGACTTTGGTTTCGCTCATGTCGTGATGATCGGCGTGGGTTTTGTCACCAAGCTGGTGAAAGCCACCTTCTAACGGTGGCAATTGAACATGTGCCATTATTTCACTCCTGCAATTCGATCATAATGCGCCTCTTCGGTGCGTTCAACTTCTTCCACTGGGATGATGTGGTCGTTGTCACGCCAGAAGGCATAGCCAATGGTTAAGGCAAACATCGCGATGGTAGTGGCAATCACCATCCACCAAATGTGCCAGACAAAGCCAAAGCCAAAGCCGAGGCTCAGCAGCGCCAGCAACACACCCACAGAGGTGTTGTTTGGCATGTGAATTGGGCTGTAATGGGCAGGCTTGCTGCTTGGTGTCCAGCCGTTGTCTTTCAAATCTGCCAGCGCATCAACATCACGGATAACCGGAATTTGCGCAAAGTTGTAGCTTGGCGGTGGTGAGGCTGTTGCCCATTCCAAGGTGCGGCCATCCCACGGGTCGCCGGTGACATCTTGCAATTGATGACGGTTTTTGAAGCTGACATAGAACATAATGAATTGGCAGGCAATGCCGAGCAAAATCAAGAATGCCCCGATGGCAGCCACAATCAGCCACATTTGCCACACTGGGTTATCGTAGTGGTTGGTGCGGCGCGTCATGCCCAAGAAGCCGAGCACATACAGCGGCATAAAGGCGACATAGAAGCCAGTGATCCAGAACCAAAACGCGCGTTTGCCCCATTTTTCATCGAGCTTGAAGCCAAACATTTTCGGCCACCAGAAACTCATGCCCGCGAAGTAACCAAATACCGCACCACCTAAAATGGTGTTGTGGAAGTGCGCAATCAAGAACAAGCTGTTGTGCAATACAAAGTTTGCCCCTGGTACGGAGAGCATTACCCCTGTCATCCCGCCGATGGCGAAGGTGACCAAAAAGCCGAGTGTCCACAGCACAGGCACAGTGAATTGCACTTTACCTTTATACATGGTGAACAACCAGTTGAACACTTTCACCCCAGTTGGGATGGCGATGATCATGGTGGTGATCCCAAAGAAGGCGTTCACGTTCGCGCCTGAGCCCATGGTGAAGAAGTGGTGCAACCACACGATAAAGCTCAAAATCGCAATAACCATGGTGGCATAAACCATACTGGTGTAACCAAACAGGCGTTTTTTCGCAAAAGTAGAGATTACCTCTGAGAAAATACCAAAGGCCGGCAGCACCAAAATATACACCTCAGGGTGACCCCACATCCAAATGAGGTTGATATACATCATCATGTTTCCACCCGCGTCGTTGGTGAAAAAGTGCATATCAAGATAACGGTCAAGGGAGAGCATGAACAAGGTGCCGGTTAAAATCGGGAACGAGGCCACAATCAACAAGCTTGCGCACAGTGATGTCCAAGTGAACACGGGCATGCGCATGTAAGTCATGCCCGGGGCGCGCATTTTAATGATGGTGACGATAAAGTTCACACCACTAAGCAAGGTGCCCAAGCCCGATATTTGCAGTGCCCAGATGTAGTAATCCATCCCCACCGTCGGGCTATACTCCAGCCCCGAGAGCGGCGGATACGCCAACCACCCGGTGGCAGCAAAATCCCCGATGATGAGTGACAAGTTGACCAACACCACGCCGACCACATAAAGCCAAAAGCTCAATGAGTTCAAGAACGGGAAGGCCACATCGCGCGCGCCGATTTGCAGCGGCAGCACCACGTTCATCAAGCCCACCACCAATGGCATCGCCACAAAGAAGATCATGATCACGCCGTGGGCGGTGAACACTTGGTCGTAGTGGTGCGGTGGCAAGTAGCCCAAATCTGGCGCGTTGGCCAGCATTTGGTGAGTACGCATCATGATCGCATCGGCAAAGCCACGCACCAGCATGACAATAGACACGATGATATACATAATCCCGATTTTTTTGTGGTCAACCGTGGTCAACCAATTGCGCCACAAAGGGCCCCATGCTTTGAAGTAGGTGATCCCGCCTAAAACCGCAACACCGCCTAAAATCATAAAGATAAAAGCGCCTAAAATAATCGGCTCGTGCAAAAAGGCCAGGGAATCCCACGAAAGTTTACCTAATAACATTTCCATCGCAAATTCCTTTACTGTTGTGTCGCTGAATGCGAATGTTCAGCCCCGTGTGAATGCTCATGGTGCTCATGCTCATGGCTGTGTTGGTGCTCACCGCCGCTGTGGCCCATTGCGTGGCCGCCGTGGCTAAAGTGCCCGCCAAACTCGTTGAGAATGTAGCTAAACAAGCCGTTTTCCACACTTGAGTAATACGTCACAGGGTTATTTTCACTTGGTTTTGACAACGCTTTGTATTCCGCCAAGGTCAGCGCGGTGTTGCTTGACCGCACTTTGTCAACCCAAGCATCAAAGGCCGCTTTGTCATCGGCGTGAACTTTAAAGGTCATGCCCGAGAAGCCCGAGCCGCTGTAGTTAGACGACAAGCCTTGGTATACGCCCGGGTGGTCGGCAATCAAGTGCAATTGGGTTTGCATCGCGGCCATGGTGTAGATTTGGCTGCCCAATTGCGGGATAAAGAAGGAATTCATCACCGAGTTGGATGTGATTTTGAATTTCACCGCTTTGCCCACCGGCAGCGCCATTTCGTTGACCACCGCGATATTTTGCTCAGGGTAGATAAAGAGCCATTTCCAATCCATGGAGACCACTTCAATGGTCATGGTGTCTTCCTCTGGCGCCAATGGGCGGTATGGATCGAGCTCGTGGGTGGTTTTCCACGTGATGGTGGCAAGAATGGCGATGATAAAGATTGGGATAGCCCACATGACAAATTCAATTTTGTTGCTGTGAGCCCAGTTTGGTTCATAATCTTTATCAGCGTCAGGGCGGTTGTGACGGTATTTCCACGCGAAGTAGAAGGTCATCACAATAACGGGGATAACAACAATGAGCATTAAGCCTGTTGCTGTTAAAATTAGGTTGCGCTCTGCTTCACCCACTTGCCCTTTGGGGTCTAAGATGCCCCCCGAGCAGCCCGCGAGTAAGAGCAGCAAGCAAGAACCCAATATCCAAGCGACGGATTTTGATTTTCTCATCACATTCAACCTCTGTGAGTTTTAGTTATGCTGCAAAAAGTGTTAAGAATAAGGAGTATAAATCGTTAAGTGCAGTCTTTTTCAATAAGCCCTGCGCGTGTGCGGCATTTGATGATGTGTGGGCTTATTTGGTGGTCTATTATAGGGTTTGTTAATGGCTCTCGCAAGAAATTAACATTTTTAATACAAAATTTTGTGATTTTCTTTTAGGACGATCACAAAAAACCGCACTTTTGATTGAGTTCCAGCGCTCGGTGGGTGTTTTGTTCTTGGTCATAACTCCGCCATTTCGTTTTTCTTTTCCTTGTTCTCTTTTATGACTCCGTCATCACGCTACGGTTTCGCCGTTGGCGACTTCCTTTCTTTGCTTGTCCAAAGAAAGGAAGCAAAGAAACGACATTTTGCCCCTGTCCATAAGATATTCGCTTAGCGCCAAATTGCTACGGCTCGCTCGGGATCAAACCCTCACTCGCCTAGCACTTTAGGCACACGCTCAGCATCTTATTCCGGGGGCGATCGCATCATTAAGTTTTATTTTTGAAAAACCAAAAGTGCGGTTAAGCATGATTTAAAAATGCGGTTTTGCGATCTAAGCGACCGCACTTTGATGTTTAAAACACGGAGTGATGGAGTTCGATCCCGCCATTTTTCGCGCGGAAATGGAGCGGTTGGATGAATTTCAAGGAAGCATTTGAGCGCCTGCATCAAATGCGACGTAGAAATTCCCAACAAGCGAGATTTCCTTAAAAATGGCAACGCCCTTTCTTTCCCCGATTTCTTTGGGCGAGCAAAGAAATCGGGT
>NZ_JABTBO010000014.1 GCF_014884965.1 Spirabiliibacterium mucosae | reverse complement strand
ATAAGATATTCGCTTAGTGCCAAATTGCTACGGCTCGCTCGGGTATCAAACCCTCCCTCGCCTAGCACTTTAGGCACCCGCTCAGCATCTTATTCCGGGGGCGGATCGCATAATCGAGATTTTAATTTTGCAAACATAAAGTGCGGTTAAAAGTAATTTAAAAGTGCGGTTTTTGAGATCTTGGCAACCGCACTTTGTGTTTTAACCCTCGTGAATGGCTGTGGTGTTTTTGGGCCCCATAAAGCCGCTAGTGCGGAGCGCAGTGGTTATCAGTGAGAATTTTTCGTGTCCGAAGCCCGCGCAGCGGGCAAGTTAAAAATTCGAACGGTTAAATAACCACGTAGCGCAGCACGGCCAGCGGCGAACCTGGGGTGCGTTGGGTTCTTAGGGGCTTGCGCAAACAAGCCCCTAAGCCGCCGCAGGCGGAACTGCGATAGTCATGACGGAGTCATAAAAGAAACAAAACCGCACTTTTGATCCTACCTCAAACACCGTATAATACCCCCATTTAACCATAGCGCCATGTACAAAATCATCATCATCGCATTGAGTGTTGGGCTCACCACCGGCTGTGGCACCATCGTCACACTCATCAACCCAAACACCCCGTATAGCGCCTACGCCGGCGTCAAATACGACTACGCCATGGCCAAAAGCTGGGGACTCCCCATCCTCGACATCCCACTGTCGTTTATCCTCGACACCGCACTTTTACCCTATGTTTGGGCGCAGGAGTGACCATGAAACTCAACCCACAACAAACTGACGCCGTGCGCCTTGTCTGCGGCCCCTGCCTTGTGCTGGCGGGCGCAGGATCGGGCAAAACACGGGTGATCATCAACAAAATCGCGCACCTCATCCACCACTGTGGCTACAACCCAAGCCACATCGCAGCCGTCACCTTCACCAACAAAGCGGCGCACGAGATGAAAGAGCGCGTGGCGCACGCCATCGGCAAAAAAGAAAGCCGCGGGCTGACCGTGTGTACCTTCCACACCCTTGGGTTTGACTTTCTCAAGCGTGAATATCGCCTGCTCGGCTACAAAGCCAACATCACGCTGTTTGACCAGCACGACCAGCTGGCGCTGCTTAAAGAGTTGTGCGCCAATACGCTCAAAAACGACAAAGACTTACTGATGCAGCTGCAAAATTATATTTCGCGCTGCAAAAACGACTTATTGCTGCCCGAGCAGGCCATCGCCAGCGCCAAAGGCGATAAAGAAACGGTGTTTGCCCTGAGTTATCAGCAATACCAAGGGCAAATGCGCGCCTACAACGCGCTTGATTTTGATGATTTGATTATGCTGCCGACGTTGCTGCTCAAAGACAACGCCGAGGTGCGCGCGCGCTGGCAGGGCAAAGTGCGGTATTTGCTGGTGGATGAATACCAAGACACCAACACTAGCCAATATGAGCTGATTAAATTGCTGGTCGGGCAACAGGCCAACTTCACCGTGGTGGGTGATGATGATCAGTCCATCTACTCATGGCGCGGCGCGCGGCCTGAAAATATGCAGCGCCTGCGCGATGACTACCCGGCTTTAACCGTGATTAAACTCGAGCAAAATTACCGTTCAAGCCAGCGGATTTTGAACGCGGCGAATATTTTGATTGATAATAATGATCACGTCTTCGCCAAGCGGCTTTTCTCTCAACTCGAAGAGGGCGAAAAGCTCAACGTGATTGAGGCTAAAAACGAAGAGCACGAAGCCGAGCGCGTGGTGGCGGAGCTGGTGGCGCACCGCTTTATGCGCAAAACACGCTACAAAGATTACGCGATTTTATACCGCGGCAACCACCAAGCGCGCAGCCTGGAAAAGGTGCTGATGCAAAACCGCATTCCGTATAAAATTTCGGGCGGGACGTCGTTTTTCTCCCGCGCGGAGGTCAAAGACATGATGGCCTATTTGCGCGTGTTGGTGAACCCCGATGACGACGCCGCCTTTTTGCGCATTGTCAACACACCCAAGCGGGAAATTGGCCCCGCCACGCTAGAAAAGCTCGGCCAGCTAGCGCAAGAAAAGCACATCAGCCTGTTTGCCGCCATTTATGAATTTGAGCTGATTCAACGCCTAGCGCCGAAAAGCTATGCCGCGTTGCAACACTTTGCCGATTGGCTGGTGGCGTTAGGCGATGAAAATCAGCGCGTGAGCGGTGAAAGTGCGGTGCGCAGCCTGCTTGAGGGGTTGAATTATCAAGCCTATTTGTTCGACAACGCCGCCAGCCCCGCCATTGCCGAGATGCAAACGCGCAATGTTGCCACTTTGTTTGACTGGGTCGGCACGATGCTGCAAGGCTCAGAGCTGGAGCCGGCGCTCACGCTCAACCAAGTGGTGGCGCGCTTGACGCTGCGCGATATGCTCGAGCGCGGCGAAGAGGGCGACGAGGCCGACCAAGTGCAGTTGATGACGCTGCACGCCTCCAAGGGGCTGGAGTTCCCGTATGTCTATTTAATCGGCATGGAAGAAGGCATTTTGCCGCACCAAACCAGCATTGAGGAAGACAATGTCGAAGAAGAGCGGCGGCTGGCGTATGTCGGCATCACCCGCGCACAGCGGGAGCTGACCTTTTCGCTTTGCCTTGAACGCCGGCAATATGGCGAGGTATTCAAGCCGGAACCGAGCCGTTTTTTACTTGAGCTGCCGCAGCACGATCTCATTTGGGAACGTGACAAACCACCGGTAACCGAGGCGCAAATCGAGCAAAAAACCCAAAGCCATGTGGCGAACTTGCGCGCATTTTTGAAGACGAAAAAGTAGCCAATTGCTTGCAAATCAAGCAACCAAACCAAAAAGTGCGGTTTAAGGGCAAAAAGCATTTGACTTATTTTCAGAAAATCGTATTATGTGCGCTCAAACCAAATGTGGTGAGATGGCCGAGAGGCTGAAGGCGCACCCCTGCTAAGGGTGTATAGGGGAAACTCTATCGAGGGTTCGAATCCCTCTCTCACCGCCATTTATACTGCGCATCCGTAGCTCAGCTGGATAGAGTACTCGGCTACGAACCGAGCGGTCAGAGGTTCGAATCCTCTCGGATGCGCCATTCACTTTTACTCTAGGTGAGTGTAAAATGTATAAGTGCGGTTAAATAAATTATCAGCGCATCCGTAGCTCAGCTGGATAGAGTACTCGGCTACGAACCGAGCGGTCAGAGGTTCGAATCCTCTCGGATGCGCCATTTCTCTTCTCTTTCTTTTTTTATTCCCTTTTTTCATCAAAACACATCAGCGTGCTTTTTTGCGCGTAAAATGAAATTAAGAATAAGTGTCATTTGTATTCAATAGTCAAAAACTATATAATCTAGCCATCATTGAATACAAGGACACATCATGTTAGTTACCTTCCTTATCATGCTGCGTGAGGGGCTTGAGGCCGCGCTCATCGTGGCGATTGTCGCCGGCTTTTTGAAACAATCAGGCCACAGCCATATGATCCCTAAAGTGTGGCTGGGCGTGCTCGGCGCGCTGATTTTGTGCGCCGCCATTGGCTATGGCATCTACAAAGGCACGGGCGAAATCCCACAACAAGCACAAGCGATGGTGGCCGGCTCCATTGCCTTGATTGCCGTTGGCATGCTGACCTATATGATTTTGTGGATGAAAAAGGCCGCCCGCTCGGTCAAACGCCAATTGCAAGACTCCGTCACCGCCGCGTTGAAACAAGGCAACGGGCAAGGCTGGGCGCTGGTGGGCATGGCGTTTTTAGCCGTGGTGCGTGAGGGGATCGAAACCGTCTTCTTCTTGCTGGCGGTGTTTCAACAAAGCAGCTCGCAATATATGCCGCTCGGCGCCGTGCTCGGGCTGGTGTTTGCAATCGTGATCGGCTGGTTGATTTATGAAGGCAGCGTGAGCCTGAATCTTGCCAAATTCTTCCGTTGGACAGGTGTGTTCTTGATTTTTGTCGCCGCCGGCTTAATCGCCAGCGCATTTCGTGGCTTTCACAACGCCGGCCTGTGGCAATGGGGGCAAGAGGTGGTGTTCAACTGGTCAGGCGCGCTGAATGAAAAAAGCCCGTTTGGCATTTTGCTCGGGGGCATTTTCGGCTACACCGACCACCCTACCGTGAGCGATTTAACCCTCTATTTTGGCTACCTGATCCCTGTGCTGTTTTCTTTTGTATAAAGGGAAAGCATCCAAAGCATAATCAAAAAACCGCACTTTCAAAGTGCGGTTTTGAGTTTTAATCACCTATTTCCCTTGCGCTTGTTGCTTGGCTTGCGCCTCGGCGCGCGCTTTCTTTTGCCGCTCAAGCAGGGGCTCGTAGCGTTTGTCGGTTAATGTTTCCATAAACGCCACCAAGGCATCAACTTTGCGATCGGTGAGTTTTTTCGCCAGCAGTTTGTCCATGCTCAGCGTGCCGTCCACTTCAGGCTTGCCCCACGGTTTGCCGGTTTCAGGGTTGATTTTGTTCTCTGGGTTGTTGTATTTATCATAAAACAGCACCACGGTGCGCAAGTCTTTAAACACGCCATTGTGCATATAAGGGCCAGTGACCGCCACGTTACGCAGGGTTGGCACTTTGAACTTGCCGCGTTGTTTGGCGCGATCGGCTGGGTCTGTGATCATCGGGTTTTCAGCCAAGCCTTCGTCTTTGAAATCCTCTGGCAACTTGTCCAACGCCAGCAATTCAGGGTTTGATGGCACGCCGATGTTGTGATATTCGTAATTACTGAAGGTTTCGTTTTTCAGATCTTCGCGTTTTTCCAGGGTGTGGCACTCAATGCATTTGAGGTTATTGTTAGAGAAAAACAGCGTGCGGCCTAAATCTTCGAGCAAGGTGAGCTCGTATTCACCGCGCAAATAACGGTCGTATTTCGAGTCAAACGGCGCAAATTCATCGGTCATTTCATAGGCGGCAATGGCATCGGTCATTGCGGCATAGGCCGTTTTGGTGCTGTCCCACACGTGCTCGCCGTAGAGTTTGATAAAGTTATCATGATAAAACGGTTTGGCTTTGATCCGTGCGACCACTTCGTCTTCATTGCCCATGGCCATCTCCACAGGGTTGACTGGCGGGCCGCCGGCTTGCGCGGCTAAGTCCACTGCGCGGCCATCCAAAAATTGCCCGCCGACATATTCGCCCTTTTTCTTATCATAATGAAAGTGCGGTGAGAATTTGGCGTACGCCGCGGTTGGCGCGTTGCGAGTGCCAAAGGAGTGGCCGTCGCTGCCCTCAGAGACAATGCCGTTGGCCTTGGTCACGCGCCCATCGGTGTACCCATGGTCAGGACTGTGGCAGCTTGAGCAGCTCTCATTTTGGTAAAACGAGAGATCAGGGTCAAAAAACAGCTCTTCGCCAAGGGCGACTTTGTCAACTTGAGCGCCCTTCGCGAGCGCGAGATTTGTCGCGCAGGCACAACTGGCTGCGCTGATCAGTAAAGCGAGATAACGTTTTTTCATGGTTTTTTCTCCACAGCGTCCAGCAGTCAACAAACGGCTGCTTGAATAGATCAATTAAAGTACGGTACTGTTTTGCCATTTTTTCTGGGAAGCCAAACGGCGGTGGCGTGGTGATGTTTTCGCTGGTTTGCAGCGTGCCAAAAGTGCGGTCAAACACACTCAAATAGCCGCCAAAATTGCGTGCGGCGTATTGATAAGTGTGGTGCAGCTGGTGCTGCGCGGGGGAAATCAACCAGCGCTCGAGCCATTTTGGGTAACGCAAATAGATGTGCGAGTGGCGCAAATTGCCGCCGAGCATCGCCATCAGCCAGATAAAAATATTCGCGCCACCAATCATATACACATCCAGCCCCGCGCCAAAGATCCACAAAAACACGCCTGTCACCATACCGGCGGTGAGCGCATAGCGCAGCCCGAAGAGGAAATTTTCCATCGGATGCACGCGGTAAAACGTCAGTGGATTGAGCACAGGCGCGCTGTGGTGAACTTTGTGAAATTGCCACAGCCACGGCACGGTGTGCAGCCAGCGGTGCAGCCAATAGCGGGTAAACTCACTGGTGATGAAAAGTGCGGTGGTGTAACACAGCGTCACCGCCACCGCCGGCCAGCTTAAATGCAACGGCGCGTGGAGCTTAAGCAACACTAAATTGGTGTACAGCGCCACCGTTTTGGCCGAAAGAATCAGCGGCAGCAAGATGTACATCTTCACCAGCCACACCGCGATAAAATAGCGGTAGTCCAGCAGTGCGCTGGGGTGCAGCCAATAGGCTTTCACCTCGCCTAAGCGCGTGCGGATGCGGCTTTGCTGCGCGCGCGGCTTGCAGGCCAAATAGGCCAGCGCAATAACCAGCGCGCTGAGCAAATAGCCCCAGTATAAGCGCTGCTGCGGGTTGAATAAGTAATCTTGCAAAAGTGGCACGGTGCACCTTAATCGCCATCAGCTTCGAGAATTTTTGCCATCACCGGCAAAGCTTGGATAAGGCTATTATAGTAGCTACTTTGCAATTTACCGACCACTTGATACAACAATTTGCTTTGTTGCTGATCGAAATCAAATTCACTCTTATTTAATTTTGCCACCTCAGCTTCCGCTTGCGCCAGTTGGCTTTGAGCCTGCTCAAGGGGCTTTTGCGCGCCATAAATATCGGCAATTTCGACAAAATTAGGGAAGGCTTGCGGGCTGATGAGCTGGCTTTGGGTGTGCAAAATCTCACCAATTGCCGCCAAGCTCAAGTGGCTTAAAAAATACTCCGCACGGCGTGGGTCGGGCTGGTTAAGGTATTTTTTAGTTAGTCCTGCCACATCACCAATGCGCCAATCTTTCAAGCCCAAGGTTTGGTTAGCGAGCACATTGGCGAGCATTGAAAGGGCGTTGTCGCGCGCACTCAAAAAGTTCTCGCGGTTGGTTTCATACACGTTGGCAATGTCCCCTAGGCGCTCGCAAATATTGTCGCTGATGCCTTTGGCAATGGCCAGCCGGCGCTCGCTTAAGTCATCCGCGCCGTAGAGCACGGCCTCAAGGGCGTTGACGGTTTTATAGGAGTGTTTATAAAGTGCGGTTTTCGGTGCGGAGCTGCTTTTGAGCACTTTGTCCATCTGCTCGGTGATGCTCTCGTTGCCCACGTGGAAAATATCTAAATAGCGTGGGTAGTCAATCGCATCTTGGTCAAGATCGCCTGCAATATACGTCGCCTCCACGGCCTTCCAGCGCAAAATCAAGTCTTTAAAGCCTGCGTCAATCGCGCTGCTGCGCGAGCCTGGCTGGGCGGCGTCTAGCGTTTGCTGCCAGTTGTGGCATTGGCTGACCGCACTTTGAGCATTTTTGACGATCACGTTGTCATACATCGCAGCGAGCGCTTCGTCTTGCTGGGCGTTTGGGTCTTTAATCAGCACCAGCACGCTCACCACGCTAAGCAGCGCCACGGCAATGGCAATTTTTTTCAGTTTCATAACGACTCCACAAAATCAAGCAACGCTTGGCGATCGCTTGGGGTTAGGTTTTTAAAGTGATCCACGCTCTCTTGCGCCTGCCCGCCATGCCACAAAATGGCCTCCGTGACGTTACGCGCACGGCCATCGTGCAGCAATAAAATGCCCGCTTTCAAGCGCGCATTGAGCCCCCAAAGTGCGGTTGTGCGCCACTCACTGGCCGCCGCTTCAAACTCTGGGCGATTGTCAGACAGCCCCTCGCCCATCTCGTGGAGCAGCATGTCGGTATACGGCATAAAAGGCACACCATCGGCGGTTTGCAGCGAGGGCGTATGGCAGTCATGGCAGCCAATGCGCTCAAACAGCTGTGCCCCTTTCGGGTGTTTGCCCGCCGGCAAATTGGCTGGTGCGCGCAGCTTTTTCAAATAAAACGCGATGGCATCGAGGCGCAGCAGTGGCAAGTCAATCCGCCCTTGTGGCGAGTTGCGCGACGGCGTGGCGTTAAGGCAGGCTGTTTGCGCGCTGGTGCAATTCTCGGCTGGGTAAAACGGGTTGGTCAGCCCCATGTCGTTGTGGGCGGCGTCGGCCGTTTGCATCCGCACGCTGCTGTGCGCGGCTTTGTAGCCAAAGCGGCCAATTTCTTTTTGCTGGGTGTAGGGGTTATAAACCCACTGCACCTTGCCCTTGACCGCACTTTGGGTTTTCGCCTGGGCATCAGCCAGTGCCAAAATCGTGTCATCACTCACCGCTTCCAGCAAGCCAAGGCCCGTTAACACTGGCGCAACGCGCAGGCTGATGCGTGTGGCTTTGTCCAGCGGGCCGTAGTTGAGCTCGCTTAGCTCACCGATGGGGCGGCGCAGCGACACCACTGTGCCGTCGGCAAGTGTGTCGGTGTGTTCTTGCCAGCGAAGTGCGGTTTTGGCCTCAAACGGCACGGCGCCAGTGGCGTTGATGGCGATTTGGCTGCCGTAAACAGGGTCTGGCATCGTCACACTGTGGGCGGGGCGCTGGCTGTGTTTGTTCGGTTGCGAGAGTTTGAAAACCAAAGTGCGGTTGACGCCCTCGCCTTTGCTCAGCGCGCCTTTGTGGCGGCTTTCGCTGTGGCAAGCCACACAGGCATTGGCGTTAAACAGCGGGCCTAGGCCGTCACGTGCGGTGGTGGCGCTGGGTGCGACCACCCACGGGATAGTGAAAAAGGAGCGCCCGAGCATAAATTCATCCAGCTGCGCATCATTCAAGCCTTTGACGGCGCGGTGGCTGGGCAATTGCTGGCGGCTTTCAAACACGCCGCTGGCAGGCGCGTTGGCCAAAATGCCAGGCGATAAAAAAAGGAAAACTGCACCCAGCCAAGCGGGTGCAGAAAGTGTGATACGATGGGTTTGCATAATAACCTTGCGAGAAATATTGGCGACATCTGCCGCCAATTTTAACAGATTATTTTTCGTAATCGTGATTTTCTTCGCTGTCGGTTACATCATCGGTAGTCAAGCTAACACCATAGGTTTTAGCCACGGTTACCATTTTGTCACCCAAGCGGCGCAATTCGTTTTTCAAGCTCACGATGTTTTGCGCTTCTGCTTTGTTTTCTGGGTGAATTTGGTAGTCAAAATGCATGGTGGTTTTGGCCAAATGGTCGATTTTCGCGATGCGGCCGTTGATGCTTTTAAGCATTTTTTCAATTTCCGCTTTATCTTGCGCGTTTAAGGCGTCAATTGGCGCTTGGCCGATTTTTTTGCCGTTGTATTGGCCGAGCAACACGTTTTCAAAGCCTAAGAAGTTTTGCGCGATGTCGCGGTGGGTGTTGTCAGAAAAACAAGAGTGTTCGTCTTCTTCACTTGGGGTCAACACCGCCACGGCGATACGTTCGTTGGCTAATTCAGATTTGATGAACATACCCATGCCGATGAAAATGTCTTTCAACGCATCCGCTTCAGGGATGTTTTCTTTCGCTTTGTCGCCAGAAAGTTTGCCGAGCAAGGCTTGGCGGAATTCACCGTCTGGTGTCCAGGCGCTGTAAACCACTTCAAGATCGCTGACCAATTTGTCCGCTGAGGCTTTGAGGTAGTCAAGGCGGCGTTGGGCGAATTTGTCAGTGGTGAAGTCTGTCAATGGGCGTTGGCCGGCGGTCATCGCACCGTGAGTGACTTTGTCTTCAATGAAGTTGTTGTAATCTTGGTCTTGACCCCAGAGCAAAAATTCAATCGCGTGGTAGCCTGATGCCACGTTGGCTTCGCCACCGTTTTGGTTGAGCTCAGTGATCACTTCAGGGGTAATTTTATCCACATTGACATCGGTTGGGTTTTCACCACCTGGGTTAAATTTGCCTTTTGAATCAATGATGTTACCGCTGGTTTTTTTGCCTTCAGCATCCACGGTGTAGTCGATCATATTTTCATCAAGCGGCCAAGCATTGATTTGCTCTTCTTTGTTGCCGTATTTTTCTTCCACCCAGCCTTCTTCTGCGTCAATTGGGCCTTGGGAGAGGCGGAACACTTCAGATTGGCCGTAAGATTCACGCGAGTCAAGCCACGCTTGTTTGGCGTTTTTAAATGTTTCTTCAGTTGGGTTTTTAACAAAGGCGTCAATGGCTTGTTGCAATTTTTTGGCGTCTTTCAAGCTGTCGGCATAGGCTAGATCAGCAATTTGTGCGTAGGTGTTTAAAAATGACTGTGCTTGTTTGACTTGCGCAGCCGTTAAATCTGCGGCATTGGCGCTCAGTGACGCACTGCCAATGGCCAGCCCTGCGCAAATTGCAACAGTGAGAGTTTTTAATTTCAACATGGGAATCTCCTCGGGTTAAAGAATTGGGTTAAATTCAGAACAACTGTAAATACTAACTATTATCAGTCAAATTTAACCCAATATCAAATTTTATCCACAAAAAGAGGTAGATTTTTGCCCCTGTTTAACGTAAGCACTCACTCACATGGTAGCAAGAAGACCCCGCGCAACGACAGCTTAACGTAAGCAACGCGTTGATCTGCTTGGAAATCTTCTGGCCGTGTGTTGACTAACAACTCTTGGCCTTGCCACAGCGCAATCACCTCCCAGTGGTTACCCATATAAACCGCACTTTTGATTTCGCAGCGCTGCGCCTCACTGCCTTCGCTGGTCAAAAACACCGCTTCTGGGCGGATGCCGAGCATACACTCGCCGTCTTTGACGGCAAAGCTGGCATAATCGGGGAAGTCAAACTCATAATCATTGACCGCCACTCGTCCGTCGTGCAGCGTGGCGGGGTAAATGGTCGATTCCCCCATAAAGTTGGCCAAAAAGAGCGAATTTGGGCGCAAATAAAGCTCTTTGGCGCTGGCTTTTTGCATAATGTGGCCTTTGTGCATCACAATCACCTCATCCGATACCGCGAAAGCCTCGGTTTGATCGTGGGTCACATAAAGCGAGGTGATGTTGAGCTGTTGCTGCAATTCACGGATTTTCTCGCGCATCGCACGGCGCAGGTTGGCGTCGAGGTTGGAGAGCGGCTCGTCAAACAACAGCACTTTTGGCTTAAGCACCAACGCGCGCGCCAGCGCCACCCGTTGCTGCTGCCCGCCGGAGATTTGATCAACGTAGCGATCGCCAAAGCCTTCTAAATCCACCAGCGCCAGCGCCTCTTCAATGCGCTGCTTGCGCTCTTTGCTGCTGACGTTGAGCATTTTCAAGCCATAGCCCACGTTGTCGGCAATCGACATATGCGGGAACAGTGCATAAGATTGAAACACGATACAAATATCACGATTTTGAATGGATGATTTGGTCACATCTTCGCCATCGATGAAAATCTGCCCCGAGGTTGGGCTTTCAAGGCCGGCTACCAAGCGCAAAATGGTGGTTTTGCCACAGCCCGACGGCCCCAGCAAGGTGGTCATGGTGCCGCGTTTGATGCGCAAGTTGAGGTTATCGATCACCACCGATTTCCCGAAGGATTTGGTCACGTTTTTTAATACTAAGAAATCTTCGTTTTGTGTTGTCATTATTCGTTCCTATTATTTCGTCACTTTTGCTTTCGAACGCGAAATGCGTGTATCACCAATGGCCCAGTCGAACAATAAAATAATCGACATCATCACCACAATCAGCACAGAGCCGTAGGCAATGGCGGTGCCGTATTCGCCGTCTTCCACACGATTTAAAATATACGCGGTGGCTACCCGTGTGTCGGCCGTCACCAAGAAGATGATGGCGCTGACGGTTGTCATCGCGCGCACAAAGCTGGTCACCAGTGCTGAGAGCAGCGCGGGTTTGAGCAGCGGGAAGACGATGTAAATAATGGTTTTAAACGAGCTGCCTTTGAGCGAAAGCGAGGCCTCATCGAGGGATTTATCCAACTGCCCAAGGCCTGCGATCGCAGCACGCATCCCGATTGGCAAATCACGCATCACCATGGAAATAATAATGATGATGCCAGTGCCGGTGATGTACATCGGCGCATTGTTAAACGCCAAAATGTAAGACACCCCCGCCACCGTGCCCGGCACGGCAAAGCACAGCATGGTTAAAAACTCGAGTGTTTTTTTGCCTTGGAACTGCTTACGCACCACGATATACGCTATCAGCAAACCGAAAAGTGCGGTCAGCGGTGCGGCAATGCCCGCGTAGATGATGGTGTTGATCAGCGACGGCCACGCCCCTTCACTGAAGCCTTGGCCAAACATTTCGACATAGTTGCGGGTGGTCAAGGTGTAATCGACACCCCAGTTGACGGTGAAACTGCCGTAGAAAATGCTGCCGTAGAGCACAAAGTTGAACACAATCCAAAACGCCAGCAGCGCGACAATCACATTTTTCAACCCTGTTGGCAAATCTTGCACATCGCCGCGGTAGGATTTACCCGAAACGGTAACGTAAGAGCGGTTGCCAATCCAGATATACTGCACAATGAAAATCCCGAGTGAGAAAATCAGCAACAGCGTGCCCAAGGTGCTGGCTGAGGCATAATCCAGCTGGGAGCCTGCAATGTAGAAATAAATTTGGGTCGCGATCACATCAAAGCTGCCGCCGAGCACCAACGGGTTGGAGAAGTCCGCCAGTGATTGGATAAACACCAGCAAAAAGGCGTTCGCCAACGCAGGGCGCAGCAATGGAAAAATGATTTGGAAAAAGGTTTGATAACGGTTGGCGCGCAAGGTGTAGGACGCCTCTTCAATCGACGGGTGAATGGATTTCAATGCCCCGTCTAAAATCATAAACGCCAGCGGTGTGAACGCCAAAATTTGCGCAATGGCAATGCCGTTAAAGCCATAGAGCCAGTTGGTGTTCGTGAATCCAAAATGGGTATAGAGGAAATCCGTCACATAGCCTGAGCGCCCGAGCATCAAGGTTACCCCAAGGCCGACCACAAACGGCGGTGTCACGATTGGCAAAATAGAGAAGATCTTACCGATAAACGCAGTGCGCTTGGCAATGCGCGTGGTATACAGCGCAAACGCCAGCCCAAACACCGTTGACATCAAACCGACAAAGCCTGAGAGCAGCAACGAGTTGGTGATCACCCGAATGATGTAATTCTGGCTTAAGATGTGCAGCACCTGCCCTGGCACAAACTCATCGCCGTCATAAAACATCGAAATAAAAATCGCCACTGTTGGGTAAACAATAAAGAAAAAGATCAGCAAAATGATCGCCAACAGCGAGGCGATAATGAATTTATCTCCTTGCATCACCTTGAGCTTCGCCAGCGATAGCGTGGCAATGGCGGTGAGCGCGATAAACAGCACAATCACCGAATAGCCAAGGCTGACTTTGTAGACAATCGCGCTGATGAAAACCAACAGTGCGGTTGCGTACACCAGCGCGAGCTCAAGTTTGGCTTGCGTTTGCCGCTTCAAGCCCAATGCGGGCAGCAGCAAAAAGATCAAGACAGGTGCAAACCACAGCCAGCTGAGGTTCACGCTATACCAGCCCATCGCCTCGAGCATTTCATCAAAAGTGGAATCCAACAGCCCATAATCCAACGCCATTGACGGCAAGCAAGCAAACCCTAAAAACGTCAGCAGCACCCAAAAGTGCGGTTTGTTTGCCATTGTTGTGATAAATTTCATTACAACCTCAAATGTTAAAAAGAAAAAGGGAATGGCACAACGCCATTCCCCACCTCAGTGCGCCTTATTTAGATAATTTTACCTCTTCAACCCACTTGTTGATCAAGGCTTTGCGCATCTCTGTTGAGCCATATTTTTCAAAGTCGTAGTTCACCAGTTTCAATTTGTTCGGGTCAATCGCGCTTGGGGATTGCTCCGCGGTGGTATTGGTCAACGTTTGGTGAGACTGGCCAGACTTCCACGCCACTTCTTGGCCTTCTTTTGAAAGCGCCCAATCGACAAACAATTTCGCGTTGTCGAGGTTGCGCGCGCCTTTAAGAATGCTCACGCCACCAAGCTCATAGCCGGTGCCCTCACACGGTGCCACCAACTCAAGCGGCGCGCCTTTTTCTTTTTCAAGCGCGTAGTCATGCAAAAAGCCAATCCCGACCGCACTTTCACCACGGGCGGCATTGCGCGCAGGGGTGATACCTGATTTGGTGTATTGTGAAATATTTTTATCTAAGTCTTTGAAATATTGGAATGCTTTGCCTTCATCCCACAACTGCACGAAAGTGGCAATGGCGGTGTAGGCCGTGCCTGAGCTTTGCGGGTCAGCAATTTGAATTTCGCCTTTCAGGCGTGGGTCCAGCAAATCTTTCCAGCATTTTGGCACCTCATTAATGCCCAATTTTTTCAGCCGCTCAGTGTTCACCCCAAAGCCCAAGATGCCGATATAAATCGCCGATGACAAATTGCCTTTCACCTTGCCTGGGTCACGGAATTTTTCATCGATTTCTTTTAAATTCGGGGATTTATACGCCTCAAGCAGGCCCAGTTCACCGGCTTGTGATTGCGGGTCAAATGTCCCGCCATACCACACATCCGCCTGTGGGTTGTTTTTCTCTGCTTCAATTTTGGCAAAAGTACTGCCTGAACCATTGCGGATAAACGAGGTTTTCACATCGTATTTTTTAGAAAATGCTTGAACTTCGCTTTCGCACATTGCGTTGGTCGCACTGCAATACACCACCAAGCGCCCCTTAGCCTGCGCCGTTGCGGTAAACACCCCTGCAATCAACAATGATGCAGCCACTAATGATAATTTAGACACTTTCATACGCTCTCCTCTTAATGTCGAAATACGAAAATTGCGTTTAGTATATCGAAAAAGCCCCCCGCATTCTGTGAGTTGTTTCACAAGTTGTTAAAGAGGGCCACCGTCTATCTATTCTAAAAGTGCGGTTTATGCCTACTCAGATTTCTAAAGCAATTACAAAAAATTCCACTATTCGGAATATGTATTTTGCATTATGAAACTATGGCATTGATCACATAAATTGTACAAGCTTTTAGTTAAAGTAACTCATGTAAGGATGAAGTATGAGTGAAACCAAAAGTATTTTAAAAAGCATCGATGTACTTGAAGCTATCTCCGTTGGACACAGGACGCTAACAGCTATCCAACGAGCTTTAGATATGCCTAAAACTACTGTGCACCGGACACTGAAATCATTGGAAACTAAAACTATATTCGCCACGTCGTTGGTATTGGCTATGTCCTTGGCACCAGTATCATTCGATTAGGTATCATCGCACAAGAACAGATGCCTCTGAAAGCCATTGCGCATCCTTATTTAGAGGAATTAGCGAGAGTGACACAAGATACAGTACATTTAGGTATTCGTGAAGGCGACCATATTTTTTATTTAGACAAAATTTCAGGCTCTCGCCAAATTGAAATGCGCTCTCGAATTGGTGATCGACTCCCACTTGCCATCACTGGCATTGGAAAAGCATTAATGCTGGATCTGCCTGTTACTGAGACAAATCGCTTAATCACTCACTATGCAGCAACAGATAAACACGAAGAGCTGAAAAAACGGATGAATGAGTATCGTAAAGGTGATTTTTCTTTTGATTTGGAGGACAACTGCGAAATTTTACGCTGTGTGGCTGTACCAATACGCAACAAATATGGACAAATAATTGCTGCTATTTCTGTTGCCAGTATCAGCGTTTATATGCCTAACGAGAGAATGCATGAGTTAGTTGCTGTACTCAAAAATACTGCTCAAGCCATTTCAAATAAAATTGAAAATTTATGATCTTCGCTGCAAAAATTAAGGAGAGTATATGCTAAGTGATTTGCGCAATAAAAAAGTTATCGTAACTGGCTCATCTGCTGGGATTGGCCTTGCAGTCGCGCAACTTTTTGCATCACTAGGTGCAACTGTTGCTATCACATCAAGGCGACCACCAAAAGATCTCGATAATT
Source organism: Spirabiliibacterium mucosae (assembly GCF_014884965.1). Classification (GTDB taxonomy): domain Bacteria; phylum Pseudomonadota; class Gammaproteobacteria; order Enterobacterales; family Pasteurellaceae; genus Spirabiliibacterium; species Spirabiliibacterium mucosae. The sequence continues at coordinate 37,928 of NZ_JABTBO010000014.1, read as the reverse complement.
TACTGTCACAAATGGAGCAAGCTGGCGGTAAAGCAGCTTATTACTGTGCTGATTTAAGTAAGGAATCTGAATGCAGGAAATTGGTCAACGATTTTGTCGACGAGCATGGTGGACTAGATATTCTTATCAATAATGTCGGCGGATTAGTCGGCCGAAAACAATTACCCGAAATTGACGAAAAATTTCTTGAGGCTGTTTTTAACCTCAATGTGGCGTCAGCACAATATATGACCAAGTATGCACTTCCTTATTTAATTAACTCAGCTAAACAAGAAAATTGGACAAGTTCAGTGATTAATGTTGGATCTTTTGCAGCTTATATGGGTGGCGGACCTGGCGCCTCGTTATATGCAGCATCTAAAGGCTGGTTACATACCATCACAAAATCATGGGCGATAGCCTATGCTAAAGACGGTGTTCGCTGCAATCTTGTTTCACCCGGCACTGTTGATACGGATTTCCATGCAGACAAAGACCAAGCAACACGAGAAGCCATCAATAAAACCATCCCTCTTGGCCGCTTTGGCACGGCAAAAGAAATGGCTCCCGCTTTTGCCTTTCTCGCTTCACATCAGGCTGCTGGATATATAACAGGACAGATTATCAATGTAAATGGCGGACAATATATGCCTTAAGGCGTAATTTTATATTTTATTGAGGAGACTTATATGAAAAAATTAACTCAGCTTATCAGCATCGTCGGTGTTTCTTGCCTTGCCGCGGCCACTGTATCTCAAGCGGCAGATTATCCAACACGTAATATTGAGGTGATTGTGCCTTACTCTGCAGGGGGTGGAACTGATCTTGTTACCCGTGCATTTGTAGATACCGCTAATCAATATCTCCCACACAACATGGGCGTTGTTAATAAAGCAGGTGGTGGCGGTGCAGTTGGTTTAACTGAGATCGTCATGGCGCGACCAAATGGTTACAAAATTGGAACAGGTACCGTTGAATTAACAATGCTACCAAATTTGGGATTAGTGAATTGGAAAGCTAGTGATTTCAAGCCTATTGCACGTTTGAATGCTGAGCCTGCAGCCATTTCAGTTAAATCTGACTCTCAATGGAATACCTTTCAAGAATTCATTGATTATGCCAAAAATAACCCGAGCAAAATTCGCATTGGTAACTCAGGCACTGGGGCCATTTGGCATATTGCTGCCGAAGCACTAAGCGAAAAGACAGGAGCAAAATTTACTCATATTCCTTATGGTGGTGCAAACCCAGCAGTAACCGCACTTTTAGGTGGACATATTGAAGCCGTGACTGTTAGTCCTGCAGAGGTTATAACACATGTTTAAAATAAGACTGTGCGCATTCTTGCAGTAATGGCGGATAAGCGCTCAGAAAAATTTCCTGATGTTCCTACGCTTAAAGAGTTAGGCGTTGATCTGTCTATTGCAACATGGCGAGGTATTGTAGTACCGAAAAAAACGCCTGATGATGCTGTGAATAAGCTCAGTGAAGTAGCACTTAAAGTGAGCCAAAATGAGGCTTTCAATCAATCACTCGAAAAAATGAATCTGACACCTGCATACCTAAATTCAGAAGAATTTGAAAAAGTGATTGAGCAAGACAACGCCTTTTTCCATGACATCATGACCAAATTAGGCATGACTAAATAATTAATTTCAGGTGCTAACCTTGGTTAGCACCTCTTTGCAAGTTTGAGGTTAATTATGGAAAATCAGAAAAGAAACATTGATTATATCATATTATCAATTTATATCTTCTTTCTCGCCATTGCTGTTTTTGCTTTGTACTATGCTAATACTTTCCCTGATTTCACAATGGCCAATGATATTGGCGCAGCTCGATTCCCAATCTTCTTTGCGTCCGCACTTGCGCTGCTCTGTGTTATTGGCATAGGTAAAACACTATTTAAATCAAGCACTACAGAAGCCATTAGCTCACTACCGCTAAATGTCAAACGTGCTATCATTGCAATCATTTTTAACATTTTAACTATTTATCTCATTCCAATAATTGGATTTTATTTATCTTCTTTCTTATTTTCATGCGCGCTAATGATACTCCTTGGAATAAAAAGCAAAATAAATATTGTTTTAACCTCACTAGGAATAACAATCTTGATATATGTTGTTTTTCAATTGCTGCTCAACGTTCCACTCCCACTGGGTATTATTTTTGAATAATATTGAAGGAGAAATTAAATGGAAAACTTAGAATTATTACTTGCAGGATTTTATAGCTTATTTACTCAACCCATGGCGATATTTTTAGGGCTTATGGGGGTGTGTATTGGCCTTGTCTTAGGTGTATTACCTGGATTAACAGCGACTATGGGTGTTGCTATTTTATTACCCTTCACCTTTGGCATGGACTCTGTTTCAGCACTTTTAATGATTAGTGGTGTTTTTTTCGGAGGCATTTATGGTGGCTCCATTACTGCCGTTTTATTGAATATTCCAGGCACGCCAGCTGCCGCGGCAACCGCACTTGATGGTTATCAACTCACACGTAAAGGCAAAGCAGGGTTAGCTTTAGGTTTTGCCACCATTGGTTCTGTTATTGGCGGGATTGTTAGTGTTTTAATGTTAGTTTTCTTGGCACCACTACTAGCAAAATTTGCACTTGAATTCTCAGCACCAGAAAACTTCGCGCTTGCAGTTTTTGGTTTAAGCATCATTATTAGTATTTCAGGCAAATCTCTATTAAAAGGACTTATTACGGGCTTTATCGGGTTATTGATTGCCACAATTGGACTTGATCCTATGACAGGTTACCCTCGTTTCACTTTTGGTAATCAAGAACTTATGATCATTCCTTTTATTCCTGTCATGATCGGCTTATTTGCAGGATCTGAGGCATTCAAGTCGATCTCTGAGCCTAATGAAGTCGAGCGCAATCATATCCAAATTCCGAGTGTTATACCGAAACTCAAAGAAATTAAAGAGCAGTTTCTACTGATGATTCGCTCTGGTTTCATTGGTAGTTGTATAGGTTCGGTACCAGGGGCTGGGGCGGATATTGCTGCTTTTGTGTCTTACAATGAAGCAAAACGCTTTTCAAAACACAAGGCTCATTTTGGCACAGGACGAATTGAAGGCGTGGCCGCTGCTGAAGCGGGCTCAAACGGTTGCACGGGTGGCGCTATGCTCCCTATGCTGAGTTTAGGCATCCCAGGTGATGCGGTCACTGCAGTTATGTTGGGTGCACTGACATTACAAGGGCTTCAACCTGGCCCACTTTTATTTAAAGAGCACAGCTCCATGGTGTTCACATTATTTGCGGGAATGTTTATTTGCTACATTGCATTATTGGTCATTGGTTTATCCACACTCAAATATTTAGTCAAAGTGTTGTCCATGCCTAAATCTTATCTCATTCCTATTATTTTGTGTTTATGCTTAGTGGGAACGTTTGCGATTAATAACTCTGTATTTGATATCAGCATCATGCTCACAGCAGGCATTGTCGGTTATGTGTTAAGAATGCGTGACTTCCCAGTATCACCCATTGTGTTAGCTATGATTATGGGGCCTATGGCTGAATCCAATTTCAGACGCGCACTCGCACTCCATAATGGCAGTGTTGAATTTCTCTACACAAGACCGATCACCGCCACACTGTTTTCAATTGCTATGCTTACTATTTTCTTCCCTGTTATCAAAGTAATCTATAACTATTTGGCTTCTAAATTTTTAGTGAATAAGGGAGTTTAATCATGCTAGAACAAAAACCATCAAATCACGCTCATCTGATTGCAGTAGATTGGGGAACATCTTCATTTCGTGCAAGAATAATAGGAGCACAAGGTGATATTATCGATAGTGTGTCAACAGATGAAGGCATTTTGAAAGCCTCTCCAAACTTCGAAACCGTGCTTTTTACACACCTCTCTCAGTTACAAGGCTATAGCGCTGAATTGCCTATTGTAATGTCTGGCATGATTGGCTCTAAAAATGGCTGGCTTGAAATACCTTACACATCACTTCCTTGCGATGCCAACACGCTTGCAAAAAATATGCTTGAAGTACCCAATAGTCAAAACGCCAAAATCCTGCTTATTCCTGGTGTAAACAAAACAGGAAAATCACCCGATGTTATTCGTGGGGAAGAAACTGAAATTATTGGTGCTATCAGCGCGTTGAGTTTAACAAATGCTTCCATGATTATCACAGGCACTCACTCCAAAGTTGCCTCTATCAGAAATAAAAAAATGGTTGATTTTAAATCTTTTTTAACAGGTGAAATGTTTCATGCTCTTTGCCAATCAACCATACTGGGTGCTTTTAAGGGTAGTGTTGATAGTCAATCAATATGGTTTAGGCAGGGTGCAGAACAAGGTTTTGATTCTCGACATGGAGGACAATTACTCAATCATATTTTTTTATCTCGGACTAAAGTATTATGCGGCGATATGCCACAGGAGTATGCCATGAGCTTTTTAAGTGGCATACTAATTGGTGCTGAGATTGGTGCATCATCATATCAAGATGAGACAGTTTGGATTATGGGTAATGGCAAATTACCACAAGCTTACGCCAGTGCTCTAGAACACCTTGGGTTCAATTTTAAAATGGTGCCTGATAATACGGTTATTCAAGGTACATTAGCCATCTTTAACCAGTACAAAGGATGACATTATGAAAAATAAATTTGAAAGCTGTCTTAATGCCTGCCCAATTATTGCCATACTAAGAGGTATTACGCCAAAAGAGTGTCTAGAGGTGGGTAATTTACTTTACAAAGCAGGCATCAGAATTATTGAGGTGCCTCTTAATTCACCCTATCCTCTTGAGAGCATTAAATTACTTAAAGATCATTTCAAAGAGAGCGCAATTATTGGTGCTGGCACAGTGTTGACTGTCAAAGATGTTATTGCATTGCACGAAATAAATGCCGAAATTGTTATCGCACCCAATCTAGATACTGATGTTGGCCTTAAAGCAAAACAATTGGGCATGCTTTGGCTTCCTGGCGTGATGACACCTTCAGAGGGTTTTACTGCCTTGAAATATGGTGCTGATGGTTTGAAACTCTTCCCATCTGAAATGATTTCACCTTCCGTTATCAAAGCGTGGAAAAGTGTTTTCCCTAAAAACACGAAACTCATCCCTGTCGGTGGTGTTAATGCAGAAAATAGTAAAGCCTTTATGCAAAGTGGCGCATCTGCACTTGGTATCGGTGGGAATATTTTCAAAGCAGGCGATACCTTAGATGAAATTCAAACTAAAACACAACGGCTTATTACATCACTGTAATTTAGCACTATGCAGTTGTAATCTTGCCACAACCACCCTAAGATAGCGGCATTGTGTGATGTTAAAACAGCCAAGGATTGATGATGCAGGGGTGGACTAAAACGTGTGAGGATGAAACCGCACTTTTGGGTGTGGCGCGGGCGTTTGCGCAAGTGGTGAAGGCGCAAGGCTGCGCTGTGTGTGTCTATTTAAACGGTGAACTGGGTGCGGGCAAGACGACCTTTAGCCGCGGGGTGGTGCAAGCGTTGGGGCACGATGGCAATGTGAAAAGCCCGACTTACACGCTGGTGGAAGAGTATCATCTGTCGCCGCTGGCGGTCTTTCATTTTGATCTCTACCGCTTGGCTGACCCTGAAGAGCTCGAATTTATGGGCATTCGCGATTATTTTGACGCCCATGCACTGTGTTTGATCGAGTGGCCAGCCAAGGGCGAGTGCTTTATCAATCCGCCCGATGTGGTGCTGGATATCGCCTATCAAAACACCGGCCGCCGCTTGACCTTTACGCCGCAAAACGCGTTGGGCGCACAAATTGTTTGCCAATTAGCGCAAATTTTCGCACAATAAGCAGTTTCAACTTCAATTAAGAGGAACTTGGCTGTGATGAGCACTTTGGCACGCGTTTGGACTGCGCTGGCGCTGATTTTTTTGTTTTGCGTTTCGGCTTTTGCCGGCACCTTGACCAACGTGAAGCTAAGCGAGAACAACGCCAGCACGGAGGTGCGCTTTGCGTTTTCGCTGCCAAGCAAATTCAGCTACTTTCCTTTGCATAACCCTGAACGGCTGGTGATTGACTTTCAAAACAGCCAATTAGACAACAAATCCCTGCTGCCTGTGCGTGGCAATGGTGCGGTGAAAAAAGTGCGCACCAGCCAATCCCCGCGCAGCACCACCTTGCGTGTGGTGCTCGAGCTTGAAGGCAAAAGTGCGGTCAAGTTTGCGCAAAAAGGCAAAACGGTGACCGTCACGGTGCCCAAAACCGCGGGAGCCAAAAGCACAAGTGCGGTCAACACCGCCAAGCAAGTCAGCCAAAGCAAACCTGTCACCAAAGCCGCCCCCGTGCCACCGCCTGCGCGCCGCTCAGGGGTGCTCACCATCGCCATTGACGCGGGCCACGGCGGCAAAGACCCAGGCGCAACAGGCGCGAATTTGCAAGTACGGGAGAAAAACGTTACCTTGCAAATCGCCAAAGAGCTCAAAGCCATGCTCGATGCCGACCCGCGCTTTCGCAGCGTATTGACCCGCCGTGGGGATTATTACATCTCGGTGCCCGAGCGCTCTGAAATCGCGCGCAAAAACAAGGCCAATTATTTAATCTCAATCCATGCGGACTCCAATATGAAAGCGAGCTTTCAAGGGGCGTCGGTGTGGGTGCTTTCGAACAAGCGCGCCAACAGCGAAATGGGCCGCTGGCTGGAAGATCACGAAAAACAATCCGAGCTGCTTGGCGGCGCGGGCAACGTGCTGGCCTCGCATGACGAAAAATACTTAAACCAAACGGTGCTGGATTTGCAATTTGGCCACTCGCAGCGCGCGGGCTATCAATTGGGGCAATCGATTTTGCGCCGCATTGGGCGGGTGGCAAGTTTGAGCAAAAACCGCCCGCAGCATGCCAGCCTTGGCGTGTTGCGCTCGCCGGATATTCCCTCTGTGCTGGTGGAAACGGGCTTTTTGTCTAATGCGCGTGAGGAGCAACTACTCTCCACCACGGCGCACCGGCGCAAAATTGCCAATGCGATTTATCAAGGCTTGATCGATTATTACAACACCAGCGGTGAAGCCGCCAATTATAAAAGTGCGGTGCCCGCCAGCACCAGCAAAAGTGCCGCCAGTGGTGATGTGCCGAGCGTGCATGTAGTTAAGCCGGGTGAGAGCTTGGGGCTGATTTCGATTAAATACAACATTAAACTGCGTGAGTTGCGCCGCCTCAACGGCCTGAAAGACGACAACGTGCGCGTTGGGCAAAAAATTAAGTTGAAATAAGATGCCGATTCAAATCCTGCCACCGCAATTGACCAACCAAATCGCCGCCGGCGAGGTGGTCGAGCGCCCAGCCTCGGTGGTCAAAGAGTTGGTGGAAAATAGCCTGGATGCTGGCGCCAGTGAAATTGTTATCGACATTGAACGTGGCGGTGCGCAGCTCATTCGCGTGCGCGACAACGGCGTGGGCATCGCCAAAGACGAACTCACACTCGCTCTTGCCCGCCACGCCACTAGCAAAATCAGCGATTTAGATGACTTGGAGCACATTTTAAGCTTTGGCTTTCGTGGTGAGGCATTAGCCAGCATCAGCTCGGTGTCGCGCTTGACACTCACCTCACGCACCGCCGAGCAAAGTGCGGCTTGGCAAGTCTATGCCGAAGGGCGTGATATGCTCGCCACCTTAAAACCCGCCGCGCACCCTGTTGGCAGCACGGTGGAGGTGGCTACGCTGTTTTACAACACGCCTGCACGACGCAAATTTATGCGCACCGAAAAAACGGAATTTGGCCACATTGACGAGGTCATCCGCCGCATTGCATTGGTGAAAAACACCACTGCCTTCACCCTCACGCACAACGGCAAAGTGGTGCGCCAGTACCCGAAAGCGCACAGCGAGGCGCAAAAACGCAAACGCTTAAGCCAAATTTGTGGCGCGGAGTTTGTCCAGCACGCGCTGGAAATCAACTGGCAACACAACGACATGCACCTTTACGGCTGGGTGGCGGACACGCAATTTTTACGCCATCAAAATGACCTTAATTACAGCTATGTTAATGGCCGCATGATGCGCGATAAAACGCTGCTGCACGCCATTCGCCAAGCCTATGGCGAGCAGCTCGACAGCCAGCTTTATCCTGCTTTTGTGCTTTTTTTAGACCTCGACCCAAGCTTGGTGGATGTCAATGTTCACCCCGCCAAGCATGAAGTGCGGTTTCACCAAGCGCGCTTGGTGCATGATTTTGTCTATCAAGGCGTGAAAGAAGCGCTCAGCCAAGCCGATCAATTGCCCCTCAACGCGCCAAGCCCCGCCACTAACCGTGCTGCGGCAGGCGTGAACAGCTTCACCGACACCGCGCGCAGCACAAGCGCGCCGTTTAAACACGCCACCACCACGGTGCCCAAAGCGTGGCGGGAAAGTTATCGCCAGCTGCTGAGCACCGAGAGCGCGCACGAGCCGCAGGCGCACTACGCCACGCAACCTGCCCGCACGCTAGCACCACCGGTTGAAACGCAAAGTGCGGTTCGCTATGAGCAAGCACCCGCACAAAGTGTGGTGACGGCCAGCGAGCACCATTTACGATTGCTCACCTTGCTCAGCGACAGCCAATTGATTCTTTTGCAAAAAGGCCAGCAGCTTTATGTTTGCCACGCCGCCAAATTGGCTGCCACGGCGCAGGCCCTGGCGTTGCAGCACCATGTGCAGCGCCATGCGTTGTTGATCCCACTCGTGCTGCGCTTAGACAGCGCGCAACACGCCCGCTGGCAGGCGCAAAAAGGCTTTTTCGACACGCTTGGGTTTGAAGTGAGTGAGTATCCACAAAATGAGGCTTGCCGGCTGACCATCAGCGCCGTGCCAACCCAGCTGCGCCACCACAATTTGCAGGCCTGCCTGCTGGGCGCACTGTCACAGGATCACCACAGCATTGCTGATCTCGCCCTCGCCCTTTGCCAACGCCTTGAGCACACCATGACCTCACTGGCCGATGCCAGCCAAGCATTGGCGACGGTTGAGCGCGAAGATGCCCGCGCGCTGACCGCACTTTTAATGCCGCTGGATCTCTCGCCCTACCGAGGCCTGCAATGAGCCGCAAGCCACTCGCCCTGTTTTTAATGGGGCCAACCGCCTCGGGCAAAACCGATTTGGCCATCCGTTTGCGGGCACACTTGCCGGTTGAGCTCATCAGTGTGGACTCCGCGCTGATTTATCGCGGCATGGACATCGGCACCGCCAAGCCCAGTGCCGAGGAGCTTGCGCTCGCCCCGCACCGCTTGATTGACATCAAAGACCCCGCCGAGCGCTACTCTGCCGCGGATTTCCGCGCCGATGCGCTGCGCGAGATGGCGGATATCACCGCGCAAGGCAAAATCCCGCTACTGGTGGGTGGCACCATGCTCTATTTCCGCGCACTGCTTGAAGGGCTCTCGCCACTGCCAGCGGCAGACAGCAAAGTGCGGTCAGAAATTGAACGCGCCGCGCAAGAAAAGGGCTGGGATTACTTGCACCAACAGTTAGCCAAGGTGGATCCTGTTTCCGCCGCGCGCATTCACCCCAATGACCCGCAGCGCATCAACCGAGCGTTGGAAGTTTATTATCTTTCGGGTAAAAGTTTAACCGAGCTGTCGCAAACGGTAGATAATAATTTGCCTTATCACATTGCACAGTTTGCTATTGCACCTGCCGAGCGCGAAATTTTGCACCAGCGCATTGAGCAGCGCTTTGATATGATGCTGTCCGCCGGCTTCGAGCAAGAGGTGCGCGCGCTGTATGCTCGCGGTGATTTGCATTTGGATCTACCGTCGATGCGCTGTGTCGGCTATCGCCAAATGTGGGAGTATCTGCGCGGCGATTACGATTGGGCCGAGATGCGCTATCGCGGCATTTGCGCCACCAGGCAGCTGGCCAAGCGGCAAATCACCTGGCTGCGCGGCTGGAAGCATCCGTTAACGTGGCTCGACAGCCTTGAAGGCGAGCAAAATAAAAATCACGTTTTGCAAAAAATAACACAAAGTGATAATTTCCCTGCGCTTTCCTGATGACTTTTGTCAAGAAAGTTGCTATATTGGGCGTGGAGACTTATTTTCTTTATTTCTCACATAATTATGTTTTTTTGACGCTAACCTATAACAATTAAGGAATTCATTATGGCAAAAGGACAATCCTTACAAGATCCTTATTTGAACTCGCTTCGTCGTGAGCGTATTCCTGTATCAATTTATCTCGTCAATGGCATCAAGCTGCAAGGGCAAATTGAGTCGTTTGATCAATTTGTGATTTTGCTGAAAAATACCGTTAGTCAAATGGTGTACAAACACGCGATTTCAACTGTTGTGCCCGCTCGCGCGATTTCTCACCACAGTGGTAACGCCAACCAAGCCGCCAGCAGCGACAGCGTTGAAAACAGCTAAGGCCAGCCCATCGAATGCCTGAAGTAGAGCAAAAGGCAAATTCTGCCTTTGATATTACTGTCAGTGCGGCAAAAGGCGTGCGTGAACACGAGAAGGCGATTCTCGTGCATGTGTTTTTTTCGCAACAAAAAGACGTCGAAAACATCGAAGAGTGCCGCCTGCTGGCCAGCTCCGCCGGTGTTGATGTGCTTGAGGTGCTCACCACCAGCCGCTCAACGCCACAAGCCAAATACTTTGTCGGCCTTGGCAAAGCCGAAGAAATAGCCGCCGCGGTGAAAGCCCACGGCGCCGATTTAGTGCTCGTCAACCATTCTCTCAGTGCCGCGCAAAACCGCAATTTGGAAAAACTTTGCGATTGCCGCGTGATTGATCGCACCACCTTGATTTTAGATATTTTCGCCCTGCGCGCACGCTCTCACGAGGGCAAGCTGCAAGTTGAACTCGCCCAACTCAAGCATATTTCCACCCGCTTGGTGCGCGGCTGGACTCACCTTGAGCGACAAAAAGGCGGCGTGGGGCTAAGAGGCCCGGGTGAAACCCAGCTGGAAACCGACCGTCGCTTAATCAAAGTGCGGTTGAGCCAACTGCAAGCCAAGCTGGCGAAAGTGGCCGCCCAACGCAATCTCAACCGCCGCACCCGCGCCAAAGCCGAAATTCCAACCGTGTCGATTGTCGGCTACACCAATGCGGGCAAATCCACGCTGTTTAACGCCCTGACCCGCTCGGAGGTGTATGCCGCCGACCAACTTTTCGCCACCCTTGACCCCACACTGCGGCGCTTGGAGCTTGAGCAAGTCGGCACCACCATTTTGGCCGACACCGTGGGCTTTATCCGCCATTTGCCTCATGATTTGGTAGAAGCGTTTAAATCCACACTGCAAGAAACCACCGAAGCCACACTGCTGCTGCACGTGCTCGATGCCAGCGACGAGCGCCGTGAAGAGAACATTGACGCGGTGCGCGGCGTGCTCGATGAAATTGGCGCGCAAGATGTGCCGCAACTGCTGGTGTATAACAAAATTGACCTGTGCGACAACGTAGCGTCGCACATTGACTACGACGACCAAGGCCGGCCAAGTGCGGTTTATATTTCCGCGCAAGCAGGCCTAGGGCTTGATTTACTGCTTTCGGCCATCACCCAGTGGCTGAAAAACACCATGGTGGATGTCACACTCACCTTGCCCGTCCACGCCGGCAAATTGCGCCATGCGTTATACCAAGAAAATGCCATCACCGCCGAGCACATTGATGATCACGGCCAATTTCACCTCACAGTGCATATCGACAGCGTCAAATGGCAGCAGCTCCTCGCTCGCTTTGATACCCTCGCCAACTTTGTTGAACAACAAAACTAAACCGCACTTTCTGATTTTTTAATCAAAATAAAAAATTTTGTGAACTACATCTTGTTTCGCGCATTGGGCGCTTTACGCCTTAAGCAAACGTTTTCATAATAGGCCCATCACCAAATTAGAATGTGATGAAGCAAGCAGTTGGGCGCGTGCCCATTGGCCTATCGCTAAGGAGAGAAATATGCCAAATATTGTACTAAGTCGTATTGATGAAAGATTGATCCACGGGCAAGTGGGCGTGCAGTGGGTCGGCTTTGCTGGCGCAAATTTAGTCTTGGTTGCCAACGATGAAGTTGCCGAAGATGAAATGCAACAAAACTTAATGGAAATGGTGCTGGCTGATGGCATTGCGGTGCGTTTTTGGCCATTGCAAAAAGTGATCGACAACATTCATAAAGCCGCCGATCGCCAAAAAATCCTGCTCGTGTGCAAAAAGCCTGCCGATTTCTTGAAATTGGTGGAAGGCGGTGTGCCTGTGAAACGCATCAACGTCGGCAATATGCACTTCACTGAAGGCAAAAAACAAATTCACAAAACCGTTTCTGTTGACCAAGCAGACATTGACGCGTTTGAAAAACTCAAAGCCCACGGCGTTGAGTGTTATGTGCAAGGCGTGCCAACAGAAGAATCTCACGATCTGTTCAAATTACTCAATAAATAAGGGGGCATAGAATGGAAATTAGTTTACTGCAATCCATTATACTCGGTATAGTGGCGTTTTTTGCAGGGCTTGACCTGTATAACGGCTTAACTCACTTCCACCGTCCGGTTGTGCTCGGCCCGATTGTCGGCTTGGTGCTTGGCGATTTGCAAACCGGTATCCTCGTCGGTGGTACGCTTGAGCTGGTGTGGATGGGCTTGGCGCCGTTGGCGGGTGCTCAACCACCGAATGTGATCATCGGTACTGTGGTGGGTACGGCCTTTTCCATCACCACCAAAACTGACCCGAAAGTGGCCGTTGGGGTGGCGGTGCCATTTGCGATTGCGGTACAAATGGGAATCACCTTCCTGTTCTCTGTGATGTCGGCTGTGATGTCTCGCTGTGACCAAATGGCTGAAGAGGCTAACTTGCGCGGCATTGACTGGGTTAACTACTTAGGCTTGTTGGTACTCGGTACATTCTATTTCTTCTGCGCCTTCTTGCCGGTGTATTTCGGTGCCGATCATGCAGGTAAAATCATCGAAATGTTGCCAAAACAAGTGATCGACGGCCTTGGCGTTGCCGGTGGCATTATGCCAGCGATTGGGTTTGCTGTGCTGATGAAGATCATGATGAAAAATGTGTATATCCCGTATTTTATTCTAGGTTTTGTTGCCGCAGCTTGGTTGAAACTACCAATCTTGGCGATTGCTGCCGCCGCCACTGCCATGGCGCTGATTGACTATGCGCGCAAAGGCACTGAAAAACCTGTTGTTGTGAAAAAAGAGGAGTTTGAAGATGGAATCTAAAACAACCGAGCAACAAGCACTACAAAACGACAACTTCTATGAAGATCAAACTATCGGTGCTGAGCTGACAAAACACGATATTAATGTGATGGCGTGGCGTTCACTGCTGTTGCAAGCCTCTTTCAACTATGAACGTATGCAGGCTGCTGGCTGGCTTTATGGCCTCTCTCCAGCATTGAAAAAAATCCACACCAACAAAAATGACTTAAGCCGTGCGATGAAAGGCCACTTAGGCTTCTTCAACACCCACCCATTTTTGGTGACCTTCGTCATGGGGATTGCTTTGGCGATGGAACGTTCAAAACAAGACGTTAACGCCATTCAATCTACCAAAATCGCCGTTGGTGCGCCACTCGGTGGGATTGGGGATGCGATGTTCTGGCTGACCTTGCTGCCAATTTGTGGTGGTATCGGTGCCAGCCTCGCGCTGCAAGGCTCTCTTATGGGCGCCATCTTCTTCTTTGTGGTGTTCAACATTGTGCACTTTGCTTTGCGTTTTGGTTTGGCGCACTACTCTTACCGCATGGGTGTGGCGGCAATTCCTGTGATCAAAGCCAACACCAAAAAAGTCGGCCACGCTGCCTCCATGGTGGGGATGACCGTTATCGGTGCGTTGGTGGCCACCTACATCCGCTTTAACACCACCCTTGAAATTACCGCAGGGGACGCGGTGGTCAAGGTGCAAGAGGATGTGATCGACAAACTGATGCCAGCCTTCTTCCCGCTGGTGTACACCTTGTTCATGTACTACTTGGTCAAACGCGGCTGGTCGCCACTGCGATTGATTATCCTCACCGTGATTTTAGGTATTGGTGGGCGCTTTTTGGGCGTATTATAAAAACAACATCGGCTGGGGCTCCCAGCCGATAATTTTTAAGGAGTCATTATGATTAGCATGGTTGTGCTCGGTCACGGGCAATTTGGGACAGGCTTGCAAGCGGCAATGCTGCAAATTATCGGCCCACAAGAAAATGTGGCCTTTTTAAACTTCACCGAAAGCAAAAGCCCCGCGGAGCTGAAAGACGAAATTGAAAGCGCATTAGATGACATGGGCCGTGATGACGGCGTGTTATTTTGCTGCGATATTTTAGGCGGCACACCGTTTCGCACCGCCTCCACCGTTGCGCACACCCTCGACACCGTTGAGGTGATTGCTGGTGCTAACTTGCAGATGGTGATCGAATGTGCGATGGAAAAAGACGGTTTATCCTTCCCAGAATTGGTCGATTTGGCGGTGGAAAGCGGCACTCGCGGCATCGTTAAACTCAGCGATGAATTAGCCAAGAAAAACAAAGCCGCGCCAACGACGAAGACGACGGCATCTAATGCAAAGTGCGGTCACACCGCACTTTGACTTTCCCCAACACCTGCGCGGTGAGCTCGGCCATCGCGCCAATTTGCCACGTTGGCACCACATCTGCACACGCCTGGCCTTGCGGGTTGACCCAGCAACACGAAATCCCAGCATTGAGTGCGCCTTGAATGTCGGTTTCCAGGCTGTCGCCGACCATCAAAACCGCACTTTTATCCACCACGCCCGCTTGGCTTAATGCGTAATCAAAAATGCCGCGATGTGGCTTGGCCACGCCCACTTGTTCAGAAATCGCGACAAAAGCAAAGTGGTGCGCCAAGCCCGTGCGCGCTAGGCGAAGCTGTTGCAAGGCCGTGAAGCCGTTGGTGATGATCCCAAGTTTCACATCATGGGCGCGCAAGCATTCGAGCGTCTCCACAACGCCAGGCAGTGGCTGGCAAATTTCAGCCATTTTAAGCAAAAATTGATGGTTCAGCGTATCCGCACTGACGCGCAATTTCGCCGCCAGCTGGGCAAAGCGTGTGGTTTGCAACTGCGCGGCAGTGATCTGCCCTTGGTTATATTGCGACCACAGCGGCTTGTTGAGCTTTTGGTATTGGGCAAAATCCGCCGCACTAAAGCCCACGCCGTAATCCGCCAGCAGCAATTGCAGCCCGCGAAAAGCATCAAACGAAAAGAGCGTTTCGTCCGCGTCAAAAAAGACCCATTCAAATCGTGCCATCACTGTGCTCCTGTGCGTAATCGTTCACCGCTTGGCAAAGTGCGGTGTGTTCCATTATCGGCTTGATGCGCTCAAACAGCGTGAGCGCTTGGAGGTACTGCACCATTAAAAAACGCAGCCACTGCTTGATGCGCGCAATATGATAAAGCTCGCGCTGCTGCGCGTCTTCAAGCGCGAGGTAGGCTTGCAGCAACGCCACCACCGCCGGCCAGCCCATGGGCGCGGCTTGCTGCTTTATCACGCGGGATAAATTCGGCAAGCCTAACGCGCCACGCGCCACCATCAAGCCCGCGCACTGCGTGAGGTGCACGCAGCGCTCGGCATCTTGTGCGCGCCAAATTTCCCCATTGGCGATTACCGGAATCGGCAAAGCGCGCGCCAGCTCGCCAATTTTGACCCAGTCGATTTTCTCCGCGCGGTAACCATCGAGCTTGGTGCGACCGTGTACGGCAATTTCGTCTGCGCCGCCTTGCACCACGGCATCGGCAATCTCAAACGCTTCGCTGCTGCAAGCCCAGCCTAACCGCACTTTGACACTCACCACCGCCTTGCCCGCGGCTTGGCGCAGTGCGCGCGTGGCGCGATAAATCAGCTCAGGGTCTTTGAGCAAGCTGGCGCCACCACAGCTGCCGTTGACGGTTTTCGACGGGCAGCCGCAGTTGAGATCAATCCCGTGCGAGCCCAATTTCAGCGCCAGTTGTGCGTTTTCGGCCAGATACTCAGGCGATTGGCCGAGCAGTTGCACCCGCACAGGCGTGCCCGCTCGAGTGCGCCCTTGGTTCAACAGCTCTGGGCAGAGGCGATAAAACAGTTTTTCAGGTAGGCACTGGTCAACCACGCGCACAAACTCCGACACGCACAGGTCGTAGTCATTCACACTGGTGAGCAGCTCGCGCATCAGCGGGTCAAGCACCCCTTGCATTGGGGCGAGGATGAGCCTAGGCATCGCGGTGTTGCCAATAAAAAAGGCAAAGTGCGGTCAGCGCGCCGAGGGTGTCGGCGAGCATGTCTTTTTGCGCATCCCACACATCGCCTTGGCTGCCTAAAAACGCCGCGCCTTCATCGCCGCCAGCCAGCACGGCATATTGCCACTCAATCAGCTCATAGCTGGCGGCTAAGCTCATGATAAAAAACAGCCCAAACAGCATCGCTAAAGTGCGGTTGCACGCGCGCTGACGCAGCAACAGCTCCGCCACGGGGTAAGCATAAAAGCCGATGGCAAAATGCGCCGCGCGGTCAAAGTGGTTGCGCCCCTCGCCCAGCCACGGCGCCAGCAGGTCATTACCCCAGCCGAAAGGGACGTGCTCGAAAGTATAATGGGCGCCGATGGTGTGCATAATCAGCCACACACTCATCAAGGCATAGGCCGTTTGGCTGAACTGAAACCTAGTGTAAGTGAGTGCTAACAAGGCAAACACGGCGATAATCGGGATAGCCTCGGCATACCACACCGCACGCGAGTGAGGCGCAATGCCCGACCACACAAGCAGGCACAAAATAAACCCGCACAGCAGTGCGGGCAAAAGATGACGCGCGCGCGACGGCATTATTTCCACCCGTTGGCTTTGCAGATCATGTCATAAGCCGCTTGGATTTTTTGCGCTTTTTCTTTGGCAATTTCCATCATCTCCGGCGGCAAGCCTTTGGCCACCAGCTTGTCGGGGTGGTATTCGTTCATCAATTTGCGATACGCGCGCTTAACGGCCGTTTTGTCATCATTTTCACTCACGCCCAACACTTGATAGGCCGCGTTGAGGCTGTTTTGGCTGGTGTAGCCTGTGCGTTGCTCTTGATAGTCATAACCGCCTTGGCTTTGGCTGCGTTGTTGCCCGCCACCGCTGGTGAAGTTTTGCGCAGCAAAAATCATCGCCATCATCTGCTCAAATTGCAGCTGGCTTAAACCCAGTTCTTGAGCGATCACAAACAGCAGCTCGCGTTCGGCGGTTTCAATTTGGCCGTCTAAAAGTGCGGTTTGAATTTGGATATCCAAAAACATCCGCAACAAATCTGGCCGTTGGCCACAACTTTGGCGAAATTCACGGATCACTTGCCGCACTGGGAAATCGCTCTGCTTGCCTTGATTAAAAGCCTCTTGCGCCATTTTGCGCCCGTTGGCGTCTAGGTTGAGGCGGTTCATCAGCGATTGCGCCATTTGGATATCTTCTTCCGTCACGCGCCCTTTCGCCTTGCTCAAGTGCCCCATCACGGCAAACGTGGTTTGCAAAAACAGCTGCTGGCGCGTTAACTTGCGGGCAAAAATACTCGAACTGACCGACCCCAGTTCATAGAGCTTTTTGTCCGCCATGTGCCCTAAAATGACACCAAAAATCGCGCCAAAAAAGCCACCATAACGGTAGCCTAAAATAAAACCTAAAATTTTCCCGATAAAATTCATTTCCTATCCTTGACCGCACTTTGGTTTTTTCAAATTCTCGACAGTATACCAAAAGTGCGGTTTAAAGCCCAAAGAAAAAGGCAGCCGTGGCTGCCTTTGTCGGTTGTGTGCCATTAGGCTTTGTCGTTGAGCAATACCGCGTCGAGGGCAATTTCAATCATTTCGTTGAAGGTTAATTGACGCTCTTCGGCGCTGGTTTGCTCGCCGGTGCGGATGTGGTCAGACACGGTGCAGATAGTCAGGGCTTTGGCGCCGTATTCTGCGGCCACGCCGTAGATGCCAGCGGCTTCCATTTCAACCCCTAAAATGCCGTATTTTTCCATGTAGTCAAACATTTCAGCATCTGGCGTGTAGAACAAATCCGCGGAGAACAAGTTGCCCACGCGCACATTCACGCCACGCGCACGCGCCGCTTGCACCGCACTTTCAACCAATGAGTAGTCGGCGATGGCGGCAAAGTCGTTGTCTTTAAAACGAATGCGGTTGACTTTGGAGTCAGTACACGCGCCCATGCCAATTACCACATCACGCAGTTTCACATCTTCTTTCACCGCGCCACAAGAGCCCACACGGATGATTTTTTTCACGCCGTAGTCTTTCACCAATTCGGTGGCGTAAATTGAGCAAGATGGAATACCCATGCCGTGGCCCATCACGGAGATTTTGCGGCCTTTGTAAGTGCCAGTGAAGCCGAGCATATTGCGCACGTTCGTGACTTGCTCTGGGTTTTCTAGAAATGTTTCTGCGATGTATTTGGCGCGCAATGGGTCGCCTGGCATTAATACAACATCTGCAAATGCGCCATCTTTGGCGTTAATATGTGGAGTTGCCATAATTTTATCCTTATTGTTCTTGTTTAAAATCGATAATGGTTTTGCCGTAATCCATTGGGCTTAAGCCAAAATAGTTGGCCAAAGTTTGCCCGATGTCGGCGAAGGTGTCGCGTTTGCCTAAAAACTCGCGCGGTACGTCACTGCCGTACATCAACACAGGAATGTGCTCACGCGTGTGGTCTGTGCCGTGCCACGTTGGGTCACAGCCGTGGTCTGCGGTGATGATGAGCAAATCGCCCTCTTCAACCAGCTTCAACACCTCTGGCAGGCGGGAGTCGAAATATTCCAGCGCTTGCGCATAGCCTGCCACGTTGCGGCGGTGGCCATAATCGGAGTCAAAGTTTACAAAATTCGGGAACACGATGGTGTTGTCACCTGCCGCTTTAATTTCAGCCACGGTTTTATCGAAGATTTCTTCAATGCCAGTGGCTTTGATTTTGCGGGTGATGCCAGTGTGGGCATAAATGTCGGCAATTTTACCGATAGACACCACATCGCCGCCTTTTTCGTCCACCAGTTTTTGCAACACGGTAGCTGAAGGTGGCTCAATAGAATAGTCGTGGCGGTTGCCGGTGCGTTGGAAGTTGCCCGCACGGTCGCCGACAAATGGGCGCGCAATCACACGGCCGATGTTGTAGCCTTCCAGCTCTTCACGCACGATGTGGCACAGTTCATAGAGTTTTTCAAGGCCGTAGGTTTCTTCATGGCAGGCAATTTGGAACACGGAGTCCGCCGAGGTGTAGAAAATCGGCTTGCCGGTTTTCATGTGTTCTTCACCGAGTTCATCTAAAATCACGGTGCCTGATGAGTGGCAGTTACCCAAATAGCCTGGGATGCCTGATTTTTCAACGATGCGGTCGAGCAACTCTTGTGGGAAGCTGTTTTCATGATCTTTAAAATAGCCCCATTCAAACAACACTGGCACGCCTGCGATTTCCCAGTGGCCAGACGGGGTGTCTTTACCAGATGAAATTTCTTTCGCGTAGGCATAGCCGCCGATTAGCTCGCTGTTGGCATCCATGCCAGCTGGCACGCTGCCGGCCGATTCTTTGGCGGCCAACGCCAGGCCGAGTTTGGTTAAGTTAGGTAAATTCAATGGCCCTTGGCGGTGCTCGTTGTCCGCTTTACCTTCTGCACACAATTGTGCAATATGACCCAATGTGTTCGCGCCTGCGTCGCCGAATTTATCAGCATCGTCAGCCGCGCCGATTCCAAAGGAATCCATCATTAAGATAAATGCTCTTTTCATTATTTTTCTCCTAGCGTAGTACAACGCAAGTGACGTTGTCTATTAATACGAGTTATCAGATTTAGACAACGAATCGACGCCTAAAGTTCGCAACAAGGCAGTTAAAAGCCCTGATGCACCAAAGCGGAAATGTGAAGCGTCCAGCCATTTCTCGCCTAAAATCTCCGATGCCAGCTGCAAATACTGCTGGGCATCTTCGCTTGTGCGCACGCCACCGGCGGCTTTAAAGCCCACGCGGTCTTCAACACCCATCTCTTTAATCGTGCTAAGCATCACTCGCGCCGCCTCTGGCGTGGCGTTGACGGCCACTTTGCCGGTGGAGGTTTTGATAAAATCCGCACCGGCACGAATGGCAATTTCAGCAGCTTTTTTAATCAATTCGGGTGTTTTCAGCTCACCAGTTTCGATGATGACTTTTAATGCCACATCAGCATCCGCGCAGACTTTTTTGCACTCTTGCACTAGCACAAAACCGCACTTTTCATCCCCTTCCATTAAAGTGCGGTAAGGGAACACCACATCCACCTCATCGGCGCCCGCTTGCACGGCGCTGGCGGTTTCGGCCACCGCTTGCGCCACGTCGCTGTTGCCGTGTGGGAAGTTGGTGACAGTCGCCACTTTCACCTGCTCAAGGCCAAGTTGTGAAAGGGTTTGTTTGGCCAATGGCACAAACTGCGGATACACACACACCGCCGCCGGCGCGCCTTTCGGCGTGTTGGCCTGATGGCAAAGTGCGGTAATGGTCTCGTTGGTGTCGTCGTCATTCAAACTGGTTAAATCCATCAACGACAGTGCCAATTGGGCGGCTTGTTCAAGAGATTGCAAATTCGACATAAAAGCCTCGCTTTTTTATTATTGTTTTTTGAAAAAAGGACACCACGGGCAAGCCGTGGTGTTAGGGGTAAATTACCCGAGAACAACAGCGCCTGTCAAGCCAATGAATAGGCCTGCGATGGTGGCGCTCATTAAGTTAGACAATGACCCAGCAATCACCGCGCGGATACCCAAACGTGCGATGTCGCTGCGGCGGTTTGGCGCCATGGTGCCAAGGCCACCGATCAAAATCGCAATGGAGCTGAAGTTCGCAAAGCCACACAACGCGAAGGTGATGATCGCTTTGGTTTTTTCATCCAGCACCATTGGCGCGTTTTCACCGAGATAACGGGCAAAGTCAACGTAGGCCACAAATTCGTTGATGACCAGTTTTTGACCAATCATGGCACCCGCCACTTCAGACTGCTCCCACGGCACGCCGATCACCCACGCCAATGGGCGGAAGATCCAACCTAAAATGGTTTGCAAGTTCAAATCGCCATAGCCAAACCAGCCGCCCACGCCGCCGATGATGCCGTTGAGCATCGCGATCAAGGCGATAAAGGCCAGCAACATCGCACCGATGTTAAGCGCTAATTGCATACCTGATGAGGCGCCCATTGCCGCAGCGTCAAGTACGTTGGCTGGTTTGTCTGAATCATCAGACACTTCCAATGAGTCATCCACGTGTTCAGTTTGTGGGTAGAGGATTTTAGCAAACAGCAAGCCACCCGGTGCCGCCATGAAAGAAGCCGCGATAAGGTATGGCAATGGCACGCCCATTGAGGCATAACCGATCATCACCGCACCAGCGATAGAGGCCACACCACCACACATGATGGCAAACAACTCAGATTCGGTCATGCTGGCCAAATAAGGGCGAACCAACAATGGCGCTTCAGTTTGGCCCACAAAGATATTGGCCGCCGCCGACATGGATTCGGTTTTGGAGGTTTTCAGCACTTTTTGCAAGAAGCCGCCGATCAAGCGAATCACCACTTGCATGATGCCTAAATAGTACAGCACTGAGATGAGTGAAGCGAAGAACACGATGGTTGGCAACACACGCAGCGCGAACACGAAACCGCCGCCGCCAAACACTTCAAACATTTTGTCGCTCACCAAGCCGCCGAAAAGGAAGTTGATCCCATCGTTGCCGTAGTTGATGACTTTGTTCACCGCCTCGGATGCGGCCAACAACGCTTGGCGTCCAGGTGGCACATACAACACCAGCGCCCCGACAGAAAATTGGATCAAAAACGCACCGATCACAGTCCGCAAGTTGATCGCACGACGATTGTTGGAAAAGATCACCGCAATGGCAATCAACACCACGATACCAATAATACTCATTAACGAGTTCATAAATTACCTCTAAAGTAGATAAACAAATGTTGTTGAAATATGACTTATTTTTACCGAAAAATCTTTATAAAAAATCCAAAAACGCGATCAAAATCAAACTTAGCGCGCCGCAAAAGCGCAAGTGCGGTTTTTTCCGCCAACCGAGCGCTTAATAAATCGTCACCACCTTTGCCACCCCGCACGCTTTGGCGTGTTGTGCCAGTGCGTCAATCTCCTGCGTGCTTGGGATGAACGGCGTCAGCCCGTCAGCGTCGCGCGCGCCCTTGGCATGCACGCGGATGATTTTCAGCAACACCTCGGGGTAGTGTTTTAATCTCGCCGCGAGATCGTGCACCAAAGTGTGCGCATCAAAAAAGCCGTTTATCGCCACCAACCGCACTTCTTCAATTTTGCCCATCGGCAGCAAGCGTGTGAGATTGTCCATATTGCGCGCCAAATGCTCAGGCTTGATATGCGCTCGCACGCCTGCCATGGGGTTTGACCGCACTTTGCCTGCTCGGTTTTGACGGTCAAAGCACAGCTGCTGCAGCCCAAGGCCTGTGCCTTTGATGTCGAACAAAAATTTGTCCGTTTCTTCAATCAGCTCGCGCGTCGCCTCAAAATCAAAAAAGCCTGAGGTGTCGAGATAACACGTCAACCCCTGCGCGCGCAGCGCTTTAAACAAGGGCACCAATTTGCGGTGGTGAATGGTCGGCTCACCGCCTGACACCGTCACCCCGCGAATAAACGGCATTGCGTGTTGCACTTGCTCGATTAAATAGCGCAAACTCACCGCGTTGGCCTGCTCGCTGTGGCGCGCGATGGTTTCTGGGTTGTGACAATAGAGGCAATTGAGCTTGCAGCCTTGCAAAAAAATGCTGGTGCGGTTGCCCTGCCCCTCCACATTGGAAAACGCGATGATGCGATGCAGCGGCAGATAAATCTCATCAAGCACGCTACGCTGACCGCACTTTGCGTTTTCACACGCCATCACGCCGCGCTCACATCCTGCTCATCGCGCAATTGGCGGTCAAACACATCGGCGCACTCATCAGTGCCAGAGCCATACCATGTGGTATCACGCAGCACCGCCTCGCCTTTTCTAAAGCGCTCTACTTCGCTTTTTTTCACCAAATAACCTGTCACGCGAATCAAATCGGTGTTTTTCAAATAGGTGGTGATGTAGCGATAATTCAGGGCAAAGGCGCCGTCGATAATATCCACCACGGCATCGAGGTGATCCACATAGGTTTGATCAAATGCGAACAAATCCCCCGTGCCGGATGGGAAATACTGATGAAACGGCGCGGATTGCTTCAAATGCGCCAGCAAGGTAGGCTCTTGCCCCACTTTGATGCGGTGCGCTGGCGTGTTGGCTTTGTCTTCTTCGTGGCAGCTTGCCCCCACTTGCGCGTGCAGCAAGTAGTGGTTATCGGTGCGCTCTACATAAAGCCCTTGGTGCGCTTGGTTGACTGCATCGAGTTTTTGCATGATGAGCGTTGCAATCTCGTCACCGCGCGCACTTTGGCCGAAGGTTTCATTGCGCCCTTCTTTGGCCAGCAAGTGGTTGGTGGCATCCGCCAGCCCCACAATGGCAATCATGCTGGTGAAATTTTCCCGCGCGATAAAGCCCTCTTTGGCCAAAAACGAGGTGTTGAAAAAGTTCGCCTCTTCCACCAAAAAGCGGTGGCGTTTGTCCATGGTGGATAGCGCCATGTTCGCCACCCTAGGGAGCAAATCATTAACCATTTGATCAACACTGTCGCACGCGCGGGCAATGGTGCCCAAACGGAGGCGGGTTAAGGTGTACGCCCCACCGCACTCTGGCAGCGCGTTGTAGCAGCTGGCAATGCCGTATTGCTCACCGAGATCCTCGATGTAGTAGGCATCATTGGCAAACGACGGCTTCGACACCAGCAAGCAGGCCTTGGCGGCTAATTCAGCGAATTCGCGGCTGGTTTTCGTTTTGTCATAACGAATGGACATATTCGGTGTGGTGTTTTCAAGCTCTATCACCGCTTGCAAAATCAAGCGCCCGGCGCGCGTGTCATAAGGGCCGATATTGCCATGGCAGAAGGAGTCTGGAATGGTTTTATCAATGTGATTTAAAAAGCGCTTAATTTTTATGTAATCGGCTTTTTCATCGGTGATAAACGGCTCGAGCAGCACATCAAGGCGGCCAATATAAACTGGATAGGTGGTGATTGACGGCACGTTGGCGTATAAAATCAGCAAGCCGTCAAGCACGTCATCAAGGGTTTGCGGCACGGGCAGCTCTAAAAAGTCACAGCCTTTTTCAATATAGACTGAATAATCGGGCAGAATGTAGCGCGGGCGATAAATCGCATAGCCCTCGTTGAGGTCACAAATCATTTGGTTTTCAATGTGTTGCCACTCTTCATCGGTGTAGCCCAACAGCTCACGCGGGTCAAACAAGCGCTCGGCAATATTGCCCAAGCACATCAACTTTTGTTGCGTGGTGAGGTTTTCCGCCTTCACGGTATCGAGAATATCTTGTAATGTTGCCAGCATTGCCACCTCCTGAAAAATTCTGATCAGCAAATCTTATCGAAAAGGAAAATCGCGAACAATCGGATTTTCGCAAACAAGCATACCAATGTTGAAATTTGAGAGGTTTCTCACACTTTTGTGTGCGCAAAAGTAAAAGTGCGGTTTAATTATTTTGCGTGATAAAAATAATTAAAACAATGCTTGCATCAGCACGCAAATTTCAGTATGTTATTGCCATTACACAGGAGCTAAACATGAATTTTGTTCGTACCACTCACCATCACCACCATTTCCCTGATTAGTCTTTCAGGCGCTTGGTGTTGCTTGGAAGATAACTTCCGAGTGATGTACGACACAGTCAACCTAACCCCTCGGAAGGACACTTTCGAGGGGTTTATTTTTGCCAGTTTTAAAATAGAAAAAGGATATAACACGTATGTCAGAGAAAAAACGCTTACGCATTGCGATGCAAAAATCAGGCCGCTTAAGCCGCGACTCGCAAGAACTCTTAAAACGCTGCGGGGTGAAAATCAACCTCAACGAACAGCGCCTGATTGCTTATGCGGAAAATATGCCGATCGACATTCTGCGGGTGCGCGACGACGACATCCCAGGGCTGGTGTTTGACGGCGTGGTGGATTTGGGCATCATTGGCGAAAACGTGCTGGAAGAAGAAGAACTCACACGCCTTAGTGCCGGCGAAGAGGTGAACTACCGCATGCTGCGCCGGCTCGATTTCGGCGGCTGCCGTTTGTCGCTCGCCGTAGGGCAAGATGCGCAATACAACGGCGCACAATCATTGAGCAATATGCGCATCGCCACCTCTTACCCGCAACTGCTCAAGCGCTTTATGGCTGAGCAAAACATCGCATTCAAAAGCTGCTTGCTCAACGGCTCGGTGGAAGTCGCCCCGCGCGCCGGGCTGGCTGACGCGATTTGTGATTTGGTCTCCACAGGGGCAACCTTGGAGGCCAACGGGCTGCGTGAGGTGGAGGTGATTTATCGCTCCAAAGCCTGCTTAATTCAACGCGACGGCGAGCTGGAACCTGAAAAACAAGCGCTGATCGACAAACTGTTAACCCGCATGCAAGGGGTGATTCAAGCGCGCGAATCTAAATACATTATGCTGCACGCACCAAAAGCGCGCTTAGAGGAAGTGGTAGCGCTGCTGCCAGGAGTGGAAAACCCAACCATTATCCCACTGGCGCACGACGAAGAGCGCGTGGCGCTGCACATGGTGAGCCAAGAAACTCTCTTTTGGGAAACCATGGAACAACTGAAAAACATTGGTGCAAGCTCAATTCTTGTGCTACCGATTGAAAAAATGATGGAGTAAGCCATGCAACTGTTAAAATGGAACGAACTGAGCAAAGACGAGCAACAACAAGCACTGGTGCGCCCAGCCATGTCGGCATCTGGCAATATTCAAAGTGCGGTTGGCACCATTTTGTCGCTGGTGCGTGAGCAAGGCGATAAGGCGCTGATTTCACTGACTGAAAAATTCGACAAAGAACTGATTGACTCCGTTGTGGTCAACCAAGCGCAAATCGACGCGGCCTGCGAGCGCGTGGATGTGGAGCTGAAAGCGGCGATTCAAAACGCCTACGACAACATCCGCACATTTCACCAAGCGCAAACCACGCCCGCCATTGACGTGGAAACTCAAGCTGGCGTGCGCTGTCAGGTGCTCACCCGCCCAATCAACCGCGTGGGGCTTTATATTCCAGGCGGCAGCGCGCCGCTGTTTTCAACGGTGTTGATGCTGGCGATCCCGGCCAAAATTGCAGGCTGCCACAAAATTGTGCTCTGCTCCCCACCGCCGATTGCCGACGAAATCCTCTATTGCGCCAAACTGTGCGGCATTGAAACCGTCTATGCCGTCGGTGGTGCGCAGGCGATTGTGGCGATGGCCTTTGGTACGGAAAGTGTTGCCAAGGTGGATAAAATCTTCGGCCCAGGTAATGCTTATGTCACCGAAGCTAAGCGCCAAGTGAGCCAAATGCCAGGCGGCGCGGCCATTGATATGCAAGCCGGCCCATCGGAAGTGTTAGTAATCGCCGATGAAATGGCCGACCCGGATTTTGTCGCCTCGGATCTCCTCTCGCAGGCTGAACACGGCGCGGATTCGCAAGTGATGCTCGTCACCCCAAGTGAAAGCCTTGCCTTTGAGGTCGATTTAGCGCTGGAAAGCCAGCTGTCTAAACTGCCACGCGCCGAAACCGCGCGCAAAGCCCTTGAGCACAGCCGCACCATTGTCGCCAGCGACCTTTCCCAATGTGTTGAAATCAGCAACGCCTACGCGCCTGAGCACTTGATTGTGCAAATTCAAAACGCGCGCAGCCTGCTGCCACTGCTGGATAACGCCGGCTCCATCTTCCTCGGCGCCTACTCCCCTGAGAGCATGGGCGATTACGCCAGCGGCACCAACCACGTGCTGCCAACCTACGGCTACTCGCGCACCAGCTCCAGCCTTGGTCTGGCGGATTTTTCCAAACGCATGACCGTGCAAGAGCTCACCCCTCAAGGGTTTAAAGATCTCGCCAAAACCGTCGAACTGATGGCCAGCGCCGAACAACTCGATGCGCACAAAAACGCGGTGAGTATTCGTTTAAAAACGCTCTAAGGGTAAGTGAAGTAGAACGAGAAACAGCTGTTGCAAAAAATGCAACAGCTCAAAAAACGTGCAATAGAACCGTTAATAGGATTTAAGAGAGAACACCATGACAATCACAGCATTATCACGCAAAAACATTCAAGCGCTGACACCGTATCAATCGGCTCGGCGCTTGGGGGGCAGTGGCGATATTTGGCTTAACGCGAATGAATATCACAGCTCGCCCGACATTGCGCTTCAAAACCGCACTTTTCACCGCTACCCCGAGGCGCAGCCGCAAACGTTGGTCTCGCGCTATGCCCAATACGCCGGCCTTGATGACAGCAATGTGCTGGTCAGCCGCGGCGGCGATGAGGCCATTGAGCTGATTATCCGCGCGTTTTGTGAGCCAGGCCAAGATGCGGTGCTCTACTGCCCACCGACCTATGGCATGTATTCGGTCAGCAGCGAAACCTGCGGCGTGGCGCTCAAAGCTGTGCCGCTGCGTGCGGATTTTCAACTGGATTTGCCCGAGATTCAGCGCCATCTCGACGGCGTGAAAGTGCTGTTTGTCTGCTCACCGAATAACCCAACGGGCACGCTGATTGACCGCGACGACCTGACCGCACTTTTGGAGATGACCGCCGAGCGCACCATTGTGGTGGTCGATGAAGCCTACATTGAATTTTGCCCGCAGCACAGTGTGACCGCACTTTTAGCGCGCTACCCGCACTTAGCGATTATCCGCACGCTGTCCAAAGCTTTTGCCTTGGCGGGCTTGCGCTGTGGCTTCACGCTTGCCAATGCGGAGCTGATTGGCGTGCTGCAAAAAGTGATCGCCCCTTACCCGATCCCCGTGCCGGTGAGCGACATTGCCGAGCAAGCCTTGAGTGAAGCGAGCTTGAGATCCATGCGTGCGCGGGTGCAAGAGGTGCTGGACAACCGCACTTGGGTCATCAACGCGTTGCAACAATGCCCGATTATCGAGCACGTGTTTGACAGCGCCACCAACTACGTGCTCTTTCGCGCCAAAGACGGCCAAGCTCTGTTTAAATACCTGTGGGACAACGGCATAATTCTGCGCAACCAACACAGCCAATTAATGCTGCAAAACTGCATCCGCATGACCATTGGCACCCGAGACGAAAACGAACGCACACTGGCTGCGATTAACGCATTTGCACAACGCTAAGGACTGATTATGAGCCAACAAAATATCCTGTTTATCGACCGCGACGGCACGCTGATTGACGAGCCAAAAACCGATTTTCAAATCGACAGCCTTGAGAAATTAAAACTCGAGCCAAACGTGATTCCGGCGTTATTGAAACTCAAAGACCACGGCTACCGCTTTGTGATGGTCAGCAACCAAGACGGCCTGGGCACCGAGTCCTTCCCGCAGGCGGATTTTGACGCGCCCCACAATGCAATGCTGGAGATTTTCCGCTCCCAAGGTATCACCTTTGATGACATCGTGATCTGCCCACACAAGCCCGAAGACAACTGCGATTGCCGCAAACCCAAAACCAAATTATTGAAAAAATACATCAGCAAAAAACTCTTTGACCCCGCCCACAGCTTTGTGATTGGCGACCGTGAAACCGATTTACAACTGGCAGTCAATCTCGGCATCACCGGCTTGCAGTACCACCCTGAAAAATTGCCGTGGGAGCTAATTGCAGAAAAGATTTTAGCTGAGAAAAAAGCCTACAAAGGCCACAAACCCCGCCACGCCAGCGTGACCCGCACCACCAAAGAAACCGACATTCACGTTGAAGTGTGGCTTGATGAAACGGGCGTGAATAACATCGCCACGGGCCTGGGCTTTTTCGACCATATGCTCGACCAAATCGCCACCCATGGCGGCTTTAGAATGGACGTAAAGGTCAACGGCGACTTACACATTGACGATCACCACACCATTGAAGACACCGCACTTGCCCTTGGCGAGGCGCTCAAACAAGCCCTTGGCGACAAACGCGGCATCGCCCGCTTTGGCTTTGTGCTGCCGATGGACGAGTGCGAAACCCAATGCGCGCTCGACCTCTCTGGCCGCCCGTATTTAAAATTCAAAGCTAAATTCACCCGAGACAAAGTTGGCGATTTCAGCACCGAAATGGTGGAGCACTTTTTCATGTCGCTCACCTACGCGCTCGCCTGCACCTTGCATTTGAAAGTCAAAGGCAAAAACGCCCACCACCAAGTAGAGGCGCTCTTCAAATGCTTCGGCCGCACCCTGCGCCAAGCCTTTAAAGTCGAAAGCGACGTGCTACCGAGCTCGAAAGGGGTGTTGTAATGGCAAAGTGCGGTGTGACCGCACTTATGTTTTTTATTTAAAATACGTTAGACTAAAAGTTTTTAGGTAATATGATCTTTGGTGTAAGTGAGATTTATGAAAGATGAATTAAAAAACATTTCATCACACATGCTAAAATTAGGTTTGTCAGCATTACAACATTCTAATTGGCATGCAAATTATTATAGTTTTGAAAATGACATGTGGCATGAATTATCTGTTTTACAAGCTGCTCATGCTATGGAAATTTTAATAAAAGCAAGAATCGCTGAAGAACATCCTTTGCTAATTTTTGAAACCTTACCAAAATATAGTGAACACAATGATAAATTAAACTTTATACAATTATTAGATAAATCAAGGACTATTCCGTATTCTGAACTCCCAGACAGATTATGGATCACAACAGGGATAAAATTATCTGACAGAAAGTTGTATGATAAATTTGGAAAGTTAAGGAACTCTATTCAACATTTCAAAGAACCATTAAATAAAGATTTCAGCGAGGAAACCTTAAAGTATATTTACAGCATTATCGATCCATTTATTAACCAATGCTGGGAATTATATGCTATTAATTATAATGAAGATACAGAACCCTATCAATATTTACTAAATGGACTTATTCGTAGAAATATAAAATTTTTAGTTCCAGAAAACACCTTAGAGTATGAAATTAAAACTCTAGATTTTTCTGAGTGTTCAGATAATTATAGAAAAGAAATGATAAGACGCTTTATAAATGCTGGATATACCATAGAGGAAATATGACCAAACTCACCATCATCGACACAGGTTGTGCGAACCTGTCTTCTGTTAAATTTGCGTTTGATCGCCTAGGGATTGCCGCTGAGATTAGCCGTGATTTAAATGCGATCAGCTCAGCGGATAAATTGTTATTGCCCGGCGTGGGCACGGCGAATGCGGCGATGGCGAACTTGCGCGATCGTGATTTGATTGACACCATCCAAGCCCTCACCCAACCTGTTTTGGGCATTTGCCTTGGCATGCAGCTGATGACGGACTTCTCAACCGAGGGCAATGTGGCGGCACTCGGCGTGATTGGCGGGCAAACTGAAAAATTGCCTGACTGTGCGCTGCCACTGCCCCACATGGGCTGGAACAAAGTGCGGTTTGAAGACGCTCACCCACTGTTTGACGGCATTGCGCAAGACAGCTACTTCTATTTTGTCCACAGCTTTGCCGTGCGCCCCAACGAGCACACCATCGCCACCTGTGACTACGGCGAGCCATTCTCGGCTGCCATCGCGCGCGGCAATTTCTACGGCGTACAGTTCCACCCTGAACGCTCCGGCAAAGCAGGCGCGCAATTGCTGCGCAATTTTGTGGAGAAGGTGTGATATTGATCTGCCATCCCACCAGGCGCTCACTAGGCGTCAAGTGGGATGCAGCGATAACGATATTGAATAACAAGAAAATAATTTGATTTCCTCATATCAATGACTTCTTACAGCGCATTTTAGCCTGTATTAAGTGGTCAATATGAGGAGATTGAAATGAAAAACGATTTAAATTATGCCGTAGCGCTGCTCAACAAAGCCGATGGTTTGTTAATCACGGCAGGGGCAGGCATGGGGGTGGATTCTGGGCTCCCTGATTTTCGTAGCATGGGTGGGTTATGGAATGCTTATCCACCGCTTAAAAATGTTGATCTCTCATTTATGGATCTCGCCACCCCTGATGTGTACAAAAAGCATCCTGATATTGGCTATTGGTTTTTTGCGCATCGGTTGATCCAAAACAGAGAAACGCAACCTCATTTGGGTTTCCAGATTTTAAAAGCGTGGTCAGACACAATGGCGCAGGGGGCATTTGTGTTTACCAGCAATGTTGATAGACAGTTTCAAAAAGCGGGGTTTCAAGAGCATAGAGTTTATGAATGTCACGGCACTATTCACCGTTTACAGTGTTTAAATAATTGCTGTGACACCAGTTGGGAAGCCACAGATTTTAATCCTGTTGTGGATAATGAAAATTGCCAGCTACTGACTCCTCCACCGACTTGTCGCTATTGTGGTGGTTTGGCTCGGCAAAATGTTTTAATGTTCGATGATTGGCATTTTTGCGAGCATTATTACCAGCTCAAGCGCGAGCTGCTTGAGCGCTGGCTAATGAAGGTTAATAACCTGCTTATTATTGAGATAGGTGCTGGCAAAACAATAAGAACCGTGCGAAATTTCTCTGAACGAGTGGCTAAAACGGCTGATGCTGACTTGATTAGGATTAATCCCATAGAAGCAAATGTTCCGCATGACAAGTTTTTAAGCATTGAAATGAACGCCCTCGAGGCGCTGGTGGCTATCAATAATGTGTGGAAGAGGGGCAAATAAATGCAAGTTAATTATTATCAACATAAAGCCAGCGCTAAAAAGCAAAACCAAGATGCGTTATTTAATGGCGAGAATATCTTGCAGCAAAAATTTGCCATTGGGAATATTTTTATTCAAGATGAGCCCTTTTTATTGGCGTGGCTGATGGCATTTCTTCCAGCGCGCAATCGCATTGCGCGAGTTATTATTGGATGCAAGCCCTGAGCAAAACTCAGCCCCTATCAAAGCAATGGATTGAGCGTCATTATGCTGATTTTAACAAACTGCTCTCAACGCGCTGCTGGGGCAGTGCAACAACGTTTGCTGGCGCGAGTATTAACCCCCAAACAGGGTTATGCACACTGCTTAGTGTGGGGGATAGTCGAATTTATGTGATTGATAAAGAGGATAATTGGCACTTAATGACGCAAGATCATAATATGCTCAGCGAATTAAAACCTGACCTCGATGAAGATGACAAACAACATTATGCCAGTCTATACGCTGGGCTAACCTCTTGTTTTGTCGCGGATGGGGCGCCTTTTAGTGGCGAAATCACGCTGAAACAATATCAACTCAAGGCTGGCGAAACTTTGTTAATTTGCACTGATGGATTGACTGACTACACCACCAAAGCGATTCGCCAAGGTATTTGGAGCGGCTTTCCAACATGGAATAAATCGCTGGATTATAAAGCCTGTGGCTGGCTTGAGCGGATCCATACTTTTTTTGGCGAAAAACGCCAAATTTATGATGACATTTCTGTCGTATGTTTTTATTATCAGCCAGATGCAAACAGCGGCGTAATAAATATTTAAAAAAGAATAACAATTTATGATAAAAATAGCTAAAAAGTTTTTATTTTATAGCCCTGCTAATGAGCCTTTCCGTGGTGATTGACCACGTCCGCCGCCCAGTGGCGCCAGACAATGCGTTGGCGCAAGCGTTGGTGGATATCAATGACCGCACTTTACACTTGGGGCCATTGAGTGAAGACAAGCCTGTGTTGCTCTATTTTTGGGGCAGTTGGTGCTCGATTTGCCGCCTCACCTCCCCTGCGGTGGCAAGCCTGGCTGATGAGGGCGTGCAGGTGGTGAGTGTGGCGCTGCGCTCGGGCGATAAAAGTGCGGTTGCGGCCTATTTGCGTGAGCATGACTACCACTTTCGCACCATTAATGACCCGCAAGGGGCGCTGGCGAGCGCTTGGCAAGTGCAGGTGACGCCGAGCATTATCATCATCAAGCAAGGCAAAATAGTGCATGCCACCACAGGCCTTGCCAGTAAATGGGGCTTGAAATTACGGCTATGGCTGGCGTAAGCTTAGCCACAATAAGGAAACGATTATGACAACATCAATTATCATCCCAGCGTTGGATTTGATTGACGGGCACGTGGTGCGGCTGCACCAAGGGGATTATGCCAAGCAAACCACCTACAGCGACGACCCAATCACCCAATTTGCTGACTATGTGGCGCAAGGCGCCGAGCAGCTCCACTTGGTGGATTTAACTGGCGCGAAAGACCCCGCCGCGCGCCAAACTGCCCTGATTGGCGATATTATTGAAAAAACAGGCTGCCCTGTGCAAGTCGGCGGCGGCATCCGCACTGAGCGTGATGTGGCGGATCTTTTCGCAGTCGGCGCCAACCGCGTGGTGATTGGCTCAACCGCCATCAAGCAACCCGAGATGGTGAAACGTTGGTTTGAGCGCTATGGCGCAGAAAAATTTGTGCTGGCGCTGGATATCAACATCATCAATGGGCAAAAACTGATCGCCATTCACGGCTGGCAAGAAACCAGCGCACTCACTTTGGAGCAGGTGATTGACGACTTCAGCCAAGTGGGCTTGCAGCATGTGCTGTGCACCGATATTTCCCGCGATGGCACACTTGCCGGCTCGAATGTGGCGCTCTATCGCGACGTGTGCGCGCAATTTCCTAAAGTGCGGTTTCAATCCTCCGGCGGCATCGGCTCGCTGGCCGACATTGAAGCACTCAAAGGCACCGGCGTGGCGGGCGTGATCGTCGGCCGCGCGCTGTTGGAAGGCAAATTTAACGTAGCGGAGGCAATCGCATGTTGGCAAAACAGATAATCCCTTTTCTCATACAAGCATAGAAACAGCAAGTTAATTCTTTTTTGCTAAGTAGGTAATGATGCATCCAATTATTAAATTTTATTTAGATCAAGAAATTGCATGTGATAGATTTGATTTCAATGCCATGCTCACTATACCAAAACCTGTTATTGGAGATGGTTATTTTTATATTGCATGGCTTTTCCCGACCGATCAACCCAGCAAATGGAATCATCGCGAAGGTTTTTTTACGCAAGAAGATATCGACTATTTCCGAAATAATGAAATTATTCAACAGCGTTTTTTACAGGCATTTGATTTTATCATCGATTATTTCTCGCTCTATCGAAAAGATGATCAGCTTTATGCAAAGGAATCACTTAAAAATCAACAGTACTGGCTGCGTAATATCGGCCATGAGAGTAAAAAAATTTCTCGCATCATCTATAGTCTTTGGCTCTGCGGTCAACCTGAATTAGCAAGAAACTTGCAACGTATCGCCATCGAATTGGGAGAAGAAAAAGGTCATATTCAAGAACAAACAATTGGTATTTGGCAGAGCATTATTCCATCATAAAGATGGATAAAGATGGATACACATAGATATTAACGACTAACTGATAGCTTAGGAAATAATTTTATGTCAGACAAAATGATAAAAAATGCTGTATTTTCTGATTGTAGGAAATATAGATATGTTCTCGAACGCACATGGGATAATTCTCTACCGAAAATAATGTGGATTGGACTAAATCCTTCGGAAGCAGATGAACATCATGATGACTCTACAATTAAAAAATGCATCCATTACACAAAAAAAGAAGGATTTGGCGGCTTCTACATGCTAAATTTGTTCGCCTTTGTAGATAAATATCAAGATGTTATTTATCAAGTTGATGATCCCATTGGGTTAGAAAACGATCTCTACTTGAAAAAATATGCTTGTTCAGTGGATAAAATTATTGCTGCTTGGGGAAATAATGGTTGTTATCGAGGACGTTCAACTGAAGTATGCCGTATGTTTGACAAATTATATTGTCTTAAACTTAATAACACAGGAGAGCCTCATCATCCTTTATACCTCAAGGGCGATATTAATTTACAAGAATATATAAGGAAAAATTAAGCATGTTGGCAAAACGGATAATCCCGTGCTTAGATGTGCGCGACGGGCAGGTGGTCAAGGGCGTGCAGTTTCGCAATCATGAAATCATTGGCGACATTGTGCCGCTGGCGAAACGCTACGCCGAAGAGGGCGCTGATGAGCTGGTG
The DNA here is from genome assembly GCF_014884965.1 of Spirabiliibacterium mucosae. Taxonomy (GTDB): domain Bacteria; phylum Pseudomonadota; class Gammaproteobacteria; order Enterobacterales; family Pasteurellaceae; genus Spirabiliibacterium; species Spirabiliibacterium mucosae. The sequence continues at coordinate 3,047 of NZ_JABTBO010000014.1, read as the reverse complement.
TTTTACGACATCACTGCCTCGGCGCACGGGCGCACCATTGATAAAAGCTGGGTGCAGCGCGTGGCGGAGGTGATCGACATCCCGTTTTGCGTAGCGGGTGGCATTAAAACCGTGGCCGACGCCGAGCAAATTTTCGCCTTTGGCGCGGATAAAATTTCCATCAACTCGCCTGCGCTGGCCGACCCAACGCTTATCGAGCGCTTGGCCGATCGCTTTGGCGTGCAGGCGATTGTGGTTGGCATCGACACTTGGCATGACACCGAAACGGATCACTATTGGGTCAACCAATTCACGGGGGATGAAAAACGCACTCGCCAAACCACTTGGCAAACGTTAGACTGGGTGGAAGAAGTGCAACGCCGCGGCGCGGGGGAAATTGTGCTGAACATGATGAACCAAGACGGCGTGCGCAACGGTTATGACCTCGTGCAGCTGAAAAAAGTGCGGTCAGTCTGCCATGTGCCGCTGATTGCCTCAGGCGGCGCGGGCGAAATGGTGCATTTTCGTGATGCCTTTATTGACGCCAACGTCGACGGCGCACTGGCTGCCAGCGTGTTCCATAAACAGATTATTAATATTGGCGAACTGAAAGACTACCTCGCCACACAACAGATCGACATTCGTCGCTAACAGGAAGGTTATTATGACATCTCTGCCTGAAATCAATTGGCAAAAAGTTGACGGGCTGTTGCCCGTGATTGTGCAAAGTGCGCTCACTTGCGAAGTGCTGATGCTTGGCTACATGAACCGCGAGGCGCTGGAAAAAACATTGGCCGAGAAAAAGGTGACCTTTTTCTCGCGCACCAAGCAGCGGCTGTGGACCAAAGGCGAAACCTCAGGCCATTTTTTGAATGTGGTGGATATGAGCATTGATTGCGACAACGACACGCTGCTGATTATCGCTGAGCCCATCGGGGAGACCTGCCACACTGGCGCGGAGAGTTGCTTTCACCAATTTGGGCAAAGTGATGCGCTCAATTGGGTGTTTTTCGCCAAGCTTGAGCGCCTGTTAGGCGAGCGCAAGCATGCCGACCCGCAAAGCTCCTACACCGCGCAACTCTACGCCCGCGGCACCAAACGCATCGCGCAAAAAGTGGGTGAAGAGGGGGTGGAAACCGCACTGGCCGCTACGGTGAAAGACCGTGAAGAGACCATCTGCGAAGCGGCGGATTTGGCCTATCACTTAACCGTGTTGCTGCAAGATGCCAACCTAAGCTGGGCCGATGTGATCGGCAAGCTGAAAGAGCGGCATAAATAACGCCAAAAAAACCGCACTTTCATAGTAAAGTGCGGTTTTGCCATCAATACACTTGGCTGCCGACGATGCGACCGCGCAGGTAATAGCGCACCATTTCGATCACGATGATCCAAATCGGGGTGCCGATGAGCTCTGAAATCAAGCTGTCCACAGGCCACTGCCAAATCGGTGCGGTGAGGCCCAAAATCGGCAACACAATGGTGTGAAAGCCAAGCACCGCGACCACCAGCCCAAACACCACGCCGCAGGCCATTTTCACTTTGGGGTACACTTCCACCAAGCAGCAATAGAGAATCGCGATGGCGATGGAAAAGAGGTAGTGAATGCCGTTGCCGCCCCAGTTGACCACTTGCTCTGAGAAGGTGTAAACCATGGAATCCGGCGAGAGCCCAAGATCGTTGATAATGCCAATCGGTGGTGGCACGGCACCAGGCGGGCGCGGTGGCAAGATGTCTTCACAGCCCGATTTCACCATGGCGGAGAGGATCCCGCCAATGATGCCGGAGAGCATTGCCACGCCATAGTGGCGCGCGGAATAGGGTGTTGTGCGTAGCCCTTGCATAAGTTCCCCCTTGAGGATGGTTATCATTATTCACCCTCACACTACACCCATTTGTTTAAAAAAACAACAAAAAGAGCGCTACTTCGCCGCCTGTTGCAGTTGGAAATATTTCGCCAGCACCAAGTAGCTCACCAGCTGCTCGTCGCGGGCGTTGAAAAACTGCGCCATCCACGCATTGGCGTTGGCGATGATGGCCTTGGCCTGCTCGGGGTGAGCGTTGTAATAGGCGATTTTGTCGTCCAAATCGGAATAATCGCTTTTCAGCTCCACGTAGTGCTTGCCCGCTTCAAGGCGGCCTTCCATCAGCCAGGTTTCATACACGGGCTTGACCATAAAACACAGCGAGTTTGACGCCATAATCCATTTTAAATTGGTCGCCACGTCATTGCCCTCGATGCTCAGCACATAGCGGTATTGCAGCTGCTCGGCGATGCTCAAAAAGCCGCGGTGATAAGGCGTGTTGAGCGAGCGGTCATGCACGCAGCCGACATCACACAGCGGGTGGGCGTGAAACTGCTCTAAAAACACGCGCCGATGCGGCTGGTGCGACGCACCACGCCACACCACCATTGGCTTTTTATCTTCAAAGGGCACGTTATCAGGAAAGACATAAAAATGGCGCACGCTGTCGAGCTTGAGCACCACCGCGTTTTGGTTGTCGCCGGCAATCGGACGGCTTTTGACCAAGCTCGGCGCGCTTGGAATGTGGGTCACGTCACCAAACTCTCGCAAAAAAGCAAAGTGCGGTGGGAACATTTTCAGCAGTGGCTTGCTGTCGAGGTAATAGGTTGAGCCATTATCGCCTAAGCGAAAGGAGCCAATCACCTGCCGCTCGGCGTGGTGCGCGATGTCAAAGGGCGCGCTGAGCTTGTTGTAGTAATCCACCCGCACTTGAATCTCGGCCGCTTTGGCTGGATTTTTCGCCTGCAAGGTTTGCCAATCGCGCTCAAGCGTGCGGGCTTGGCGGCGTGCAAAGGCGCTCGGCACAAGTGAAAGTGCGGTCTGGCGGAGATAAAAACGCACACGCGAGGCGGCTTTGTGGAGTCGACTGAGTAATTTCATCGCAATCACCGTTAAGAAAACGTTAATTGATTGTAGACGATTTGGAGGAAATGACAATAAAAATAAGATGGTGGGCGATACCGGGCTCGAACCAGTGACCCCCTCCTTGTAAGGGAGGTGCTCTCCCAACTGAGCTAATCGCCCGCAATGCGGAAATCAAGTGGT
>NZ_JABTBO010000013.1 GCF_014884965.1 Spirabiliibacterium mucosae | reverse complement strand
TGCATACATTACATAACACGCTATATTTAAAATAACTATAAAAAAGAAAGCCGTTAATGAGCGTTTGGATCTGATAATAAATTTAATGAAGTTGAAATCTTTAGCTATTTTTAATGGATTAGTAATCATCATTTTTTCTAAACTTTTTATAAAAAAACGCCCCAGTTGGGGCGTTTTTATTTTTGGTGTTACCGCACTTGATTACATGCTTTGTGTAAAGGTACGGGTGATTACGTCTTGTTGTTGCTCTTTGGTGAGCGAGTTGAAGCGTACGGCGTAGCCAGATACGCGGATGGTTAATTGAGGGTATTTCTCAGGGTTTTCCATCGCGTCGAGCAACATTTCACGGTTCATCACGTTCACGTTCAAGTGTTGTCCGCCTTCAACACTGGCTTCGTGGTGGAAGTAACCATCCATCAAGCCGGCAAGGTTACGTTTTTGAGCTTCGTAATCTTTACCCAGTGCATTTGGTACGATTGAGAAGGTATATGAGATACCGTCTTTGGCGTAGGCAAATGGCAGTTTAGCAACAGAGGTCAGTGATGCCACAGCACCTTTTTGGTCACGGCCGTGCATTGGGTTAGCACCTGGTCCAAATGGTGCACCTGCGCGGCGGCCGTCTGGGGTGTTACCAGTTTTCTTACCGTAAACCACGTTAGAGGTGATGGTCAACACAGATTGTGTTGGCACAGCGTTGCGGTAGGTTTTGAGTTTTTGAATTTTCTTCATGAAACGTTCAACCAAGTCGCATGCTAATTCGTCAACGCGTGGGTCATTGTTACCAAATTGTGGGTATTCGCCTTCGATTTCAAAGTCAAGAGCGACGTTTTTCGCAATCACGTTACCGTCTTTGTCTTTGATGTCGCCACGAATTGGTTTAACTTTCGCGTATTTGATGGCTGAAAGTGAGTCAGCCGCAACAGAAAGACCTGCGATACCACACGCCATGGTGCGATAAACATCACGGTCATGCAACGCCATGAGAGAGGCTTCATAGCTGTATTTGTCGTGCATGTAGTGGATGATGTTAAGTGCGGTCACGTATTGACGTGCTAACCAATCCATGAAGCTGTCCATTTTGGTCATCACTTCATCAAAGTCTAAGTATTCAGAGGTGATTGGTTCTGCTTTTGGTGCCACTTGCATGCCGTTTTTCTCATCGATACCACCGTTGATGGTATAAAGCATGGTTTTAGCCAAGTTAGCGCGCGCACCGAAGAATTGCATTTGTTTACCCACAACCATTGGGCTCACACAACAGGCGATTGCGTAGTCATCGCTGTTGAAGTCTGGGCGCATTAAGTCATCGTTTTCGTATTGAACAGATGAGGTGTCGATAGACACTTTCGCACAGAAGCGTTTGAACGCGTCAGGCAACTGTTCAGACCACAAAATGGTCATGTTTGGTTCTGGGCTTGGGCCCATGGTGTAGAGGGTGTTAAGGAAACGGAAGGTGTTTTTAGTCACCAATGTACGGCCGTCTAAGCCCATACCACCGAGGGATTCAGTTGCCCAAATTGGGTCGCCTGAGAAGAGTTGATCGTATTCTGGAGTACGCAAGAAACGCACCATACGCAATTTCATGACCAAGTGGTCGATCAATTCTTGTGCTTGTTCTTCAGTGATGGTGCCTTCTTTGAGGTCACGTTCAATGTAGATATCCAAGAATGAAGACACACGGCCGAATGACATCGCAGCACCGTTTTGTGATTTGACCGCGGCCAAATAACCGAAATAAGTCCATTGCACGGCTTCTTTAGCGTTTTGTGCTGGGCCTGAAATGTCGCAACCGTAGGTGGCGGCCATTTCTTTGATTTGGTTTAAGGCTTTGTGTTGTTCGGCGATTTCTTCACGCAATTGAATAGTCATTTGCAAATCTTCACCTTTTTCAAGGCGTGGTTGCAATGAAGTGAATTGTGCTTTTTTGTCAGCCATCAAGTAGTCGATACCGTAAAGGGCAACACGGCGGTAGTCACCGATGATACGGCCACGGCCATACGCATCAGGCAAACCGGTCAACACGCCTGATTTACGGCAGCGCAGGATGTCTGGGGTGTACACGTCGAACACACCTTGGTTGTGTGTTTTGCGGTATTCAGTGAAGATTTTTTTCACTTGTGGGTCAAGTTCACGGCCGTAGATTTTACATGAACCTTCCACCATTTTGATCCCACCGAATGGGATGATGGCACGTTTTAAAGGCGCATCAGTTTGAAGACCAACGATTTGTTCAAGATCTTTTTCAATGTAACCTGCTTTGTGAGAGGTGATGGTTGATGGCAGATCAGTGTCGAAATCCAATGGTTCGTGAGTGCGGTTTTCTTCTTTGATGCCTTCCATCACTTTGTCCCAAAGGGTAGTGGTGGCAGCAGTTGCGCCCGCTAAGAATGATTCGTCACCTTCATAAGGGGTGTAGTTTTTTTGGATGAAGTCACGCACGTTGACTTCTTTTTGCCAGTCGCCTTCTTTGAAACCGGCCCAAGCTTTAATTTGTTGCTCTGTTAATTGTGTCATAAACATTCCTTATTTGAAGAAGAAATTGAAAAATTACCCGACACGCCAAGCGCGTCGAAAAACTCAGTGATGTTCTCGATTTAAAAACCATTGTACCAAGGCAATACAAAACGAACCACCCACAATATTGCCAAGGGTTACAGGGATTAAATTGTTGAGAACGAAATGACCGAGGTTTAAATCTGCATACTGCGCAGCATTCAACCCGATCGCTTGCCAAAACTCTGCGCTACTGTTGTGCGCGGTGACGATCCCCATCGGGATCATGAACATATTAGCCACACAGTGTTCAAAGCCTGATGCGACAAACATAGAAATCGGTAAAATGGCAATCAACATTTTGTCGGTTAATGTTTTGCCCGAATAGGCCATCCAAATGGCGATACACACCATAATATTACAGAAAATGCCTAGGCAAAAGGCCTCAAGCCAGGTGTGGTGAATTTTGTGTTGGGCGGTATTTAAAATGGTCAAGCCCCATTGCCCATGGTCGGCCATGGTTTGCCCACCAAACCACACGAGCGCCACGATAAACAAACTGCCCACGAGGTTGCCAGCATAAACCACAGCCCAGTTGCGAAACATTTGCACAAAGCTGATTTTGCCTTCCACTTTGGCGAGTACTGTCATGGTGCTGGAGGTGAAAAGCTCAGTGCCACAGACAATCACCATGATAATGCCCAGGGAGAAGACAATACCGCCGACAAATTTAGCCAAGCCCCAAGCCACATCAGCACTGCCGGTTTGGGTGGTGGCATAAAAAACAAAAGCGATGGCAATAAAGGCGCCAGAAACAATGGCAGAAACAAAGGAGAGAAGCTGGTTTTTGCGCGCTTTATAAGCACCAGCAGACACTGCAACAGCAGTCATTTGAGTGGGCGTTAACATCACGCTATTTGGTTGTTCGTTTGCGCTCATAAGCTCGATTTGACCCTCGATTTCAAAAAAATTTTAATATTTATTAATTTTTTTAGCATTATACGGGGCAAGCGGGCTGGCGACAAATCTTTTTCGCTTAAAACGCGCTGTTGTAGAAAATGTGATTTAGATCAAAATTGTGTGTTAAAACAATGTTATAAAGTTAATATTTGTTAAATTTGACAGCCAATTTTGAGGCCAAAACCGCACTTTACTCGCCTGACGTTGCCCTTGCTAAAGGCGGCAAACTTGATTATTCTAAAGCCATTAACACGCGATGAGGTGAACTATGGCTGAAGAAACCATTTTTAGTAAAATTATCCGCAAAGAAATCCCTGCCAAGATTGTCTATCAAGATGAGTTAGTCACGGCGTTTCATGACATTTCGCCCCAGGCGCCAACCCATATTTTGATCATCCCAAACAAGCTGATTCCAACCGTGAACGACGTCACCGAGCAAGACGAGCAAGCGCTGGGGCATTTGTTTGTGGTGGCGGCCAAAATCGCCAAAGAGAAGGGCATTGCCGAAGACGGCTACCGCTTAATCGTCAACTGCAACCGCCACGGCGGGCAAGAGGTGTTTCATATTCATATGCACCTAGTCGGTGGCCAACCGTTGGGGCCGATGCTGGCGAAATAATATGAAAAAACTGCTTTCTTTAACCGCACTTTGTGTTTTGTTAGCGGCCTGTTCAAGCACGCCGCCGCGCTATTTGGCCAGCGATGAGCCGATTGTGAATATTGACGCACAAGTGGCGACACAAACTCAGGTGATGGCCACGCGCACACAGGTGGAGCTGAAAAACCTCACCGATCATCTTTTAAACTTGCAATACCAAATCACTTGGTATGACGCCAACGGCGTGACCCAGCTCTCAGATTGGTCGCAATCGCCGCCGTGGCTGTGCGTGAGCCTGCAAGGCCAAAGTGCGGTGCGCATGGCCTTAACCAAGCCAACGCCGGCGAGTGATAATTACCGCATCTACATTATGGGCAAAGGCCGTGAGTGATTTGTGCGCTCAGCTCGAGACCGATTTTGATTGGCCAAGTGCGGTGCGTGAGGCCAATCGGCTGGCCAGCGACACCGTCAAAGCCACGTTGGATGACGGTGCGCAGTATGTGGTGCGCTTTTTTTCTGACGCGCTGGAAGAACTTGGCGCGCAGCGCCGCTTTGAGCCCGCGTTAATTGAGCATCTCACCTCGCTGCCCTTTGTGCCCGTGCTGTTTGCCCACAATGACAAAGGCGTGGTTTACCATTGGGTGGCAGGGGAGACGGTGGCTCAATGGAATGATGCACTGCTTGAAAAACTGGCGGGGCAACTCAAAGCGCTGCATAGCTTTTCGCAACACGCCCAAGCCCAGCTGCATGACTTACCGCACTTGGATTTGATGCAGCACATTTTCTTTTTGCTCCAGCGCATCCCGCCTGAAGCGCAAAGCCAGTGGCTGTTGGCACTCAATGATTTGCCTGCCTATAAAGAAAGCGCAATGGCCACCCTTGGCCACCATGATTTGCACCGAGAGAATATCGTGCTCACACCAGGCGGGCAGCTGATGTGGCTGGATTGGGAATACGCCAGCTGGTCAAACCCGGCTTTTGATCTCGCCAGTGTGATTGTCAACAACGCGCTTGACCAAAGCCAGCAGCAACTGCTGTGGCAGCACTATTTGGCGGATAACCCTGTGATTAAAAAAACCACACAATTGAAAAAACTCACCACCAGCTACATCCCGTGGGTGCGCCTGCTCAATGCATTGTGGCAAGCGGTGAAAGAGGAGAGCGCATGTCGCGACTGATTATTGACCTCGCAGGTTTTGAACTAGCCCAAGAAGAGATTGAACTGCTCGCCCACCCCCTGTGCGCGGGCGTGATTTTATTTACGCGCAATTTTCATGACAGCGCGCAGTTGCAGGCGTTGATTGCGGACGCGCGGCAAAACGTGAAAAAGCCGCTGTTGATCACCGTTGACCAAGAAGGCGGGCGCGTGCAGCGTTTTCGCCAAGGGTTCACCCAACTGCCAGCGATGCAAGCCTTTGCGCAGCTGGCGGAAGACCGCGCCACCGCCGCGCTTTATGCCAAAGAGGCCGGCTGGCTGATGGCCGCTGAGATGACTGCACTGGGTATTGATCTCAGCTTTGCGCCAGTGTTGGATCTGGGCCACGATTGCAAGGCGATTGGCGATCGCAGCTTTGGCTGTGATGCCGAGCTGACCACCGAGCTGGCGGGCGCGTTTATCGACGGCATGCACGAGGTGGGCATGGCGGCCACGGGCAAACATTTCCCAGGCCATGGCGCGGTGCTGGCGGATTCACACCTCGAAACCCCGCGCGATGAGCGCGATAAAGCCACAATATTCGCCCATGATATCCGCCCTTTTGCTGAGCTGATTGCTGCGCACAAGCTCGATGCGATTATGCCCGCCCATGTGATCTACACCCAGTGTGATGACAACCCTGCCAGTGGCTCGCGCTATTGGCTCAAAGACGTGCTGCGCGCGCAACTGGGCTTTGACGGCGCGATTTTCTCCGATGATTTGGGCATGAAAGGCGCGGGCTTCATGGGCGATTTTGTTGAGCGTGCTAAGCGCGCGTTGCACGCGGGCTGCGACTTGCTATTGCTGTGCAACGAGCGCAAAGGCGTGGAGGCGGTGTTTGACAACCTCACCTGCGCACAGGATGAAAACGCCAAAGTGCGGTTGAGCCGGCTTTATCAACGCCGCGCGTTTTCATTGCGTGACTTGCAGCAAAGCACGCGCTGGCAGCACGCCCAGCGCACGCTTGAGGCCTTGCAGCAGCAGTGGCTGGAGCGCAATGACTAAACTCGCCTGCGCGGAATTTGCCCAAGGCCGTTGCCAATCTTGCCAGTGGCTGGGGCTTGATTATTCAACCCAATTGGCGCGCAAAGAGCGCCAATTGCAAGAGATTTTCGCACCGTTTGAGCTTGATGATGCGGTTTTCCAAGCGGCGGTATCCTCCCCGTTTAGTGGTTTTCGTAACCGCGCGAAAATGGCCGTCAGTGGCCGTGTTGAACGGCCTATTTTTGGCATCATTCCTGACCCACAACAGCCGCAAAGTGCGGTTGACTTGTGCCATTGCCCGCTCTACCCCGAGGCGATGCAGCAGCTTTTGCTCGCGCTGAAAGACTTTGTCGCCCGCGCAGGATTAGTGCCTTACAACCCCGCCACGCGCAAAGGTGAGCTGAAATACCTTTTGCTCAGTTACAGCCAGCACAGTGCGCGCTATATGCTGCGCTGGGTGTTGCACAGTGACAAAAAGCTGGCGTTGATCCGCCGTGAATTGCCTGCACTGCTCACACGCATGCCGCAATTGGCGGTGGTGAGTGTTAATATTCAGCCCAAACACGCCGCGATTTTAGAAGGCGCGCAGGAAATTGTGCTCACCGAACAGACCGCACTTTGCGAAACCTTCAACACCGTGCCGCTGTTTTTGCGCCCGAACAGCTTTTTTCAAACCAATCCTGTGGTGGCCAGCGCGCTTTATCGCCAAGCGCAAGACTGGGTGGCGGATTTGCCAGTGGCGCAGGTGTGGGATCTCTTTTGTGGCGTGGGCGGCTTTGGATTGCATTGCCTGCAAGCGCTGCGCGCGGCGAAGCCTGACGCGGCGCTTTCGCTCACTGGGATTGAAATTTCACCGCCTGCGATTGAAAGCGCGATGCAATCGGCGCGCGAGATGGGGCTGGTGAATGAAAAAAACCAAAGTGCGGTTTGCCAGCCTCGATGCCGTTAGTATGGTGGAAAGTGAGGAGCGGCCAGATTTGGTGATTGTCAACCCGCCGCGACGCGGCATCGGGCGTGAGCTTGCCGCCTTTTTAAATACGCTGCAACCGCACTTTATCTTATATTCAAGCTGCAACGCGCGCACCATGGCACAGGATCTGGCACAGCTGAGCCACTGCCATTGCCAAAAAGTGCGGTTGTTTGATATGTTCCCCCACACCGCGCATTTTGAAGTGCTCGCGCTGTTAACGCTCAAAGCCCCTGATGCGCCTTTGGCGTGACAAACTCTTGCCCGCGGTCAACAAAGTCAATGCCTTCAAGCATCAGCAAATGCCGCTTGGCAGGCAGCCCACCGCCGAAGCCAGTAAGTTGGCGCTGCTTTCCCAGCACACGATGGCAAGGGATAATAATCCCGATCGGGTTTTTCCCCACCGCATTGGCAACTGAGCGCACCGCACTTTCACGCCCGATGCGTGCTGCCAGCTCACCGTAGCTGACCGTTTCGCCATAGGCCAACTCGCGCAGCGCTTGCCACACCTGACGCTGAAACTGCCGTGCCTTGTGGTGCAATAGGCAGCGCGGCAAAATCGACATTTTCGCCTGCAAAATAACGCCAAAGTGCGGTTTGCGCCTGATTGATAATCGGATGATTTTCGCCCGCCCGCCAGTGCGGTTGCAAAACAGGCCTCTCGCGCTCAAATAACGCAAAGCGCAGCGCCGTGTCATCAGCCAGCAGCGTCATGCCGCCGATGGGGGTTGAAAGTGTGTGGTAATACATCGTAAAAAAAACCGCACTTTGATGTGCGGTTTGTCGGTTATTTCATGATTTTGAAAAAGCGTAGAATCCAAATCAACACGGCGGCGCCAAGCACCCCGAAGAACAGCCCTGCAAATGAGAAGCTGCCAGCCATGTAGGCGGAATCAAACCCTAAGATTTCACCGAACAACCAGCGCCCAAGTGAGGAGCCGATGATACCGATGATGATGTTCATCAACAGCCCCATGTCGCTTTTCATCACTTTTTCAGCGATCCAACCAATCAAGGCACCAACGATAATTGCGGCAATCCAGCCCATAGTGTTCTCCTTCAATAAATGTGATGTGTGTCACATTCATTTATAACATAAATTAAACAAAATGCAAAAATTTGTGCGTGGCGCTGTCATAAAGTTGTCATAAAGCGTTGTTATACTCCGTGTGAATTTACTTCAAACGCATTGCGACACAAAAGGAGACACTATGACAAATTCGGTGCAAGAGAACATTGCCATCAATCCCAGCGCCAATGCCAGCCTTTCACAGGTGCTCAACGCGCGCTTTTCACGGCGGAAAATCTGCCAAGTGGGCGGCGCGCTGGGCGCGATGGCGATGCTGCCGGTGGCGTTTCGTGCCCGTGCGGCGACAGGTTCATTGGCCATTGAGCGGATGACCTCACTTGATTTTACTTCAGTGCCATTTTCAGTTGAAGACAGCGTGATTGTGCCAAAAGGCTACAGCGCCAAGGCGTTTTATTGCTGGGGTGACCCTGTCGGGCTTGCGGGCAACAGCCCTGAATTCAAAGCTGATGCGGCCAACAGCGCGCAAGAGCAAGCCGCGCAGGCGGGCATGAACCACGACGGCATGGCTTACTTCCCGCTTGAAAACGGCAACGAGCACGGCTTGTTGGTGATGAACCATGAATACATCGACAACGGCTTGCTCTTCCCTGATGGTGATAAAACCTGGAGCGCGGAAAAAGTGCTGAAATCGCAAAATGCGATGGGCGTGTCGGTGATTGAGGTCAAAAAAGTGCAAGGCCAATGGCAGGTGGTGCGCCCGTCAAAATACGCACGACGCATCACCCCGCACACGCCAATGACGATTTCAGGCCCCGCGCGTGGCAATGCGTTAATGCAAACGCAAGCCGACCCGAAAGGTGAGCGCGTGCTCGGCACCATGCAAAACTGCGCCAATGGCGAAACGCCATGGGGCACCTACCTCACCTGTGAGGAAAACTGGGCGGATATTTTTGTGCGCGAAGGCGAGATGACCGCGCTGGACAAACGCTACGGCATCACCGCCAAAGCCAAAGAGGACAAATACCGCTGGCATGAGTTTGATGAGCGATTTGACACCGACAAACATCCCAACGAGCCACACCGCTTTGGCTGGGTGGTGGAAATTGACCCGCTCAATCCTGACTCCACGCCAGTTAAGCACACCGCACTTGGGCGTTTTAAACACGAAGGCGCGATGCTGACCCTCACCGACGACGGCCACGCGGTGGTGTATATGGGCGATGATCAACGCTTTGAATACATCTACAAATTTGTGTCAAAAGGCACTTATCAAAAAGATGATCGCGCCGCCAATATGCGCCTGCTCGATGAAGGCACGCTTTATGTGGCCCGCTTTGATGACAACGGCCAAGGCGAGTGGCTGGCGCTGGAGCACGGTCAAAATGGCCTCACCGCGGAAAACGGCTTTGCCGACCAAGGCGAGGTGTTGATCAAAACGCGCATGGCAGCCGACGTGGTGCAAGCCACCAAGATGGATCGCCCCGAGTGGATTGCCGCCGACCCTTTCGCCAAAGGCTCAATCTATTGCACCTTAACCAACAATTCCAAACGCGGAGGTGAGGGCAAAGCGGGCAAAGACGCTGCCAACCCGCGTGATAAAAACGTGTTCGGGCACATCATCCGCTGGCAAGAAAACGGCCAAAACGGCGCCGCCACAGGCTTTAGCTGGGATATTTTTGCCCTGGCAGGCAACAACGAAAAAGGCCAAGGCAATATCAAAGGCGACAGCTTCGGCAGCCCCGATGGCTTGCGTTTTGCGCCAAACGGCGTGTTGTGGGTGCAAACCGATGTATCGTCTAGCACCATCAACAAAAAAGATTACCAAGGCATGGGCAACAACCAAATGCTGGCTGTCATCCCAGAAAAAGGCGAGTTTAAGCGCTTTTTAACTGGCCCCAACGGCAGTGAAGTCACCGGCATCGCCTTCACGCCAGATAACAAAACGATGTTTATCAACATCCAACACCCCGGCGAGCCAGACTCCGGCGTCACCGCCCCCGATGCCGTGGCAGCGTTGTCGAGCTGGCCGGCTCGCGATGGCCAATCCCGCCACGCTCAGCCACCGTGGTGATTCAAAAAGACGACGGCGGGCAAATCGGCAGCTAACTGACCGCACGTTTCAAAACGCAAAACCGCACTTTGGATAAAGTGCGGTTTTTTTGTGCTTTTGAGGCTGATTTTGTCAAGGCAATATACGAATTTGTGATCTAAAACACCACAAATAATAAGGTTTTTTAGTAGAATGATAAAAAAGCGAATTTTCTTTGTTTTTCACAAGGATAGATAACAAAAGGAGGCATTATGGGCAGTCTAAATATTGTGATTGCAACCCTTGGGGTGATTACAGCCATTGTGTTGTTGATCAAAAAATATGACACCCGCGCGGTGTTGTTTGGGGTGGGTTTGCTGATGGCCGTGCTGGCGATGAACCCGATGGGGGCGTTGGAGGCGTTTTCGAAAAGCATGACCAGCGCTAATTTGATTATGGCGATCTGTGCGAGCATGGGTTTTGCCTATGTGATGAAGTTCACCGAATGCGACATTCATCTGGTGCATTTGCTCACTAAACCTTTGAGTGGTTTGAAGTTCTTTTTAATCCCCATTGCGACGATTTTGACCTTTTTTATTAACATCGCTATTCCCTCCGCCGCAGGGTGTGCGGCGGCGGTGGGGGCGACACTGATCCCTGTGCTGATTGCCTCAGGCGTGCGCCCAGCCATGGCAGGGGCGGCGATTTTGGCGGGCACCTATGGCTCGATGCTTAGCCCAGGCTCTTCTCATGCGGCGATTATCAGTGAGTTTGTGGATCTCTCCATCCCGCAAATTCACATGGTGCACGCGCCTTACACCTTGACCGCGGCAGCGATTGGCACGGTGACGTTGACAATTTTAGCCGTCATTTTGGGTGATTATGGTCAAAAACACCGCGATGAATACCGTGCGAAAAATCAAGAGGCCGAATCCCATGTGATGAAAGTCAACGTGCTTTATGCCATTGCGCCGTTGGTGCCGTTGATTATTTTGGTGATTGGGGGCACTAGCCTCAATCAAGTGGAATGGCTGGCGTGGACAAAAATGAAGGTACCAGAAGCCATGCTAATCGGTGCGATTTATGCGGTGTTGGTGACACGCACGTCGCCTGCCAAAATCACTGATCAATTCTTCAAAGGCATGGGCAATTCGTATGCTGACATCATGGGCATCATCATCACCGCGAGCGTGTTTGTGGCTGGCCTCAAAGCCACGGGCGCAATTGATGCGGCCATCGGCTTTTTGAAAGAGTCGAACGAATTTGTCCGCTGGGGCGCCACCGTCGGGCCATTTTTGATGGGCATTATCACAGGCTCTGGTGATGCAGCCGCCATCGCCTTTAACCGAGCGGTGACGCCACATGCGCCTGAATTGGGCTATGAATTTGTTAACCTTGGCATGGCCGCGGCGGTGGCTGGCGCCATTGGCCGCACCGCATCACCGATTGCAGGGGTGACCATTGTATGCGCGGGCTTGGCTGGCGTGAACCCAATGGATATGATCAAACGCACCGCCCCTGGCATGGTGTTGGCAATTTTGTTCTTGGCGTTGTTTATGTTGTAGGAGGTGTGAGATGTTAGAGCAACTTATCCGCTGGCGGCGGGCGTTTCACCGCTTTCCAGAACCAGGCTGGGCGGAGTTTTTAACCACCAGCAACATTTGTGACACCTTAAGTGCGTTGGGCTTTGAGGTGCTAGTGGGGCGTGATGTGATCAACCCTGAATTTGTCCGCGGGCGCCAAGCGCAAGTGGTGCAACAAGGCCTAGATCGCGCCATTGCCTCTGGCGCCAACCCCAAGTGGTTGGATAAGATGGACGGCTACACAGGCTGCGTGGGTGTTTGGGACAGCGGCCGTGCAGGGCCGGTGGTGGCGTTGCGTTTTGACATTGATAGTGTCAACGTGCAAGAAACGCAAAACGAAAATCATTTGCCCAACCGAGAGTTATTTTGCTCACAAAATGCGGGGCTGATGCACGCCTGCGGTCACGACGGGCACATTGCCATCGGCCTTGGGGTAGCAAAGTGGGTGAGTGAACAGGGCGAGTCATTGTGCGGCAAAATCAAGCTGGTCTTTCAACCGGCGGAAGAGGGCGTGCGCGGTGCTGCTGCCGTGGCAGGCAGTGGCGTGCTCGATGATGTGGATTATTTTGCCGGCTCGCACTTAAGCTTTTGCGCTGATTCGGGCACCATTATCGCCAACCCGACGCAATTTTTATGCACCACAAAGCTGGATTTACACTTTGACGGCAAACCTGCGCACGCCGGTGCCAGCCCACATTTAGGGCGCAATGCCTTGCTGGCGGCCGCGCACTGTGTCACGCAGCTCCATGGCATCTCGCGCCACGGGGAGGGCATGACGCGCATCAACGTGGGCCTATTCAACGCGGGCGAAGGGCGCAATGTGATTCCAACCCATGCCCATGTGCAGCTTGAAGTTCGCGGTGAAACCGCAGCAATTAATCAGTATATGGCTGACTCCGTGCTGCAATTGGCGCAAGGCATCGCCACAGGCTTTGGCGTGGCGTTGCGCAGTGAAATCATGGGCGAGGCTGTTGATTTGAAAAACGATGCGCAACTGGTTGAATGGATCAGCGAGATTGCTGCACAAACGCCAGGCGTGGAGAACGTGGTGGGCGAGCATCCGTTTAATGGCAGTGAAGATGCCACCATTCTTGGCCAACGCGTGCAAGCCCATGGCGGCAAAGCGATTTATTTCATCATTGGGGCGGATAGAACGGCGGGGCATCATCAAGGGGAATTTGACTTTGATGAACAGCAGCTGCTCACAGGCTTTCATCTCTATACTGCACTGGTGGCTAAACTGATGCAGGCCTAAACGCAAAAACCGCACTTTTATCAAAGTGCGGTTTTTTAGAATATGGCGGAGGAAGTGAGATTCGAACTCACGGAGGGCTATAAACCCTCGCCGGTTTTCAAGACCGGTGCCTTCAACCACTCGACCATTCCTCCGTTGAAGTGGAGCAGATGATACAAACTTCACTGAATGAAGTCAACCACCAATTCAACACAACCGTTTTAATTGCAGAAATAATATCCAACGCCGCCGCGCCGTGGCGATTTTGGGCATAAAAAAACCCTGCCAAGCAGGGTTTTTGAAAAGCTAAGATTAGCGACGCAAACCTAAGCGTTCAATGGTAGACAGGTACAATTGAACATCGGTACGTTTTAAGTAGTCCAACAGTTTACGACGACGAGAAACCATACGTAACAAACCACGGCGGCCATGGTGATCTTTCTTATGAACAGAGAAGTGACCTTGCAAGTGGTTGATTTGTGCAGTTAAAAGTGCGATTTGTACTTCAGATGAACCAGTATCTTTACCGTCACGGCCATATTCAGCAACGATTTTCGCTTTTTCTTCAGCGCTTAGAGACATGTTAACTCCTAATTAAGTTGTTTAAAATACATCAATAGCCGATCTCTAGTTCAGCTACGACAAGAAAGTGCATTTTACTGCCTTGCGCGCGCTATTGCAAGCTCACTGTTGTTACGCACTGTAAAAGTGCGGTTAAATTGCATTGCGCCCTTGCGAAAACGGCAGATGTGTAGTATTGTAACGAATAAAATACATTGAATGTAAAATAATATTTACAACTAATAACAAAAGGTAAAAACCCATGAATGCTGTATTAAACAAAGACGCGCTGCACAATGTCAACATCGATGATGAAAAAATCCTCATCACCCCACACGAGCTCAAAGCCCAATTGCCCTTAAGCCAAGACGAAAGGGATTTCATTGCCACCACCCGTCAACAAATTGCGGACATTATTCACAAGCGCGACAAGCGCCTGCTGGTGGTCGTCGGCCCATGCTCAATTCACGACCCTGAGGCCGCGCTGGATTATGCCAAGCGCTTGAAAGCCTTGGCTGAGGCGGTGAAAGACACAATTTACATCGTGATGCGGGTCTATTTTGAAAAACCGCGCACCACCGTCGGCTGGAAGGGCTTGATTAACGACCCACACTTAGATGGCAGCTTTGATGTGGAACATGGGCTTTACATCGCACGCAAGTTGTTGTTAGACATCATTAAAATTGGCTTGCCGCTGGCCACCGAAGCGCTCGACCCGATTTCGCCGCAGTACATGGCGGAGCTGTTTAGCTGGTCGGCGATTGGTGCGCGCACCACGGAATCACAAACGCACCGCGAGATGGCCTCGGGCTTATCGATGGCAGTGGGCTTTAAAAACGGCACCGACGGCGGGCTGGATGTGGCGGTGAATGCGCTTAAAGCCGCCTCTCAAGGGCATCGGTTTATCGGCATCAACCAAAAAGGGCAGGTGAGTTTGCTGCAAACCGCGGGCAATCACGACGGCCATGTGATTTTGCGCGGCGGCAAAAAGCCTAATTTTGAACCGCACTTTGTACAAGAATGTGAACAGGTGTTGGCGCAAGCGGGGCTGGAGCAGTCGATTATGATCGATTGCAGCCACGGCAATTCCAACAAGGATTACACCCGCCAAGCCTTGGTGGCAGAAAGTGCGGTCGCGCAAATTTGCCAAGGCAATCAATCGATTACCGGCTTGATGATTGAAAGCAACATCAATGCGGGCAACCAACCAGCCAACGTGCCTGCGGCGCAGCTGAAATACGGCGTGTCAATCACGGATGCGTGTATTGATTGGGAAACGACGGAAAACTTGCTAAAATCACTGCACCAAAAATTGCAAAACCGCACTTTGTAAGAGGATTTATGGAGCCGTTAAAGCCGCTGCGTGATGAAATTGACCGCATTGACAAAACCTTGCTTTCCTTATTGGCGAAACGTTTGGCGTTGGTCGCGCAAGTCGGCCAGGTCAAGCACGAGCATGGCCTGCCGGTGTATGTGCCCGAGCGTGAGGCGCAAATGCTCTCCGCGCGCCGCCAAGAGGCCGAAAATTTGGGCGTGCCGCCGGATTTGATTGAAGACATCCTGCGCCGCGTGATGCGTGAATCCTACCAAAACGAGCACAAAACAGGGTTTAAATGCGTCAACCCCGACATTCGCAAAATCGTGATTGTCGGTGGTGGTGGCAAGCTCGGCGGGCTTTTTGCGCGCTATTTGACGCTCTCAGGCTACCCGTGTGAAAGCCTTGAACGAGACGATTGGCCGCGCGCGGGTAAGATTTTAGCCGATGCCGACGTGGTGATTGTCAGCGTGCCGATTCACGACACCCTCGCGGTGCTTGAGCAATTGCAACCGCACTTGCGTGAAGAAATGCTGCTGCTCGATCTCACCTCAGTCAAAGCGCGCCCGCTGGCGAAAATGTTGGACATTCACCGCGGCGCGGTGGTGGGGCTGCACCCGATGTTTGGGCCGGATATCCCAAGTTTTGCCAAGCAAGTGGTGGTGTGCTGCCAAGGGCGCAAGCCTGAGCAATACGCCTGGCTGTTAGAGCAAATGCAAATGTGGGGCGCGGTGATGTATCACACCGATGCCGCGGAGCACGATAAAAACATGACCTATGTGCAGGCGCTGCGGCACTTTTCCACCTTTGTCAACGGCTTGCACCTGTCTCAGCAGCCGGTGGAATTGGCGCAGCTGCTGGCGCTTTCCTCACCGATTTATCGCCTCGAGCTTGCCATGATCGGCCGGCTGTTTGCGCAAGACGGCGCGCTTTATGCCGATATCATTATGGATAAACCTGAAAATCTGAAGGTTATCGCCTCACTGCAACAGTGCTTTAAAGACACCTTAGCGCTGTTTGAGCAGCAAGATAAACAAGCCTTTATCGACAAATTCAACGCCGTGCACGCCTGGTTTGGTGATTATTCCGAGCAGTTTTTGAACGAAAGCCGGCAACTTTTGCAACAAGCCAGCGACGTACGCAAAGCATAAGGCACGACGATTGCGGATTAATTGCAATTAGTCATTGCACACGCGCGCTATACACTTTACTATTTTAAGGCTCACTGGCGTGGGCCTTATTTATTGATAGCGAATGAGTCGAGTTATGCCAACATCAACTAAATTTTATTCTCTTTTTTCCAGCGTATTTCTCCTGTTTGCCGGCTACGGGTTGTTCCTCAACTCCGCAGGGGTGAAACTGGCGGAAATGGGTGTGAATGAAATCACGATCGGGATCCTCAACGCGGCGTTTTTTGTTGGCGCGGCCTCAAGTGCGGTTGCCGCTCACCGCATTGTTTCAAGCGTGGGGCATATCCGCTCGTTTAGTGTGTTCGGCGCGCTGTTTGCCATCTCCGCCCTGGGGCACATCATGCTGGAGAACCTCTGGGTGTGGGGCGTGTTGCGTATATCGCTCGGCTTTTGTTATTACAGCTTGTTGATGATCATCGAAAGCTGGTTTAGTGAAAAAACCACCGTCAGCACCCGTGGCAAAGTGCTGGCAAACTACAACTTGGTGTTTTACCTCTCCTTTACACTCGGGATCGCGTTGCTCTCGCTGCAACTGACCTCGAATAATATTTTTATCCTCGCGGCGATGTTTGTGGTGATGTCGATGCTGCCGGTGTCGCTGACTCGCATCAAAGAGCCGCAACTGCCACCGCGCGATCGCATCAGCGTGCCGCGCGTGTTGATGATCGCGCCACTGGCGCTGGTGGCGAGCTTTATCGGTGGGCTGCTGGTCAATGGCTTTTACACCATGGCGTCGGTGTTTTTGCTCAATTTGCAATTTAGCGTGCAGCAAATTTCGATTTATTTGATGGTGGCGATGGTCGGCGGCTTTGTCACCCAATTGCCGATCGCCAGCCTCTCCGACCGCTACGGCCGGCGCAACGCCATTTTAGTCTGCTCGCTGCTCGCCACCTTGAGCGCTGCGCTCGGCATTGGCGCGATTTTCTACGGCCTTGGCCACATCTATTTGCAATACGCCGTGTCGTTCCTGCTTGGTGCTAGCTTGTTTACGTTGTATGCGCTCAGCATCGCGCGCGCCAATGACGTGATCCCCAATGAAATGAGCACTGTTGAAGTCAGCCGTAGCTTGCTGTTTGCCTACGGCACTGGCGCGTTAATTGCCCCGCCATTGCTCGGGGTGGTGATGTCGCAGTTTGTTGATTTTGGCTTTTATAGCTTTTATGCCATCTGCTCGCTGATTTTGGTGCTCTACACCTTGAGCCAAAAATCGGTGCCAGAGCAAGAGCTGAGCGAATACGTGGTGATGCCAGCGACCGCCACCACCACCATCGCCACCGAGCTTGACCCGCGTAACGACGAAAAAACCGACCAGCCGTTCGACGAAGAGATCGTGCAAGAATATCAAGAATGCCTTGAACAAGCGGAAGCTGACGCGGCGGAGAGCGATGAAGAAAAGAGTGATGAAGCTGCTGATGCGCAAAAAAGCGAGAAGAGTAGCATCACAGAAAGCCAAAGTGCGGTTGAGCCCGTCACGCCGGCCGAAAAGCCGAGCGACACAGCGAATAAATAGAGGATATTATGCACACAGATAAACCCATTTCCATGGTGGCACACACCATTGAGAGTTGGCAGGCGTGGTTGTTGGCGATGTTGCCAAACGTGCTGGCGGCAATCATTGTGCTGCTGGGCTTTTATTGGCTGGCGCGGATGCTGCGCAAAGCAAGCCTCAAGGCCTATGAGCGGCTCTTTCCGCAGGCGCAGCGCATGGGCGCAGTGGTGTCGATGCTGGTGTTTGTATTTATGTGCTTTTCAGGCGTGATTTTAGCGCTGGATATTTTAAACCTCACCACCTTTATCACCCACCTGCTCGCGGGTGCCGGCATCGTGGGCATCATCGCAGGTTTTGCCTTTAAAGATATCGCCTCCAACGCGTTTGCAGGCGCGCTTATCAAAACCCAGCGCCCGTTTGATGTCGGCGATTGGGTCAAAATTGAAGATTACCTCGGCGTGGTGGAGCAAATTGGGCTGGTGTCGGTGAGCTTGAAAAGCCTGCAAGGCAAGCTTGTTTATGTACCGAACCAATTGATTTATAACGGCGTGTTTATCAACTATTCCGCCCAAGCCAAGCTCAAAGTGGTGCTCTCAAGTGGCGTGTCGTACGGCGATGATCTCGAACACGTCAAAGCGGTGGCGCTCGAGGTAGTGCGCGCGCTCGATTGCACCATTGCCCCTGATGAGGCGGATTTTTATTTCACCAACATTGGCAGCTCAACGTATAATTTTGAAGTGCGGTTTTGGATTGCCTTTTCTCATTACAACGACTATCTAACGGCGCAAAGTGCGGTCATCATGGCGCTGAAAAAGCGCTTTGAGCAGGAACATATTTCCATCGCCTACAACGTCACCACGTTAGATTTTGGCGTGAAAGGCGGCGTGAATTTGTTTGACAAGCCCGTGATGGTCGATAACAAAACAACATAAGGATTTTTGTGGCACTGTTAAGTTTAACCCAGGCCTATTTGGCCTACAGCGACGCCCCGTTGCTCGACCACACCGATTTGCACATTGACGCCGGCGAGCGCGTGTGTTTGGTGGGGCGCAATGGCGCGGGCAAATCCACCTTGATGAAAGTGTTGTCAGGCGAGGTCGCACTCGATGACGGGCAGCTGCAATGCGAAAGTGCGGTTGTCGTCTCCCGCTTGCCGCAGGACCCACCGCGCCATGTGCAAGGCAGCGTGTTTGACTATGTTGCTGAAGGCATTGCCGATGTGGCCGATTTGCTGAAAAAGCACCACACCTTGCTCCAGCGCATCGCCAACGCCTGTGATGACGCGCTGATGAGCGAGCTGGCCGAAGTGCAAGCTGAGCTCGACCACGTCAACGGTTGGCAGTTTGAAAACCGCATTAACGACGTGCTGCAGCGCCTTGAGCTCAAGCCTGAAACCGCACTTTGCGATCTCTCCGGTGGCTGGCAGCGCAGAGCGGCTCTTGCCCGCGCGCTGGTGAGCAATCCTGATATTTTGCTGCTTGATGAGCCCACCAACCACTTAGACATCACCTCGATTAGCTGGCTGGAGCAGTTCTTGCTCGAGTTTGCCGGCAGCATTGTGTTTATCTCCCACGACCGCGCTTTTATCCGCAAAATGGCCACCCGCATTGTCGATCTCGACCGCGGCAAGCTGACCTCCTACCCAGGCGATTACGACCACTACCTGCAAGCCAAAGAGGACGATTTGCGCGTGGAAGCGCAGCAAAATGCGCTGTTCGACAAGCGCCTGGCGCAAGAAGAGGTGTGGATTCGCCAAGGCATCAAAGCGCGGCGCACCCGCAACGAAGGCCGCGTGCGTGCGCTGAAAGCACTGCGCCAAGAGCGGCGTGAGCGCCGTGAGGTGCTTGGCAATGTCAACATTCAGCTCGATCAAAGCGCGCGCTCGGGCAAAATTGTATTTGAGCTTGAAGATGTCAGTTACAGCATCGGCGGGCGAGAGCTGATTAAAAACTTCTCCGCCACCTTGATGCGCGGCGACAAAATCGCCCTTGTCGGCCCCAACGGCTGCGGCAAAACCACCTTGATTAAATTGCTGCTTGGCGAGCTTAGCCCAACAACGGGCAAAGTGCGCTCAGGCACCAAATTGGAGATTGCCTATTTCGACCAACACCGCGCCGCGCTCGATGAAGAAAAATCGGTGATGGACAACGTGGCCGACGGCAAGCAGGATGTTGAGGTCAACGGCGCTAAGCGTCATGTGCTCGGCTATTTGCAAGATTTCCTCTTCCCGCCGAAGCGGGCGATGAGCCCCGTTAAGGCGCTCTCGGGCGGCGAGCGCAACCGCTTGCTGCTGGCCAAATTGCTGCTGAAGGCGAACAATTTGCTGATTCTCGATGAGCCGACCAATGATTTGGACGTGGAAACTCTCGAGCTGCTGGAGGAGATTTTAAGCCAATATCAAGGCACCCTGATTATCGTCAGCCACGATCGGCAATTTATCGACAACACCGCCACAGAGTGCTATTTCTTTGAAGGCGACGGCGTGATTGCGCCTTATATCGGCGGCTATTATGATGCCAAACATCAGCAAGAAAACGCACTAAGCGCGCAACTCGCGCAAGAAAAGGCGCAAAGTGCGGTTGAGCCAAAAGCAGAAAAGCCAAAGCACAAGCCGCAAGCCCGTACGCGCAAATTGAGCTTTAAAGAGCAGCGTGAGCTCGACGCTATGCCTGCATTATTAGAGCAGCTTGAGCAGGAAGTTAACGACTTGCAAAGTGCGGTCAGCGACCCGGACTTTTTCAATCAAGATCACCAAACCACCAGCGCCACGCTCGAGGCCTTGGCTGCCAAAGAGCAGGCCCTTGACGAGGCGCTTGAGCGCTGGGAAGCGTTGGAAAACATTAAAAACGGGGAATAAAAAAGCTGAGTGAAAACTCAGCTTTTCTTACGCTTATTTGATGTTGATGGTCACGTTGTAATGTGAGGTTTTGCCGCGGCGGGCGAAGGCGCGCGGTTGCAGCACCCGCACTTCATATTTGCCGCTTTTCGGCAAGGTGTAAGCTTCGCCTTCCATGAAGTCATCATAGCCATAAAGCACGGCTTCGGCGTTTTCTTTGGTGTTGACGCTCACGGTCAGTTTTTGCCCTTGTTTGGCGGTGAAAAAGTAGCTGCTGTATTGTGAGCCTTTGATCACGCCTTTATACGTGGCGGCATAAGCGCCTTTTTTAAAGTGTACGTTCACGCTGGTGTGGCTTGGCGCGGCGCTGGCCACTGGGGCAAACGCGAAAACTGAAGCGGCAGTGAATGCCGCGATGGCGGCGGTTTTTAAGTTCAATTTCATAAAACATCCTTTCTTGTTGTGTGTATCCGTTAGACTATGGGGCGTGTGATAAGTTCACGCTTAACGCGCGTGGGATTCGTGGCCGACCACCAGTGAGGCGATAAATTGCAAGCCCAGTGCGCCGATGATGGCATAAATGGGCAGCGCCCAATCGTTGTTAAGCTGGTAGAGGTAGCCCACGCTGATCGGCCCAAATGAGGCGATTAAATAGCCCACCGTTTGCGCCATGCCAGAGAGCGCCGCCGAGTGCGCCGCACTTTCCGCCTTGAGGGCAAAGAGCATCAAACACAACGTGAAGCTCGCGCAGCCGCCGATGCCTAAAAGTGCGGTTGCCAGCCACATCCACTGCACTGGGGCAAAGCACAGCAGCAAAAAGCCCGCCAAGGTGAACAAGCACGCGCTAGTGATCAAAATGCGGATGTTGACTTTTTCCGCCAGCGGGGCGAGCAAAAGTGCGGTCGGGAAGGCGATGAACTGGAAAATAGTGCTGTAATTGCCCGCCTCCACCGAGCTGAACCCGCGTGCGGCAATCAACGACGGCAGCCAGTTGGCCATGGTGTAAAACATCATTGACTGCAAGCCCATGTAAATGCTGATTTTCCACGCCAGCGGGCTCTTCCAAATGTTGCCTTGCCAGGTGGCGGTGTTAAAGTGCGGTGCGTCGGCTTTCGGCGTGCTCACTTTTTGGCGCAATCGCCACCAAATGATGATGCCTGGGATCACCACCACACCCCACAGCCCCAGGGAGAGCTGCCAGCTAAACGCCTCCGCCAGCGGCACGGAAATGCTCGAGGCCACCGCCGAGCCGACGCTAAACGAGAGCATTTGAAGTGCGGTCAAGCGCTCAACATACCGCGGGCGATAGCGGCGGATCATTGAAGAGAGCAGCACATTGCCCATCGCAATCCCACCGCAAAATACAAAGGTGCCCAGCAGCACTGTCCAAATATTGTTAAACGCCGAGCGCAGCGCGCAGCCTAGGGCGATGCCAATCATGCCAGTGATGATAACATTCTCCGCGCCAAAGCGTTTGGCCAAGCGCGCCACAAAAGGGGAGAAAATAGCAAACGCCAACACCGGCAGCGTGCCCACCACGCCCATCATGGTGGCGGAGGTGTTGAGGCTGCGCTGGACAATATCCACCACCGGCCCCATGGCAATGATCGCTGGGCGCAAATTGAGCGCCAAAAAGAACACCGCCATCGCAAAAAAGAGGGTGGAAAATTGCCGTTGGGGTTTGTGTGTTGTCATCGTGCTTCTCGCTGTTTAATCCAAACGACTAACATAGCAACTTCAGCCGTGCTGTCAATATCAAATCACACTTCAACGAAAAAAGCCCCAGCGAAACGCTGGGGAAAACAGAAAAGGTAAATGTAATCTGCATAACAAATTACCCCTCGAGTTTACCCCCAACGCCCCACAATGCAATCCCACCGCCCACAAAACACTCTGATTTTTCAAAATATTACACTAAATCGCCATTGATTTATTTTATTTACTATTTTAAGTAAAATGTTGATTGAATGGGTGGGTGGGGTATAATGGAAAGGTGCTGTTTTTCTACGAACGCAGATTTTTTAACTTGAAAATCAGAAATCTATAAAATATTGTGATTGAAAATTTAAATAATGAGGAGCAGAAATGAGATTTTTAGCACTAAGTGTCTTTAATCTTTTTTTTACTATCAGCTTGTGGGGAGAAAGTATACACAGTTGATGACTTTAAAAAAGATGAAAAGCTGTTAGCCGAATACATTACAAAATGCGAAAAAGGTGAGTTGCACCCTGATGATTTGAATTGCATTAATTCAAAGAAAGCCATTAACTCAAAATTTGAATTTAAACTTAAGGGATGATTTCTTGATCCTTGATTTATAAAGTGATTTTATTAAACTTACCATGGGTAACAATACAGCATTTTCCAACTGCCTGAAAACAGCATTCAGTGGTGCTTGGGCAAATCTTTTATGCCCGAGGGCATTTTCTGGACGGGCTTGCCCTCCACACTCACCGTTTGAGGTGAACTAATTCAAACTTGCCACTTGCAAACAGTTTTCACCTACGGCGAACAGTGTTATTATTAGCCTTTAGCAATCAAGGCGAGAGTAAGGGACGCTATGTTGGGGCAAGATCAGGCACAGGAATCACACGAGCATAATGTGATTGTGAGATTAGCCAACACACAATCTGAAATTGAGCAGGCGCAGCGTTTGCGTTATGCCGTTTTTGCCCAGGAGATGGGCGCGAAGGTGCACAGTGTGGATGGGCGTGATGTGGACCAATATGACCCTTTTTGTCAGCATTTGATTGCACTTGATGAGCGCACCGGCGCGGTGGTGGGGTGTTATCGCCTGTTGACCGCCCGTGGCGCGCAGGCGTTGGGGCAGTGGTATAGCCAAACCGAGTTTGATTTGCGCAATATTGAACATCTGCTGCCCGACACTGTTGAGCTAGGCCGCGCGTGCGTGCACAAAGATTACCGCACCGGCGCGGTGATGCTGATGCTGTGGGCAGGCCTAGTGAAATTTATGCAAGACAACGCGCTGAAATACATGATCGGCTGTGGCAGCATGAGCATGCAAGACGGCGGCGATGTGGCTGCCAGCCTTTATCACAAGCTTGCCAAGCATCATTTGTGCCCTGAGCACTGGCGCGTGTTTC
Organism: Spirabiliibacterium mucosae; assembly: GCF_014884965.1. Lineage (GTDB taxonomy): Bacteria > Pseudomonadota > Gammaproteobacteria > Enterobacterales > Pasteurellaceae > Spirabiliibacterium > Spirabiliibacterium mucosae. The sequence continues at coordinate 35,505 of NZ_JABTBO010000013.1, read as the reverse complement.
CGCGCAATCCTATCGATTTGAGCCAATTCAATCCGCACTTGAACGTGCCCACGCCACCGTTAATTAAAGGCTATTTGCGCGCAGGCGCCTACATTTGCGGTGAGCCCACCTTTGACCCCGATTTCAACACCGCCGATGTGTTGATTTTAATGACGCTCGATCGCCTAGACGATCGCTATTTCAAGCATTTAAGCCGAGGCTAGCATGGTGCAGTGGAGGGTTTTTTATCGCCTGTGTAAGGTGTTTTATTACCTTGTCAGCGGCATGGTGCAAATTATGCTGTTCTTCCCGCGCAGCACGCCGGCGCAAAAGTTGGCGCGCATTCAGCGCTGGTCGCAAAATGTGTTGGCGATTTTCAACATCCGCGTGCTCGCGCATAATCTGCCCGCGCCTTGTGAGGAACAAGGGCGGTTGATTGTGGCCAATCATGTCTCTTGGTTGGATATTTTCGCCCTCAATGCTGTGTTGCCAGGGCGGTTTATCGCCAAAGAAGACGTGCGCAAGTGGCCGATGATAGGCTATTTGGCGGCGCAGGCGCAAACCGTGTTTATCTCCCGCCAGCGCGGCAGCAACACCACCTCGGGCAAGGTGCAAGGTGTGGCGCAAGCCCTGCGTGCTGGAGAACAAGTCACCCTCTTCCCAGAGGGCACCTCAAGTGATGGGCGCGAGGTGTTGAATTTTAAAAGCAGCTTTTTCCAAGCGGCGATTGATGCCAATGTCAGCGTCTGCCCGCTGCTGATTTTTTACCCCGCGCGCAGTGGCGCAGGTTGCAATAAAACCATGGCCTATTATGGCGACATCAGTCTCATTCAATCCCTCAAAGCGCTGGCCAAACAAGAAAGTGCGGTGGTGGAACTGCACTTTTTCCCCGCGCTGGCAAGCGACGATCAAACCCGCCGTGAGCTGGCCGACAGCGCCCAGCACCAACTCGCGCAAGCGCTGGCCAAGCGGCTTAAGCAACCAGCTGACCGCACTTTGGTTTAAGCCTCGTCAAGCAAATCAGTAAATTGCCCGCGGGTGAGCGTGGCGAGATCGTCTGCGCGCAGTGCCACATCCAGCCCGCGCTTGCCGCCAGAGATATAAATAACATCCCAGTTTTTGGCGCTTTCATCAATCCAGGTGGGCAGCGCCTTTTTTTGTGCCAGTGGGCTGATGCCGCCAACCAAATAGCCGCTCGATTTTTGCGCCATGTCTAAAGGTGCCAGCTCGAGCTTTTTCACGCCGAGGGCTTTGGCGGCTTTTTTTAGACTTAATTGATGGGAGACGGGCAGCACCATCACGCCAATCGGCTTGTCGGCGGTGGCCACCATCAAGGTTTTAAAGGTTTGCTCAAGGCTGACCCCCAGCTTTTGCGCGGCCTCTTCACCAAAGTGGGTGTTGTTCGGGTCGTGCTCGTAGGGGTGGAGTGTGAACGCGATGGCGCGTTTTTTCAAAAGTTGGATGGCGGGTGTCATCAATTCCTCGTAAATTTTTAAGACTTAGGCCATAGAATTGCGTAAAATAGCGGGCTATGTCAATAAAAAATGCAAAGTGCGGTTGCACAGGAGAGAATATGCAAGAGATGATGACAGCGGTGGTGGCCGCCGAATTTGCCTTGGCGGAGAAGATCATCGAGGCCCTTGAGGGCAGTGAATTGCCACTTGAGCGCGTGGAGGCGATTGAAATTGTGCCCTTTGGTGACGAGCAAGGATTGCGCTTTAACAACCGCGCGGTGGCGCAAAAAACCTTTGATGAGATTGACTGGAGCGCGGTGCAATACCTCTTTTTTGCAGGCAATCTGAGCCACGCGCAAGCCGTGAAAGCGGCGGCTGAAAGTGGCTGTGTGGTGATAGATTTGCTCGGCGCGTTTGCCAGCCTTCACGATGTGCCGCTGGTGGTGCCTAGCGTGAACGACGAGCAGCTGAGCTTGCTGCGCAATCACAATATTGTCTCTTTGCCGGATGCGCAAATCAGCCAGCTGGCCATTGCGCTCGCGCCATTGATGGAAAGTGCGCTGACCCATGTTTTTGTCTCAAGCCTGCTGCCGGCCTCTTATGTTGGCGAGGAGCAGGTGCGCACTTTGGCGGGGCAAACCGCGAAGTTGCTCAACGGCATCCCGCTTGATGACAACGAGCCGCGCTTGGCGTTTGATGTTGCACCTTTTAGCGCACCGCACTTTAACCTTGAGCGCTTAACCCAGCAGTTGCAAAAAGTGCTGCCCGGTGAGCTTGAGCTGGCTCTCCACCCACTGCAAAGTGCGGTTTTCTATGGCTTGGCACAGCAGGTGAGCGTGCGCAGTGAATACCCCCTCGCCCTTGATGCGTTGGTCGCCCAGTGGCGCACCAATACGCTGGTGAACGTGGCAGATAAAACCATCACGCCAGTTCAGACAGGCGAGCTCGACGCGCAATTGCACATCAGTGACATTCGTGAGCAAGACAGCGGTGTGGCGTTTTTCACCGCCTGTGATGAGCAACGATTTTCCATCGCCACCTTAGGCGTTGAGCTGGCGAAATTGTGTTATCACAACGGGTATTAACGAGAAAATAAAAAACCGCACTTTCAAAGTGCGGTTTTGTTTTTAGCGGTAAGGTTGGTCGAGCGGGACTTCAGGGTCTGGCTGATGCGTGATGCGGTTGCGCAAATCACGGCGGATAATTTCAATGGTCCAGAACCAGAAGATGTGGCCAACTAATTCAGAAATGTGCTCATACCACGGCCAGTCAAGCACCGGCGGGGTCAGGCCCATGGCTGGGAAGGTGATGTAATGCACGCAAATGTTCGCGATAAGACCCGCACCGATACCTTGCCAGAATTTGATTTTCGGGAACACTTCCGCCACCAAGCAATAGCCAATAGCGAACACCAGCGAGAAGGTGATGTGTGTCACGCCAATCCAGTTGAACGCTTGGTCAGCAAAGGTGAACGCCGCACCAGTTGGGTCAATGCCCAAATAGTCACGCAAAAATACGTGTGGCGGGTTCAAAAAGGCGCGAGAGCACACCTCTAACGCTTGCGATGGGTCTTGGCAAGCGGCGGTGAACAGATCCAGCGGGCTGCGCGGTGGGAACGGGTGTTCTGCGCCCCATTTCACAAAAGCAGAGATCAGCCCTGCGATGATGCCGACCAAAATGGCAACGCCATAGCGGCGGCGGCTCGGGTTGGTTTGTTGAAAAATAGACATAAAAAATCCCAAAATAAGTTAGCTAAAATAATTATTTTATAACCTAAAATAATTAGGCAGCCTATTTTGGGATGCTTTGGCGACAAAAGCAACTTATTTATGTAAAAAAATTACTTTTTACTGCTGTCGTCGCATTTGTTGGCGTTGTTGCATTTGCCGTATAAGTACAAGCTGTGATTTTCCAGCTCGATGCCAAATTTTTCGCTGATTTCGCGCTGGCGTTTTTCGATCAAATCATCGGTGAATTCGATCACTTTGCCGCAATCGGTGCAGATGATGTGATCGTGATGGCTCACCGGCGCCAGCTCAAACACGGATTTATTGCCTTCAAAATTGTGGCGGGTCAAAATATTGGCTTCATCAAATTGGTTTAGCACGCGATAAACGGTGGCCAGGCCAATTTCTTCGCCTTCTTCAAGCAGCATTTTGTAGATATCTTCAGCGGAGAAGTGCTGCATTTCTGTGTTGGTGGTTGATTGCATTAACGCCAAAATTTTCAACCGCGGCTCAGTGACTTTCAGGCCTGCTTTTTTCAGCAATTGAATATTTTGTTCAGACATATATCCTCTCTATAAAGGCTTGCGCCTTATTGCGACCACATTTCCCTTGTATTTTATGTGGAATAGTATTTAATTGCAAATGATAATCGTTAGACCAGCTCGTCTAAGTACATTTCATCGAAAATTTGTTTGCACCATTTTTCCACCCGTTGCTCGGTCAGCTCTGGCTGGCGGTCTTCGTCGATGCACAATCCGACAAAGGTTTGCGCGTCTACCAAGGCTTGCGACACTTCAAAGTGGTAGCCCTCAGTTGGCCAGTGGCCGACAATAGTGGCGCCGTGTGGCTCGATGATGTTGCGAACGGTGCCCATGGCGTCGCAGAAGTATTCTGCGTAGTCTTCTTGGTCGCCACAGCCGAAAATGCCCACGATTTTGTCTGTGAAATCAATCTCTTCGAGTGTTGGGAAAAAGTCGTCCCAGTCTGCTTGCGCCTCGCCGTAATACCAGGTTGGGATGCCGATGAGGATGAAATCATAGGCTTCAATGTCTTCTTTGGTGCTTTTTGCGATGTCGCGGATATCAACTAGGTTGTCACCCAATTGTTTTTGAATCATTTTTGCAACGCTTTCAGTATTGCCTGTGTCGCTGCCGTAGAATAAACCGACTACTGCCATGTTGATTACCCTATTTTTGTTTTTGTTATAGATCATTAGTGTGGCTGCATTCAAGTGAGAATGATAAGCCGTTGGCCAGATTTGCGAACTATACCACACTTTTTATAAAAGTTAAATTAGGCCAAAAACGCGCGCATCGCCTCAATCACCGCACTTGGCTTTTCAGCGTGCAGCCAGTGCGCAGTGTTGTCAATCGTGACCAGCTGCGCATGGCTAAATTGCGCCTCAATCGCGGCCAAATAGCTGTCGGTGACATAATTTGAGCGCCCACCGCGGATAAACAAGGTCGGCACACTCACCTGCACACTGTGCCAGCCCATGATGTTGTCGTAATTAGCATAAAGTGCGGTCAGGTTGAACAAAAAGCGCTGTGGCGAGCTGGCATCAAAGGATTTCAGCATAAATTGCTGCACGCCTTCGGCCACAATGTGTTGCTGCAAAATCGGCTTGGCCTCTTGGCGGCTGGCGGGCATCGCCTTTTGCACGGCAAAAAGTGCGGTGAACACATCATCATGCCCGTGGTGGCCGTAGGCAACCGGCGCAATGTCGAGCACCACAAGGCGCTTAACACGCTCAGCGAGCAAATCAGCCGCCGCCATCGCCGTTTTGCCGCCCATCGAGTGGCCGACCAAAATCACCTCTTGAATGTCGAGGTGATCGAGCAGCGCTATCACATCGCGCGCCATTATGGCATAGTTCATCTCATCGCTGTGAAACGAGTGGCCGTGGTTGCGCAAATCCACCTTCAGCACGCGGTAGTCGTCGGCAAAGGCGCGAGCAATCACGCCGAGGTTGTTTAAATCCCCAAACAAGCCGTGCAGCACCACCATCACGGGCGCGTCGGTGGCTGTTTTTTCGTCATTTTGCCATTGATAATGGAGAAATTGTGTATTTTGTGACATTTGTGTTTGTTAAATCGTAGTTAAACAGGCATTTAATGAGTATAATGGGGCAAAATAGTATTCAAATCAAGCAATCACTGCCATAAGCAAAACTAAGCTTTGCGCGAGAGGAGAGAAGCATGAAAATTATTGAAGTCGACGAAGAAATTTATCAATACCTCGTGGCCAACACCCAATCGATTGGCGAGAGCGCGTCGGATATTTTGCGTCGCTTGTTAAATTTATCCGCCGACAACACCGATCGCGAAGCCACACCAACCCCTGCGCCTGCCGAGCGCGCGCCGAGCAACGCGCCAAGTGAGGCACCAAAACCTGTGGTGGCGGAAAAGCCAGCGGCAGCGGCGCCAACCCAGGCGGAGCCTGTCGTGAACAAAAAGCCGCAATCGGCTGAGTCCATCATGCATGTGGTTAATCGCGTGCGCAAGGTGATCGACTCCGAGGCATTCCAGCAAGAGAGCAAAGGGGTGGTGAAATTTTTGATGATTTTAACCGCACTTTATCGCGCTAATCCTGAAACCTTTGCCCAAGCGACCGAATCCTTGGCTGGGCGCACACGGGTTTATTTCGCGCGCGATGAGGCCACCTTGCTGCAAGCTGGCACCCACACGAAGCCGAAGCAGATCCCTGAAACGCCGTATTGGGTGATCACCAACACCAACAGCCAGCGCAAAATGCTGATGCTGGAAGGGGCGATGACCTCGATGCATCTGCCCGCTGACTTGATTGATGATGTCCGCACCTATTTCACAGTGTGATGCCAACGCGTGGCAGGCGCATTTAGCGCAGCTGCGAACGTGTGAGCGCATCGCCTGCCAGCGCGGTGAAAAAGCAAGTGTCGATGACTTGCTTTTTTCATCTCGCACGTTGCGCTGGTGTGATGTTATGGCCGCACTCGACAAGCTGTGCGCCGCGCTGCGGGCGCAAAACATTGGCCCGCACTCAGGCGTGGCGCTGATTGGTGCTAACAGCTTGACGCAACTGCTGTTGTATTTCGCAAGCTTAGGCGTCGGTGCGCGCGTGATGGTGCTCAACCCGCATTTTCCACCAGATAAAATCGCCCAGCTTTGCTTTGATAATCAGCTTGATGCCTATTGGTCGCCCACGCCGCTTTCTTTGCCGCTTACGCCCTTGCACCTGACGGGGAAAAAAACACAAAGTGCGGTTGCCAGCTGGCAAGGGTTGACGATGACGCTCTCCTCCGGCTCCACCGGCCAGCCCAAAGCGATTGTCCACAGCGTGTCAGCGCACTTGGCTAATGCCGCTGGCGTGTGTGATGCGCTGGCGTTTGACGCGAGCAGTTGCTGGCTTTTCAGCTTGCCGCTGTTTCACGTCTCCGGCCAAGGGATCGCCTGGCGTTGGCTCAGCCGTGGTGCGTGTTTGCGCCTGCCAAGTGAGGATTTAACCCATGATATCGCCTTGTGCAGCCACATCTCGCTGGTGCCCACCCAGCTGTGGCGATACCTCAACCAAGCTGAAAAAACACAAAGTGCGGTCAACACGGGGCAAAAAGTGCTGCTCGGTGGCGCCTACCTTGACCCAAACTTGTGCCAAGCGGCACTGGCGCGCGGGCTTGAGATTTATCGCGGCTATGGCTTAACGGAGATGGCCTCCACCGTCTATATCGAACGCTTTGGCCAACCGCACTTTGGTGTTTTGGCAGGCCGCGAGGTGAAAATCGAGCAAGGGGAAATTTGGGTGCGCGGCGCGGGGCTGGCGCAAGGGCGCTGGCGGGATGGCGAGATTGTGCCGATTGTTAATGCGCAAGGCTGGTTTGCCACGCGCGATTGCGGCACTTTTGACGGCGGGCGATTGAACATTGCAGGGCGAATGGATAATATGTTCATCTGCGGTGGCGAAAACGTCCAGCCGGAAGAAATTGAAGAGGTGCTTTATCGCACAGGGTTGGTCAGCCAAGCCTATGTGGTGGGGCAAGTCGAGGCGGAATTTGGCCACAAAGTGGTGGCGTTTGTCGCCTTTGCTGAGCCTGGTGAGTTTTTAACACAAAGTATGGTGTTAGCTGCGCGCATGGCAACCGCACTTGAGCGCTTTAAGCAGCCGATTGCCTATTATCCGCTGGAATCAGCAGGTGATGGCGCCATTAAAATCTCGCGCGTGGCGCTGCAGCAGCGCGCGCAGAGGATGTCGAAGAAGAAGGAATATTATGTTTAAGTTTGGCTTACGGTTATGTTCACTGATGATGCTGTTACTGCTCGGCGTGCAGGTGTGGGCGCAAGACGCCCTGCCGAAAAAGGCCGACGTGCAGGCGCAAATTGAAGCGGTGGAAAAAAGTGACAAAAAAGAGCCAGACACCGAGCTTTTACTCAATAACTTGCGCGACACGCTCTCGCTCTTGAATCAAGTGGAGCAGCAGCAAAGTGCGATCAATGAGCTGCGCGAGACGGTCAACCAAGCTGACAGCCTGATTCAAAAAAGCCAAAACAGCCTCAACCAAATCAACGATCAACCCAAAGCCGATGAAGTGGCGCAGCAGTGGGTGGGCAAAAGCCTAGAAGAGCTCACCGCGATGCAAGCCGCCAATGAGGCCAAATTGCAGCAAATTCAAACCCAGTTGACCAACCTCAACACCCAGTTGGTGGCGCAACGCAGCGCGCCGGAGCGGATTCAAAGTGCGCTGAGTGAAAACCTAGAGCGCAGCACTCAGCTCAATAAATTGATGTTCAGCGCGCAGGTCAGCCCGTCACTGCGTGCCAAATACAACGCCGAGCTGGAGCTTATTGAGCTGCGCAACCAATATAATCAGCTCAGCCTCAACGGTGGCTCGCGTTTGACCTCGTTGTATGAATCCCAAATTGCCGAAAAAACCGCCGAGCAGCAGTATATTCAAGCTATTCAAGCACGCTTAGTGCAAAAAATCAGCGAGATGCGTTTGGCCTTGTCGCAACAGCAGGTGGCGCAGCTTGAGCAAAGCAGTGGCAGCAATTTAGCCAATCCATTGATCAAATCTGAGCTGGCGCTCAATTCCAAGCTCAGCCAAGATTTGCTTGAGCAGACCAACACCAACAACCAGCTGGTGCAAGACGGCTTGCGCATTCGCAACACGTTGGATAATTTAATTCAAACCCAGCGTAACCTCGAAGAGCAGATCAGCGCCTTGCAAGGCACCTTGCTGCTCTCACGGGTGATCAACAAGCAGCGCCATTCGCTGCCGAGTGACAGCTTAATCAGCGATTTGCCCAACCGCATCACCCAGCTGCGCGTGATGCTGTTTGATGTTAATGAAAAGCGCGACGAAGTGTTCAACCCCGCCACTTACATTGAAACGCTCGAGGCGGAGCGCAACACGCAGTTTAGCGCGCTGGAGAAAAAGCAGCTGACCACCATTTTGCAAGACCGGCGTAAACTGCTGACCGACATCATCACCCAGCTCAACGAGCAGCTTAATCACGCGATCAATATCGAGCTTAACCAGCAGCAAGTGGTGAGTATCAGTAACGAGCTGCAAAGCAAGCTTGAGCAGCAGAGCTTTTGGGTGCGCAGTAACATCCCAGTGGATTGGACCTGGTTTAAAAACTTGCCGAAAATGGCCAGCGCGCAGGTCAAACAAATTGTCTCCCTGATGGGCTTCAGCCACTGGCGGGAGCACATCACATCGGTGGCATTGCTGCTGGTGGTGCTGTTGGTGCCGATGTTTTTGATCAACTGGCGCAAAGAGTGGATCAAAAAGCGCATCACCTTCCACAACTCACAAGTTAATACGCTCAACGGCGACAGCCTGTGGCGCACCATTATGGTGTTGATTTACACCGTGTTGCTGGCGCTGCCAAGCACTTTGCTGTTTTTAGCCAGCCTCACAGTGATTTTGTTCTTTATGTTCAAAACGCCGCTGGATTATCTGCCGTGGGCCTTTCGCATGGCGGCATTTTGGCTCTTTTTCGCCTTTATGCTGGCGCTGCTGCGCCCGAACGGCATCAGCTATCGCCACTTTAATTTTTCCCAAACCACCAACGAACTGTTCCGCAGCACACTCAAGCGCTCGATTCCGATTTTGGTGGTGTTGCTCAATGCCTCGATTTTCACCGGCCTTGAAGACACGGGTGTGACCAACGATTACCTCGGCGAGGCGATGATTGTGGTGGCGCTGCTGATCTTTTTGTTCCAAATTCGTCCTGCGTTTAGCAATGCCGTTAAGCATATGCAAACGGACCACCAAAACAGCGGTGAGGAGATCAACTACACCACCGTGCTGCGCATTTTCAGTGTGCTGTTGGTGCTGATTCCTATCACGCTGATTGTGCTGATTGCGCTCGGCTATTATTACACCGCACTTATTCTGATTAAATACATCACCTACACCTATGTGGTGACGATTTTGTGGTTTTATCTGCGTGAGATTATCCACCGCGCCATTCGTGTGTCGGCACGCAAATTGGCCTATCGCCGCTTGAAAGAAAAACGCGAGCGCGAGCGTGAGCAGCAAGCGCAAGAGGTGCGCGGCGAGGAGTTTATGGTCGACGCGCAAGAAGAGCAAATCGCCATTGCCACCGTCAACCAACAAATCAGCCAAGTCAGCGACATTGTAATGTGGATTTTGCTCGTTGGCTTGCTCTATTGGGTGTGGTCGGATTTGCTCAGCGTAGCCTATTACCTCGACGGCATCAATTTGTGGCAGCAAACCAGCACGGGTGAAAACGGCAAAACGGAGCTAGAATCCGTCACGTTGCTGAATTTGCTCAGCTCGTTTTTGATTTTGTGGGGCACCTACTTGGTGGTGCGCAACTTAAGCGGGGTGCTGGAGATCTTAGTCTTCTCGCGCATTCGGCTCTCTCAAGGCGCGCCGTATGCCATCACCACCATTTTGAGCTATTTGATCATCGCCGTCGGTGCTGGCAGCGCGTTTTCAAGCTTGGGGATGTCGTGGAGCAAATTGCAATGGCTCTTTGCTGCACTGTCGGTGGGGCTGGGTTTTGGTTTGCAAGAAATTTTCGCCAACTTTGTTTCGGGCATCATCATTTTGTTTGAGCGCCCTGTGCGCATTGGCGATATCATCACCATTGACTCATTCAGCGGCACGGTGTCTAAAATCCGCATTCGCGCCACCACCATTGTGGATTTTGACGGCAAAGAGGTGATTGTGCCAAACAAAACCTTTGTGACCGAGCGGTTGACCAACTGGTCGTTGTCAAACACTGTCACCCGCATTGTGTTGGAGGTGGGGGTGGCCTATGGCTCGGATTTAGAGCGCACCCGTGACTTGTTGCTGCAAGCCGCTGATGAGGCGCCGCACGCGCTGAAAGAGCCTGGTCCGTCGGTGTACTTCCTCACCTTTGGGGCGAGCACCCTTGACCACGAGCTGCGCGTTTATGTCAGCCAAACAGAATACCGTAACCCAACCATCGACTTTTTAAACCGTCGCATTGATGAGTTGTTTAAAGAAAATCATATTGAAATTGCATTCAATCAATTGGATGTGTATATCAAAAACCTCGCTGACGGCCAACAACTCAAGCTTGACCAGCAAGCGATGGCCAACGAAGCGGCGGCTAAAAAACACACCGGCGGTGGCAATGCAAAGTGCGGTCAACTAACCGAAACATAAGCGCAGTCAACCGCGGGTGAAAGAATTTGAAGAACACCATCGCGATCATGATCTCGATATCGATTTTGACGGCGATGATGAACACTAAACAAGGATAACACATGGCAGGAAATAGCATTGGGCAACTTTTTCGCGTAACCACCTTTGGGGAATCCCACGGCGTGGCATTGGGCTGCATTGTTGATGGCGTGCCCCCTGGGCTTGAGCTCAGCGAGGCCGACATGCAAGGCGATTTAGACCGCCGCAAGCCAGGCACCTCGCGCTACACCACACCGCGGCGGGAAGACGACGAAGTGCAAATTCTCTCAGGCGTATTTGAGGGCAAAACCACCGGCACCAGCATTGGCCTTGTGATCAAAAACGGCGATCAACGCTCGAAAGATTACGGCGAAATTAAAGACAAATTCCGCCCAGGGCATGCCGATTACACCTACCAGCAAAAATACGGCCTGCGTGACTATCGCGGCGGTGGCCGCTCGTCCGCGCGGGAAACGGCGATGCGTGTGGCCGCCGGCGCCATTGCCAAAAAATACCTCAAAGTGCACTTCGGCGTGCAGATCAATGCCTTTTTAACCCAAATTGGCGAGGTGAAAATCGCCGAGCAGCGTCTTGATCAAATCGATTGGGCGTTTGTCAACAGCAATCCGTTTTTCTGCCCAGACCAAAGTGCGGTCGAGCACTTTGATGAGCTGATCCGCGAGCTGAAAAAAGAGGGCAACTCCATTGGTGCCAAGCTCACCGTGGTGGCGCAAAACGTGCCTGTGGGCTTAGGCGAGCCGGTGTTTGACCGCTTGGACGCCGACCTTGCCCATGCGCTGATGAGCATCAACGCCGTGAAAGGTGTGGAAATTGGCGACGGCTTTGCGGTGGTGACCCAAAAAGGCAGCGAGCACCGTGATGAAATGACGCCTGAAGGCTTTTGCTCCAACCACGCTGGCGGCATTTTAGGCGGCATCAGCACCGGCCAGCCGATTGTGGCACACATCGCACTCAAACCGACCTCAAGTATCACGGTGCCAGGGCGCAGTGTTGATGTCAACAACCAAGCTGTTGAAGTCGTCACCCGTGGCCGCCACGACCCGTGTGTTGGCATCCGCGCGGTGCCGATTGCCGAGGCGATGATGGCGATTGTGCTGCTCGACCACCTCCTGCGCCAGCGCGCGCAATGCGGCGTGAAGGAAGGCTAATATGAAATGGACAACAGCACTAGCCACCCTGGCGCTGACCGCACTTTTGACTATGCAAAGTGCGGTGGCGGAAACCGAGTGGCAAAAAATCAAGCGGCCTATTCCAGGCGAGGCATTGCCGGTGGGGGGCTACAGCAATGGTTGCATTATCGGCGCGCAGCCGCTGGCGTGGCGCGGTGAGGGCTATCAAGTTATCCGCATGCAAAAAAATCGCTACTACGGCCACCCGATGATGATCCGCTATTTGCAAGATCTCGGCAAACGCGTCAAACAAGCAGGCTTGCCAACCATGCTGGTGGGTGACATTGCGATGCCAGGCGGTGGGCGCTTTTTAACTGGCCACGCCAGCCACCAAATCGGGCTTGATGCCGACATTTGGTTGCGCTTTGGCCCGTTGAGCGACAAAGAGGCGAGAACGCCAGTGGCCACTTTGATGGTTGACCGCGCGCGCAAGGTGGTGGACGAACGGGTGTGGACGAACGGGCAAACCACCATGTTGAAGCTCGCCAGCCAAGACCCGCGGGTGGCGCGTATTTTCGTCAACCCAGCCATTAAGGTCAAACTGTGCCAAAGTGTGCGTGGCGATCGCAGCTGGCTGCGCAAAATCCGCCCGTGGTTTGGCCATGATGCACATTTTCATGTGCGCTTGCACTGCCCAGGGGATGCCAAATATTGCCAAGAGCAAGCGCCAATCCCAGCCGGTGAAGGCTGTGGGGCGGAGCTCTATTCATGGTTTGAGCCGCCAAAACCGAGTGTGAGCAAGCCGAAAAAAGCGCCACCTGCCCTGCCTGCGCTGTGCCAGCAAGTGCTTGACGCGCCGGATAAACACAAATGGCTGCAAGATTAACCGCACTTTGCTTTTAGGAGAGTTTCATGGATCTTGGCTTTGATGTGATTGCGTTGCTGTTTGTGCTGGCGTGCATTTCAGGCTTTATTGACGCCATCGCTGGCGGCGGTGGGCTCATCACCATCCCCGCGCTGTTGGCCACCGGCATGTCGCCTGCCATGGCGCTGGGCACCAACAAGCTGCAAGCCTGCGGCGGCTCGTTTTCTGCCAGCTGGTATTTTATCCGCCAAAAAGCGGTGGATGTGCGCACGGTGTGGTTTTTGATTGTCTGCACCTTTATTGGCGCCGCACTTGGCACGGTGTTGGTGCAACAAATCGACGCGGGCTTTTTGAAAAAAATCCTGCCGTTTTTGATTTTAGCCATCGGGCTTTATTTTTACTGTCGCCCAAGCTTGGTGCGATGGACAAACAACACCGCGTGAGTTTGAGCGTGTTTGCGCTCACCGCGGGCTTTGGCGTGGGCTTTTACGACGGCTTCTTTGGCCCTGGCACAGGCTCCTTTTTCAGCCTCGCGTTCGTGGCGCTGCTCGGCTACAACCTCGCTAAAGCCACGGCGCACGCCAAAGTGCTTAACTTCACCTCCAATGCGGCCTCGTTGCTGTTTTTTATCCTCGGTGGCCATGTGGTGTGGGGCATTGGCTTTTTAATGATGCTTGGCCAATTTTTGGGCGCGCGCATGGGCGCGAAAATGGTGCTGACCAAAGGGCAAAAACTGATCCGTCCGATGGTGGTGCTGATGTCGTTGATTATGACCGTGAAACTGGCAATGGATAATGGGTGGTTTTGATGAGTGATGACAACATTCGCCTAACCTCACGCGTGGGCTATGACCCTGCGTGGTCGTGGCACTTTTTGCATCCGAAATATTGGGGCGTGTGGCTTGGCATGGGCATCATCGCGCTGCTGGCGTTTTTGCCTTATCAATGGCGGGACAAGCTGGCAGAAAAGCTCGCGCGTGTGGTCGCGCGCAAGGCGAAAAAGCAATATCACCGCGCCAAGGTTAATCTAGATTACTGCTTCCCGCAGTGGAGCGATGAGAAAAAAAGTGCGGTCATCGAGCAGATGTTTATCACCGTCAGCCAAGTGATGCTCGGCATCGGCGAAATAGCCCTTCGCTCGCGTGAGCACCTCAAAGCCCGCACGCGATTTGAGGGGCTTGAGCATATTCTTGAGGCGCGCAAAGCGGGCAAAAACATCATTTTGCTGGTGCCGCATACTTGGTCGATTGACGCCTCGGGCATTATTTTACACACCCAAGGCATGCCGATGACGGCGATGTACAACCCGCACCGCAACCCGCTGGTGGACTATTTATGGAATAAAACTCGCGAGCGCTTTGGTGGCAAAATGCAAGCGCGGCAAAATGGCATCAAGCCGTTTTTAAACCGCGTGCGCGCCGGCGAAATGGGCTACTACTTGCCTGATGAAGACTACGGCGAAGCGCTCAGTGTCTATGCTGATTTTTTCGCCACCTACAAAGCCACCTTGCCTGGGCTGAATAAAATGGCGAAAATCGCCCGCGCGGTGGTGATCCCGATGTTTGCTTGTTATAGCGCGCAAGAGGGCAAATACATTTTGAAAATCAAACCGCCAATGCCACTCAGTGATGACGACACTCAAATGGCGCGCAATATGAACGCGGTGATTGAAGAGTACGTCAGTGAATCCCCCGAGCAATATGTGTGGATTTTGCGGCTGCTGAAAACGCGCAAAGATGGCGAAGATATCTACAAAATGCCCGCACAATAACTTGCACAAAATGGGCGTTTTGCTATGCTAGGTTTTTAATTTGATTTCGACTTTTTAAGGGTTTAATAATGACTGCAAACCGTGAATTGATCCGCTCGGCGATTAAGGCAATTCCTGATTATCCAAAAAAAGGCATTATTTTCAGAGATATCACCAGTTTGCTTGAAAATCCGCAGGCGTTTCAAGCGGCTATCGACACCTTGGTGAACCATTATGCCAATCAAGGCATCACCAAAGTGGTGGGCACCGAATCCCGTGGCTTTATCTTTGGCGCGCCGGTGGCACTGGCGCTTGGTGTGCCATTTGTGCTGGTGCGCAAGCCTGGCAAATTGCCGCGCGAAACGCTCGCCCAAAGCTACGAATTGGAATACGGCCAAGACACGTTAGAAATTCACATTGATGCCATTACCCGCGGTGACAATGTGTTGATCATCGACGACTTGCTCGCCACCGGCGGCACCGTTGAGGCCACAGCCAAATTAATCCGCCGCTTAGGCGGCAAAGCCGAGCACGCGGGCTTTATTATCCGCTTGATCGATCTCGGTGGCAAAGAGCGGTTAGCGAAAGAAAACATCGCGTGTTTTGACGTGGTGGAATTTAGTGAAGATCAGTATTAAGGAATAACATGAGCTATCAGGTATTGGCAAGAAAGTGGCGGCCGCAAACCTTTGCGCAAGTGGTGGGCCAGCAGCATGTGCTCAGCGCCTTGCAAAATGGCCTCAACACCGGCCGGCTGCACCATGCCTACCTGTTCTCAGGCACGCGCGGAGTGGGCAAAACCTCGATTGCGCGGCTGTTTGCCAAAGGACTGAACTGCGAAACGGGCATCACCGCCACGCCGTGTGGCAAATGCGCTAACTGCAAGGCGATTGAAGAGGGGCGCTTTATCGATTTGTTAGAAATTGACGCCGCCTCGCGCACTAAGGTGGAAGATACCCGCGATCTGCTCGACAACGTGCAGTATAAACCAGTGCAAGGGCGCTTTAAAATCTACTTGATCGACGAAGTGCATATGCTCTCGCGCCACAGCTTCAACGCGTTGCTTAAAACCCTCGAAGAGCCGCCAGAATATGTCAAATTCCTGCTGGCGACGACCGATCCGCAAAAATTGCCCGTCACGATTTTATCGCGCTGCATTCAGTTTCACTTAAAAGCGCTGGACGCGGAGCAAATCAGCGAGCACCTGGGCGCGATTTTAAACCAAGAAAAGCTCGCCTTTGACCTCACCGCGCTCGAGCAATTGGCCAAAGCCGCCAAGGGCAGCATTCGTGATGCCTTGAGCTTGACCGATCAAGCCATCGCCATGGGTAATGGTGAAGTGCGGTTAGCCACCGTGCAGCAAATGCTCGGCACGCTCGACGATGACCAAGCGCTGGATATTATTCAAGCGCTGCAACTGGCCGATGGCAACGCCTTGATGCAGGCGATCAACGCCGTGGCGCACAAAGGCATTGGGTGGGATCAGTTGTTGCAACAGCTGGCCAGCCAGCTGCATTTGATCGCGATGCGCCAGTTGCTGAAATCCGACCACGCCGATGACCGCATTGGCTTTTTAGCACAACATTTGCCGCCTGAAGATGTGCAGTTTTATTACCAATTAATCCTCACCGGCCGCAAAGAGTTGCCTTACGCCCCCGAGCCGCGCAGTGGTGTGGAAATGACATTGTTGCGCGCGCTGGCGTTTCACCCAAGCCATTGGCACGCCGAACCCAGCGCCAACCCCACTGCCGTGCAAGACACCGCGCGCAAAATTGATGCCGTGCGTGAGCAGCTGAAAAACCAAAGTGCGGTCAGCCAAGCCAAAGCGCCCTCGCCAAGCTCTGATATAAACCCAACAGTGGAAAATCCATCCAGCCCCACCGCGGCTGAAAACAGTGCTGATGAAGCCAAAACCGAAACACTTTCGCCTGCCTTGCGCGCAGCGGCGGCGTTGAAAAAGCTCAACCGCGCGAAAAAAAAAAGCCAGCCCTAGCCGCTGAGCCCGAGCAAGAAGCGTCACCTCCAGCAGAGGCCGCCAAGCCCGCGCAAAAGTGCGGTAAGCTTGATTTGCTTGAGCGGCTCAACCACCTTGCCCAAAGCACGCCGGCGGCGCCAGCTGAGCCTGTCGCGAGCGCGGAAGGCGCCGCGGAGGGGGAAGATGAGCGCGATGAGGAGGAAATTGGCGAAGATTACCACTGGCAGTGGCTCAACCCTGAGCTTGAAAGCGGTGATGACAACCGCCTGCGCCCGTCGGATATCAAACAAGCGATTTTGCAAGATTACACCCCTGATGTGGTGGCAAAAGTGCTCAAACTCAGTGCCGAGCGCGATCAATGGGCGGCGGATGTTGAGGCTTTGGGCATGACTGGCCTAAGCAAGCAGCTGGCGCTCAATGCCGTGTTGCTAAGCCATGGTGAGGATGAAATTGTGCTTGGCCTGCGCGGGCAATTTAGCCACCTGCAGCGGGATAATTACCTTGAGGCGTTGCAAAGCAAATTACAACACCATTTTGCCCAACCGCACTTGCAATTGCGCGTGGAGATCAACGATGACGAGAGCACGCGCACGCCGATTGAACTGCGCCGTGAGATTTATCAAGAACTTAGCCAAGCTGCAAAAGAGGCGCTTGAGCAAGACGACAAGCTTGCGCTGCTCAAAGAGGCCTTTGACGCCACGCTGGAAAGTGACAGCATTCGGCCAGTGGGTTAGGCTTTGCCAGCGCGGGGCTTTTAGGCTAAAATGCAGCTTTTAACACAAAGAGAGAGAAAACAATGTTTGGAAAAGGTGGACTTGGAAATTTAATGAAGCAAGCGCAGCAAATGCAAGAGCGCATGCAAAAAATGCAAGAAGAAGTCGCCCAGCTTGAAGTGACTGGTGAATCGGGTGCGGGCTTGGTGAAAATCACCATCAACGGTGCGCACAACTGCCGCCGCGTTGAAATTGACCCATCTTTGATGGAAGACGACAAAGAGATGCTCGAAGATTTGATTGCCGCTGCCTACAACGACGCTGTGCGTCGCGCCGAAGAGCTGCAAAAAGAAAAATGGCCTCTGTCACCAACGGCATGCAATTGCCACCTGGCTTTAAAATGCCATTCTAATTGCTACCGCACTTTAGATAAAAGTGCGGTTTTGGATTATGCATGCAAATCAGCCCATTATTAGACCAACTCATTGACGCCCTGCGCTGCCTGCCGGGCGTGGGGCCAAAATCGGCTCAACGCATGGCTTATCACCTGCTGCAGCGCAACCGCAGCGGCGGCATGAACCTCTCGCAAATGCTCGAGCGCGCCATGAGCCAAATCGGCCATTGCAGCCACTGCCGCACCTTCACAGAAGAAGACGTATGCGCGCTGTGTCGCAACCCACGCCGGCAAAAAAGCCAGCAGCTTTGTGTGGTGGAAATGCCCTCCGACATTCAAGCCATCGAGCTGACAGGGCAGTATTCAGGCCGCTATTTTGTGCTGATGGGCCACCTCTCGCCACTCGATGGCATCGGCCCGAAAGAAATTGGGCTAGATTTGCTCGAGCAACGCCTCGCTGCCGAGTCATTCAGTGAAGTGATTTTGGCGACCAACCCCACCGTGGAGGGCGACGCCACCGCGCATTTCATCGCACAACTTTGCCAGCAATACGCCATCCCTGTCACCCGCATCGCCCACGGCATCCCAGTCGGAGGCGAGTTGGAAAACACCGACGGCACCACGCTCAGCCACGCGTTTTTAGGGCGGCGCAAGCTGTAAGGCTTGACCGCACTTTGTGGTTTAAAATTCTGCAATCGCGCGTTGTGCGTCGTCAAGCATGGCATAGCGTTTGCGATACATGCTGCGCTTTTTGCTGGCGATTTCTTCAAGCGGCTTTTGCTCAATTGGCATCGGCAAACGCCAAAAGCCCGATTGTGCATCAAACTCGCCGTCATTTTCAGCCCAAAATTCATCATAGTTAAACAGCAAGCGCGAGTGATCGTTAAAGCGGTATTTTGCTTGATTTTTGTGCGCCACGCCATAGAGCGTGCAGCCCCAGTGGGCGGAGAGCATTTTCATCAAATTGACTAACATAAAGTGCGGTCGCACGCCATGCAGTTGCTTGGTCAGGCTGCGCACCAGCCCTTGCGCGTGCTCACCTTTCGGGCCTTGCAGCGAGGTGATCACCAGCCTGTTGCCTTTGAGCACAATAAAGGCGAGATCATAAAGCCGCTCGTGGCTGTCGTCACGCAAGTTGAGTGAAAAAAAGCCTTCCAGCGGGTCAATTTGGTTAACGTTAAAATGCGCGCTAATGTCATCCGTCAAGCGAGCCAGTGGCATCGTGGTCTGTTCAACCAGCGCAGGGTAGCGCTCGCCAAGGTGGTGGCGGACAAAATCAAAAGTGTATTCCATCGCCTCACGTCGCTCGGCGGGGCCGAAGCGCTTGTCGCCGTAGCAATAGAGCAAGGCATAGTGGCGATAAGGCTGCGCGTCAAAAATCGCATTGGTTGCTCGGTGCTGGGCTAAATAGTCCATCCACGGCGCGCATTGTCCGGCGGCTTTGGCGCGATAAAAGTAGTAACGCAGGTGTGAGCGCAGCGTTTTGAGCTTGCGCGCCTGCGGCGGGAAAATCACCCGCGCAGGAGGAAAAGGCTTACTCATCGTCGCTCAACTCTTTGAGATATTGAAAAATTTCACGATAAAACTTCGGCGGCTTGTTGGCCTCACGCTCTTTTTTCGCACCACGAATCAAATTGCGCAAATGCTGAATGTCCAGCGCTGGGTAGTCGGCAATCAGTTGTGAAAACACGTCGTTATTGTCGTCTTCAAGCAGCGCATCGCGCCATTTTTCTAGGCGGTGGAAGTGCACTTGCTGCTGGTTGTGGCGGTTTTCAAGCTTTTCTAACCCCTCTTTGATGGGCTCCACATCCATGGCGCGCAGAAGCTTGCCGATATACTGCAGCTGGCGGCGCAACGCCCCGCGTTGGGAGCGCTGAGCGAGCTCGATGGCGTCACGCAGTTTTTCTTCCAGCGGCAACTTTTCCAGCTGGGCAGGCGTGAGCGCGACCAATTTGGCACCAAATTTTTTCAGCTCTTCGGCGTCGCGCTTGATTTCACTTTTACTCACCCAAATGATTTCGTCGTCTTGGTCTGTTTCATCTACAAAGTCAGGCGTATTGTGTTGCATAAACTCTCTGTGGTTATCAAAAAATTGCGCTCATCATAGCATAAATTCTGTAATTACGTTAAACAGCGGCGCAAAAGTGCGGTAGAATGGGGCAAATTTTCCAAAAGAGTGCACCATGAGCGATTCAACACAACTTCTGCAACAACAACGTCACGATCTATTAGCCGCTGCCGAAATGGCGCTGGATTATGCCCAAAAAACCGGCGCCAGCGCGCAGGTGGGCGCGACTAAAACCGCCGGGCTTTCGGTTTCTTCCCGCTTGAAAGAGTTGGAAAATATTGAATTTAACAACGACGGCGCGCTGGGCATCTCGGTTTATCTCGGCGCGCGCAAGGGCAACGCCTCAACGTCGGATCTCAGCCCAAGTGCGGTTAAAAGTGCGGTTGAGGCGGCGTTAAGCATTGCTAAATACACCTCTGAAGATGACTGCAATGGCCTTGCCGAGCGTGAATTGATTGCCTTTGATCCACCTGATTTGGATCTCTATCACCCGCACGAGCTCGATGTGGACGCAGCCATCGCCTTAGCGCTGGAAACTGAGCGCGCCGCGCTAGATGCCGATGCGCACATTGTTAACAGTGAAGGCGCCAGTGTCAACGCCCACAGCGGCATCCGCGTTTATGGCAACACCCACGGCATGTTAGCCAGTTATCTCTCCTCGCGCTATTCCCTCTCGTGCAGCGTGATTGGCCAAGACGGCGGGGCGATGGAGCGGGATTATGAATACACCATCGCGCGGGATTTCAGCCAACTCGCCAGCGCCGAGTGGGTGGGGCAGCAATGCGCACAAAAGGTGCTCAAACGCCTTAATCCGCAAAAATTGGCCACCTGCACCGCGCCCGTGGTGTTTTTAAACGATGTGGCAACGGGGCTTTTGGGCACCATTGTGGGCGGCGCGAGCGGCAGCAGCATTTATCGCAAAACGAGCTTTTTGCTTGACAAGCTCGGCCAACAAATCGTGCCTGACTGGCTCACCATCACCGAGCAACCCCACGTGCGCGCAGGCTTGGCCTCAACCCCTTTTGATAGCGAAGGCGTGAAAACCCAAGCGCGCGTGATTATAGAGCGCGGCGTGCTGCAAACCTATTTACTCACCACCTATAGCGCCAAAAAATTGGGGCTGCAAAGCACAGGCCACGCTGGCGGCATTCACAACTGGCGCGTGAGCCCCAACGTGCAAGGCGGCTTGACCGCACTTTTAGCCCAAATGAGCACCGGCTTGTTGGTCACCGAGCTAATGGGCCAAGGTGTGAATTTAGTCACAGGCGACTACTCCCGCGGCGCGGCAGGCTTTTGGGTTGAAAACGGCGAGATTGCCTACCCAGTGAGTGAAATCACCATTGCGGGCAACCTTAGCGACATGCTGGCTAACATGGTGGCGATGAGTGACGACATCGAGCTGCGATCCAACATTCAATCAGGCTCAATTTTGCTCGATGAGATGAAAATTTCAGGAAATTAATGCAATTGATAATAATTCTTATTGACAACAAGGATAAACCTGCTATCATGGCACACAGTTACACGGCGATTGGGTGTAGCGATGTCCGCAGCGATTGTGATAGCAGTCCAGCAGATGTAGAGTAAAAGTAAATTCGTTAAGTTTTAAGGCTGAAGATTCTTCAGCCTTTCTTTTTGGCGAAAACCGCACTTTGATGTATCATAAAACCTCTTAGTTTATGAAAGGCACAAGCATGAAAAAACATCACGTTGAAACCCTCATCCCGCAAGCCGACGTCATCGAGCGCATTCACACCCTCGGGCAAGAAATCACCCGCTTTTATCAACAGCAACAGGTGGAATGCATCACCGTGGTGGGGCTGCTGCGCGGTTCGTTCATGTTCATGGCCGACCTCGTGCGCCAAATTGACATCGCCACCGAAATCGAATTCATGACCACCACCAGCTACGGCACGGGGCTTTATTCTAACCACGATGTCAAAATCACCAAAGATCTCGACGGCGACATCAAAGGCAAGCATGTGTTGATTGCCGAAGACATCATCGACACCGGCTACACCCTCGACAAAGTCCGCCAAATGCTCCTGTTGCGCGAACCCGCCTCCCTGACCATCTGCACCCTGCTCGACAAACCGTCGCGCCGCGAAGTTGAAGTGCCTGTCGACTGGGTCGGCTTTTCCATCCCAGACGAATTCGTCGTCGGCTACGGTATCGACTACGCCCAACGCCACCGCAACCTCAGCTACATCGGACATGTGGTGTTGGAGGAATAGGTTCACCGCTAAGCAATATTCAAATTAATATTCAAAATAGGGAATGAAGAAATTGTAATCATAAACAGAATTTTTGAATCTGTTTTATCGAATGATTCTTTTGAATTTGATTCTTTTAGGTATATTTATAGAATAAATCCATATGAAGGATGGAGTAGTATGGAGTTAATTTATGAATTAAATGGATTAGTAGTTTCTCAAAATGACTTCGATATTGTTGATGAACAATTATTGAGCTAGTTTACAAGTCCATCAAACAGGCAACCACGGATGAAAATGGAAAAGTTAATCAGTCCGCCAACCTCCTTGCCCATGCGGTGCTGGGGGCGGCTGAAGCCCTTGCTACGGGCAATAATGCGTTAGCCGGGGCTGCTGGTGCGGCTACAGGTGAAGTGGCGGCCAAACTGATTACTGAACAGCTCTATAACACCACACCAGACAAACTCAGCGAGGCACAGAAAGAGACCGTATCCGCCTTGAGCCAATTGGCCAGTGGACTCAGTGGTGTGCTGGCAGGAGATAACACCGGCAGTGGAATCACGGCAGCGCAGAGTGGTAAAAGTGCGGTTGAGAATAACTATTTATTTAAGCAAGAGGCTACTAGACAATCTGAACTATTAGCTAAACAGCAGAAGGAAGGTTTAACTAAAGAAGAGAAAGATGAGCTATCTGAATTACATAAACGTGATATTGAGCGTGATAACAATTTACAAACTGCTTGTCATTTAGGTATGACCTCAACTTGTGCCAATGAACTTATTAGTTTGAGTAACGCTTTCCATAGTTATGGAAATCCAAAAGATGAATTACAAAATAATTCTATCCGCTCAGAATATCTTGATGTGGCGATGAAATATAGCGAAGCTAAACGCCAATATGCAGAAGACGTAGCGAGAGAAGCATTATCTAAGATAGCATCTGAAAATATAACTAATTCTACAGAGCTAGTTAAAATAACCGCTAAAGCTATAACTGGAGACGAAGCTTCGCAATCTCAATTACATGAAATGGGTCAAGCTATAAAAGCTTTTGTTCAATCTCCTGTAGGGGTTATATCAGATAATATAAAAGCTGAGTTAGCTGAAGCTGATCGACTAGAATCTCAAGGCCTAATAAGAGAGGCCGATGTGAAGCGGATGCAGGTTTATTTATCTACTGAATTAGGTGTTCTTGGCTCTGCTTCTGGATTATCTAATGTTGCAATTGTAGGCTCAAAAGTTGCCATTAAAGGTGCCAATATGGCCACGAAAGAGCTTCATTCACTAGGTAAGTTAGCCAGCACATCAACTAAAGAGACCTTAGATCGTGGGGGAAATATTATTGGGCCTTCAGGAAATATGCTTAATAATAAGTATACTTACTTAGGTGATGGTATGTTTATAGGCCCTAATGGAGGTAAGATAGTTAATACAGGAAGGGTTGATAAAACGACAGGTAACGTAATTTTCCAACGAGTTACAGACGATAATTCTTATGTTAATCAATTTGTCATGATTGATAATGATGGATTACAAATTAGTGTTCCTCGACCATCTGGATTAAAAATAGTTTAAATCAGCAAGACGCCCCGATTCACCACATTTGTACGGATAAAAACTGTATCTCAACAGTAAACGGAGGGCCTTGGACGCCTAGATTTGAGAAAATTTTTAATGGAGCAGGTTTAAGTTTTAGAGATGCAGCTAACAAGGTTAAGGTGGCGGGTCACCAAGGACCACATCCTAAAGAATATCATCAATATGTGTATGATCAGTTATCAAGAAGAACTAGAGGTCTTTCCCCTAACACGCCTGAATATAGACGAGCAGTAGAGTCTACATTAGAACGAATAGGTAAGGAAGCACAGACGCCTGGAACGCAAGTCAATAAATGGTTAACAAAGGAGTAATCTAGTGAAATACTATAGGCTATTAGATGATATTGAGTATCCCAAGCGTTGGTATTTGGGAGAAATAAATACAATTGATAATTGGCAGTTATTAAATAAAACAATAGATATTGAAAATGATGCTCTTAAACTTGAATTATACCGAGATGGTAGAGAGATGGATTATACTGTTACAGAAGTATTTGGAATTCCAATTGTAAGTGATACTCTTAAGGATATGGTAGGAAATCTTGATGGATTATCTTTTATTCCTGTTAAAATTGAGAATAAAAAACAGTCAAGAAATATTTTGCTATGGTTATTCATAATGAAATAGATTGTGTGGATGAAGAAAGGTCTGAATTTACTAAATTTGAAGAGGATGATCCTGTTAGGCCAGATTTAGCAGGTGAATATGATGGATTTTATAAACTTAAATTGGATTATTCAAGAATTAATAAAGAACTATTCCGATTGGGTAAGTTTTCAATTGCAATTATTATTAGTGAACGCCTTAAAAAATTGCTGATGGAAAATAATATAACTGGAATTGAGTTCACAGAAGTATAATTTTTATTTTTCTTAGATAATTTAGCGTTGGGGTAGCTATAACGCGTTTTTTATAAAATCCTGGATCAGTTTAGGAGCTGTTTTGAGCTTATCAAACAGCGCCTTTTCTTTGTCGTCTGTAAGATGCATCTCACATAATCTTGAGCCTGTAATGATATAAAAGATATCCATACCAAGGTGATTGGCTTTTTGGAGATACAGTGCATTTGGCGTATGTTTCCCACTCTCGTAATTCATCTGACTTAATTTACTCGTCATGCAATGTTGGGCTGTTTCCTTCTGCGTTAATCCCAACCGAAGCCTCTCTTCTCGTATGCGCTGCCCAATGGCTTTAACATTATCATCCATTTTGATATCACTCTCTAAAAATTATCTAAAATGACTTTATAGAGAGAGGGGATTTTTAACAAGAAGAAACTCTTTTTCAAAATGAGATAGAAAAATAGACCTTCGAGGTAAAAGAAAGATGAGTATTTTCTATGGATGTTGGCGATAGGGGCTATTTGATGTATTATCTGCTTTCGCATCAAGTGTGATGTGCATAAGAGTAATACTATCATATTTTAATAAAAGGTGATTTATGAAGTTAAATCATGATATTCTTTTGATGATTTATTAACAAAATTTTTTTCTTTAAACATTTAAGACCTGCAACAGTTGAAAGTTACAACAAGGCGGTGAGGCGTTTGTTGTTTTTTTATCCCGATATCAGGCCAGCAGAACTGACGAGTGAGCTAATCTTAGAGTGGCGCTCTCAAATACTTAATGTCGAAGTTAAACCTGTCACATGGAACAGTTATGTTCGACACCTTAAGGCATTATTCACATTTGCAATTGAACAAAATTTAATCATAATAAAATGTAATCCGTTTGCTAAATTATTTGTTAGAGCAGGAAAAGGAAAAAGAAAAATTTTTACAGCAGATGAGATAAATAAAATAAATTCATTATTAGATGATGAAGATGATGATATTCCCAAAATATTAAAGCCAGTGTGGTTTATTAAAGCACTTATATTAACATTCCAATATACAGGGATACGGAGATCTCAGTTACTAACATTGAAAGTAAAGAATATTCGACTTAGAGACAAAGTTATTTATATTGAAGGACACCATAATAAAAATCATGATGATCATATCATTCCCATCCCTGACGTGTTGCAGCCTTATTTAACTAGATTGGTGATTGAAATAAAAAAACGAGGTTATTCTGATGAGATGCAGCTGTTCAACTACAACCTGTTTTCTGTATGCAATAGAAGAAAAGGGTTATTAACAACACAGCATCAACTCTCGCATTTATGTAGAGTCATCTCGAAAGAGATAGGAATTTCTGTTTCTCCACATAGATTTAGACACACAATAGCAACAAAATTAATGAAAGAACCTGAAAATGTTTATATTGCACAGAAATTGCTGGGGCATAGAGATATCAAGGTCACATTGAGCTACATTGAACATGATGTGGATATGATAAGAAATAAGATTAATGCGCTGATATAGTGGTTTAGCAAAAGATCCTATTATTAGGATCTTTTTGTGATCTTGATTGGATTTATTGTTTTAAGGCTTTACAAACTACACTCATACGAGGCATAATAAATACGGGTTATAAACCCTCAAAACTATGGAGTGTATTGGCTAGGTACATTCAGTACATCGCTTTTAAGAAGCTATTCTTTACTTCTCACCTAATGTGCTGAGGCATTTCAATGGTGCCCGAGGCCAGACTTGAACTGGCACAGCTCGAAAGCCGAGGGATTTTAAAGACTTTTGCCTGCCTTTTTTAAATCAATAACTTATTTAAAAATCAATAGATTAAGTGTTCCAAAAGAACATAAACGAACACAGAAAGCAAAAAATAAACAGCCACCACAGCCACCAAAAGCCCCAAGGGATTAGGGAAAATTTTAATCCCTTTGGCTATTTTATGCCCTGCAATGGGTTCAAACTGACCGCACTTTCTAGGTGCGTTGGTGAGAAGTGCGCATAGCGCATGGTCATTTCAACCGTGGAATGGCCCAAAATCTCCTTGAGCACTAACAGATTGCCGCCATTCATCATAAAGTGGCTGGCGAACGTGTGGCGCAGCACGTGCGTCAATTGCCCTTTGGGTAAATCAATCTCGGCACGCTCCACCGCATTTGAAAACGCCTCATAAGCATCACCAAATAATCGCCCACGGCGCTTTGGCAACATCGCGAACAATTCCGCACTGATCGGCACCGTGCGGTTTCGCTTGCTTTTGGTATGAACGAACGTGATGCGCTGATTGCTCACCTGCGCACCGGTTAAGGTTTCCGCCTCACTCCAACGTGCGCCGGTTGCAAGGCACACACGCACGATCATGCCTAAGTCAGGATTGCGCGAGCGGTCACACTCTGCCAATAAGCGGCGGATTTCGTCGGCTTCTAAAAATGCCAGTGCGGTTTCACTTTCACGAAATTGGCGCACGCCTTTTAATGGGTTGTCGCCATCCCACTTGCCAAGGCGTGACAGCTCATTGAACACGGCGCGCATATAGGCGTGCTCGCGGTTGACGGTGGTTTGTTTTGGTGGCCGTTTAGGATTGGCTGAAAATTTACCCGCCAAGCGCTGGCGGCGATATTCCGCAAAAACTTCGGCGTCAAATTCGTGCGCCAGCGGGTCGCCCAAGTGCTGGCACACATTGAGCAATTTGGCCAAGCGTTGCTCACCGTCGGAGAGCGTTTGCCCGTGCAAGTCATACCACAGCTGCACATAATAACTCACTGGCTTAAATGTGGGCTTGTGTTGCGCAGCGTCACCTTCAGCGGCTGAAAGTGCGGTTTCAGATTGAAAGGCGGGGTTATTGAGTGCGAAAAAGCCGTCCGCCTCTTTGCGTGTGGCAAACCAACGGCGCACGCGCTTGTCACCTTGATAAAATTCAGCCAGCCACTTGCCTTTGCTTTTGTCTTTACGAACGGCCATTTACATCATCACAAATTAATATTCATCGCGTCGGCAAATTTTCTTTGATTTAGAAATTGAGCCATCACGGCACACAAATTTCCCGCCTTTGGTGCAATGCGCAATGCCGCCTTTTTTGCCCGAGCATGGCTCACGCCCGCGCGCGTCTGCTGCATTCGCCACCATCGCCACCGCACTAGAAATCAATAAAATAGAAAGTAACTTTTTCATTGTTTACTCCTTGATCCTAAGATTAACGCTTTTCAATTGAAAGATGACCGATACCAAAAACAGCAATGGTTTTAAACTGTATTTTGTAGCCTTCATAATTTTCAGTTAATACAACATCCTTTTTAGTTTTCGTATATTTTTTAGCAGCCTTAGATTGAATATTAGATAAAAACTTTGCAAATTTTTTATTATCTTTGACTTTAAAATGGCTAGCCGTAGCAAGAACTAAGATAGAAGATTGCTCTATGTATGCGTCATCAGCATAAACGAGTTGCATATCTACTTTATATACATCTGACCGTTTTTTCCCAAATCCTTCAATTAATACACCATCATTAATGTAAATAGTGTGATCCATTCGGCCATCATTAAGCATACGGCTTTCAAATCGTGTTGAGGGATAAATATCTTTCAAATCAGAATATAATTTATCCATATTGAAATGAATAGATTTAGCAGGATCAGGCACAGCAACACGCTTTTCATCCTTTTGACTAGCATTATCAGCAGCAGGCCCGATAGCGTCGTCTATTTTCTTCCAAATACTTGTATCTCTATCTTCTGTTTGTGGTTTTGGTTTGTCTGAATTTGTATCTGTAACCGCACTTTCACTTTTTGCGGCTATTTCTGTTTTATTTTGTTGAGTGTCTTTGCTGTTATTTATTCCAACAGCACCAACAATAAAACCAATAATCGCAGTAATAAGCCCGCGTTTTAAAATCTGTTTTCTAGTGGGGATTGTGTTATTTGCTTTATTCTTCCAAAGTCTAGGGAATATTAGTCCAACAAAAGTGGCGATCGACGCACAGAAAAACAGTAGAGCACCAATAAAGCCTATAAATTCCATCACACCTTCTCCATTTTTAAAATCACTTTTCCAAGCACTTTGATATTTTCCACGGCGGTGTCAAAGTCAAAATTGCCACCGGCTACGTGAACCTGTTTCCCCGGCATAAGGGTGAGTTGCCTAATCCATGCCGAGTTTTCCACCACCACCAAATATTCACCATCAATCAAATCGCCAAATTCCACCGCCACAAAGAAAGTGCGGTCGCCATCGATTACACACAATGTTTTGTCGGGGTCAGTATCGGGCGGCAAGTGTGGCAAGGTGAATGACGTCGGTGGCATTTCGATCAGCTTTCCGCCATCAAGTTTAATGCGCTCAAATACCTTTAGATCGCTTTCGTCATTGAAGATTGGCTCTTCACCGTAGGCTAAATACTCCAGTCTTGCACCAGTTTCTAGCACACAACGCGCAACAATATCACCTGGGAAATAGTCTCTTTTCACCCAAGTGCTAAAGGTGTTGGGCGAAATGTTTAAGTGTTCGCCCAAATCCTTGCGACGGCTGAATCCATAAGCTTTTTGTAACCTATCGACAATAGGCTTACCACCCTGCAAATCTTTAATCATACAAAAAGACCACAAAAAATTATTTACAAGTCGTTTTTGACGATCTATCATAGATCACGGTCAAAAAAGACCACAATAAAACACAAGAAGACACAAAAATACACGTTTTTTAAGAGAGTACATTATGAGCCTAAATAACGCAATGTGTACAAATGTACAGCACAAGCCGACCTATCTCACCGTGCGAGAGCTTTCCAACACCACGGGGCTGCATTACAGAAAATTACTGCGACTTATCAAAAAAGGCGTAATCCCTGCCTTTCGCTTGCCAGGTGGCAGCAAATTCTGGGTAAAAGAAGAAGATGCCATCAACATCATTGAACAATTCAAAGTCATCAACTAACAAAAAAACCGCACAAAGTGCGGTCGGGGGTGGAATATGAACAATCGTATCAAAACATCGCGTTATCTTTCTGACAAATGGAAAGAAACTGCTACAAAAAATTATGCCTATCTGAAACAAATTATCTATCAGCAAGCACCGCTGAAAAATAGCTAAGTTCACGGGAGAGACACAATGTATCAAATGGATCTTTCGTGGCATTCAGTTGGGCTTGTTTTTCGTTCATCAACTGCTTTAGCTGTTCAATCTGTTCATCGTCTAGCACGCTTGAGAGTTGGCGGAGTACGCGTTCAGCATAGGCCATTTTCTGTGATAGCTGCGCACGATGACGGCTATCAGTTAAGTCAAAACTTAACTCTGACATCACATTGGGAAAATCTTTTTCAAGCAGCTGCCCTTGCTCTGACGACAGTAAAGCAAGCGCTTCAATGCAAACACTATTCAATGCGGTGGCACTTAACATTTTTTCTTGTTGGGACGTCAACTTCATCGTTAATCCTTAAGTAATCAAGTTAGAGGTGGAATATGAAAACAATCAATCAATACGAGCACGCGCAGCTGGTGAAACAAGCTCGAAAAGTCGGACTTGAATTGGCACGCTTTGCGCAATTACTCACTGAAATGCAAAACACCGAACAATACGGGCAATCACAGCTTGTGAAACAAGCACGAATAGTAGGCCTTGAATTAGCACGCTTTGCTCAATTGTTCACTGACATACAACACGCCGAACAATCATCACAACGCGCAGCCAGCCCACTGGCTAACCTTGAAAAGCATCTTAAACAAGCTATTCAGCATAATCCTGCGTTTTTGTCAGAAATGCGAGGTAATGCGCCAAGAAATCAGCTGTTGGCTGATGTGTTTGTTGAGCTTTCTCAACTTGCTGATAAACCTCTTGCTCAAACGCACTCAATAACTCGGGCGAATGACGCGCCGCAGCACGAATCAAGCACCCCGTCAATGTTTCAAGCGCCGAGTGCGCCACCTGAAGTTCTAGCAGCTGTTTTTGAAGTTCTTCAACAGTTTTATCGTTCTGATCGGTCATTGGGGCAAATCCTTAAGTTAAGCCGAAAACTAAATCGCATATGGCTGAAAGCATACCGCAAAGAGCGTGGTGTTGGCAATGCAGCAAGATAGATCACCGAGCGCCACCATCATCAAAAATGATTGGGGCGCATTGAGAACATATACACGCGGCGCGCGGTTTTATGTTAATCGGGACTACAACCGCCTTGATAAATCAGATCAAACATTCCTGTGCAAGATTGCCGACGTGGCCCGATATGAAAACTTTGCAAAATACGACTACGAACAACGGCAAAAGCTGGCTTACGCCTTTCGCCGCATTCGAAAGCTAAGCAAAGCTTTTAACCACGGCAATGCCGTATCCATCAAAGATTTTATTTGTGATGCCGAAAAACCAAAAAAGGGAGCAATGAAATGAATATCCAAGCCAAAAATATCAACGTGAACGCCGTCAACCATTATTTCTACTACTGGCAAGATAGCTTTGACGTTTTTGTGGAGCTATCCCACAGCGCCACCACCGACGTCGAGCGCCAACACTGGCAACATCAAGCAGCCCTTGCGCAGCGCAATTTGGCCGCACTTGAATGTTTAGTCAGCCAAGCCATCGCCACGTTACATTAATGGGGGCGTTATGGAGTACTTTATTGAATTGGCGCACAACCGCTATAAAGTGGAGCTGAAAAACAACCGTGTGGCGGTGACACATCTCAACCTTAACGCCGCGGGCACATTTGATTTTGGCACGCGCTATGAGTTTGACAAAATATCCGTGTTCTTTTCGTTTTTGCTGATTGGTGAGCTTAACCTTGATGGCAATGAAGTGAACCGTGAAAACCTTACACAAGCCTTGCCAGCCTTGAAAGGAATATGCAACGAATTAGGCCAAATTCACGCAATGGAGTGGTAAGCTATGCACGCTGTCAGCCACGCCACCGCCAACACACAAACCGCCCAACCAAGGGCGGTTGATTTTCGCCGTGAAGCATTTTTTGAGCGCAACCCAAACCCACCCAAATGCAAATCGCGTTGTTTGAAACCAACGCCGACGATTACGACTTAGTTGAAAAATGGCTGTGCAAGCTGCCACGCAAACGCCAGCGCGAGCACTTTCGCAAGTTGTATGTGAATGCTTACAAAGCCGTGAAAAACGACGGCTCCATCGCGTTTAAATGCGGCAACAAACAGCGCAAAGCGGCTAACACCTATCTGCGTGAAGTGCTGTTTAATCGACTGGATCGTGTGCTCAATCAATACGATTGCCACGTGGCGCAATTTTCTATGCAGCATTACCGCGAGCCTGACTTTGACGAAAACGCACCCCACAAATACACCGCAGCCATTAAGCGGCAAATCAACAAATTTGCCAAACAACCATTTTATTTAATCCCACCCGCATTGTTGGAAGACTACGCCCGCACCGTAGCCAGCATTATTGAAAGCAATCAAGCCGACTTTATGGTGGCCAAAAGCCAAGAAATTGACACCTTAACCCCCGAACTTGAGCGGGAGATCTTTATTGAGCTATATCAAAAGTGCGGTGAGTTTTGTGTGAGCATTGGCTTTCCTATCGCACATTGGGAAAACGCCAAAAGCAAAAAAGGCCTGCGCCGGTTAAAGGGCGAAAAGCTCGACACCGCACTTTGCCAAGTGGTGGATGCAAAATACTGGCTACGCCGTATGCGCACCACACAGAAAAGAATGGTGGAGCACATCGCCATCGCCTGCGGTGAAGTGCAAAAGCGCACGAGCGCGTATGTGTCACACAACGCCTTTGCCGAGCACAAAGCCCAAGTGAAAAAAAATTACGACTTCCTGCGCGCCATGATTTTGGAAAACGTGGCCGACCCGAAAGACCAAGCGGAGCTGTTGGATATGTATTTAAAATCCAATTCAAACCCAGCCTTGCGCCGTCAAGAATTGATGACGCGCCTCAACGGCCTTGAAACATGGGCGGAGCACAACGGGTGGCACGCACTGTTTGTGACGCTCACCGCCCCGTCATCATTCCACGCCCAATTGCACAATGGTGCACCTAACCCGAAATACAACGGTGCCAGCCCCCGCGACACACAAGCCCACTTAAACAAAGTGTGGGTGCAAGTGCGCGCCATTTTTGCCCAGCGCAAAATCAAGTTTTTTGGTATGCGCTGCGCCGAACCGCACCACGATGCCACCCCGCACTGGCACATGCTGATGTTTGTGCGCCAAGAATGCCGCGACGAAGTGGCCGAAGTCTTGCGCCGCAAAGGGCTGGAAGTGGACGGCGACGAAAAAGGCGCAGCCGAGCACCGCGTGAAGGTGGAAGACTGCGATAAATCCAAAGGTTCAGCCACCGGTTACATCACCAAATACATCTCCAAAAACATTGACGGCTACGCGCTCAAGGGCGAAACATCCGACGAAGTGGACGATATGCCCCTGCGCGAAAACGCCAGCCGCTCACGTGCGTGGGCGAGCTTGTGGAACATTCGCCAATTTCAATTTTATGGCGACCCCGGTGTCAGCATTTGGCGTGAATTGCGCCGCTTAGTGGAAGGCGAAATCAAAGACAAAGCGATCAAAGACACGTGGTTTGGCGCCGATCTAAGTGACTATGCGTGGTACATCGACAAACAAGGCGGCGCGGGTGCACCCCGTGCTGATCGCCTGATCAAGTTGCACTACGAAACCACCAGCACCAACAAATATGGCCAGCCACAAAAACGCATTGTGGGCATCGCCAAAAACATCTGTGCCGCCCTGGGCGATTTTATCAAAACAAGAAAGAAAAAGTGGACTATCAAAAAACGCCCGAACCCACGCACAGAGCGGGATAGCGCCACCGACATTGGCGCGCTTGCGCGCCCTTGGACTTGTGTCAGTAACTGTAATAGTACAGATTTTAAGCAAAGTATAAAAAATGAGCTAAAACGGCTGATGTTTAAAGTGACTGACCACCACGTTGAGCATATTTTGAGCGGCAAAAGGCTTTATTTAACCCAATTCGAGAGCGTCACGCTCAAACATAACATGCTGATCACCGAGCGGCACGACCGCCAACGGGATTGAATTATCTAAATTTCATACGCCAGGAGAAAATATGAAAGCCGGAAAATCAATAAAACTCAAACCCAAAGACTATTGGTCCACTCCGCGTGATGTATTCAAGGGCATTGAGCGCATCACATCACTGCGTTTTGAGCTTGATGCCTGCGCCAACGCGCAAAACACAAAGTGCAGTCAATTTATCACCGAACAGCAAAACACGCTGGCCACCGAGTGGGGGCGCAATCGTGCGGTGTTTATGAACCCACCCTATTCAAAACCGCTGCCATTCGTGGAGCGTGCAATCCGCGCCCGAGATGAAGAGGATTGCAACGTGGCCGTGCTGCTCAATGCAGACACCAGCACACGCTGGTTTAATTTAATCGCCGAGCACGCGCAAGAGATCTTTTTCATCACCCAAGGGCGCGTGGCGTTTTTGGATTACCGCACGGGGAAAGCTATACGCCGCAACAACCGCCCGCAGCTGATCGCCTGCTTTTACAACGACAGCCACAAGCCGTGGCTAGACGGACAAGTCACCCACTACATACCACTCAAGGAGCTGATCAATGCTTGACGAATTAACAACCGCACTTTGCAACCCACAAAGCCCCGCTGAGTGCATCGCCCACTGGCTGGCACAATTGCCGAAAGGTGACGCACCGGTGCTAGACGCACCCCGCAACGCCCACCCAATTGAGGAGGAGAAAGCCAATGCTGGATCTCTTGTATAAAGGCTGGCTACTGCTCAAGGGCATTGGCTACGGCATCACCACCGTGTTGCTCGTGCTGGCCGTGGTGCTGTCAGACGAACGCGTGCTGCGCTATGTGGCGCTAATCGTGGGCTTTAGTTTTATACTTTTTTTGATTTTTGGGGGTAACAATGAAAAAATTTGATTTAGATAAAGCTTTGGCTGGTGAGCCAATTAAACTAAGAGATGGATCTAAGGCCTATATTTTGAGGGAGTTAAAAGGCACAAGAAACGCACATGTGGATTGCTTTGTTGGATTTTATATTTATAAAGGTGTTGAATACTCAATTGCGTGGACTAAGGCGGGCATTTCTACAATGGGGTATAGGGAACACTCAATTGCAGGCATGTGGAAAGAGCAAATTCGCTACATTAATGGCGTTAAAGTGCCACACTGTGTGACCATTGATGAATGGGACGAAACACGCCCTTACTATTTTGTGTATTACAGCTCCAGCCACATGGTTACTTCAAGAATTTTGAGTAAGAATGACCCAGCCGATGTTAATTTAGTTGAGCGTGGGTTGGTATTCACGACAGAAGAAGGCGCGCTAGCGATGGCCAAAGCCCTGTTAAATTACACGGTGGAAGATATTTAACCCCCAAAAAAACCGCCTGCGGGCGGTTTTTTTTGTTGCTGTGGTCGGTAAAGCTCACATTAAAACCGCTTGATCTGTTAGCCGTTGGCTATATATAATAAAAAAAGAGGGGCAAAAGCCCCTCGAACTGATTACAGTGTTACATTTACCTTGATGTCTAGCCAGACGCTTAATACATCAACCTGAAATATTTTTGTATTTACCGTCAAGACTAGACAACCAAGAAACGCATATAACGACAATTTTTT
The DNA here is from genome assembly GCF_014884965.1 of Spirabiliibacterium mucosae. Taxonomy (GTDB): domain Bacteria; phylum Pseudomonadota; class Gammaproteobacteria; order Enterobacterales; family Pasteurellaceae; genus Spirabiliibacterium; species Spirabiliibacterium mucosae. Next base: position 551 of record NZ_JABTBO010000013.1, on the reverse strand, counting down.
CATCATATTGTCTCTTTGTTATTATGATTTCTCATAAGTAACAAGTTGCCCTCAACGGACCAGGTTGGCGGCATCAAGTTACCACCTCCCTAACAAAACGTTAGGTTGCTGGAAATTATAAAAGAGTTAATATGATTTTTCTAGTTGCCGTTCTTGTGATTTTAGATTTCACAATAAAAACCGCCCTCGGGCGGTTTTTTTATTGTTGCTGTTGCCGGTAAAGCTCACAAAGGGCTTTGAGTGCTTGCGGGCGACTGACATTCAGCTCCGAGACAATAGCGTCAAATTCAGCGGCCACATTTGCGTCAAGCTGAAGCAAAATGCGCTTAACTTTGCCACTGGCGAGCAACGCTTTATTGTGCGCGGCTGCTGTTTTTGCCCGTAATTTTTTGCTGTGTTCTGTTTGTGCGTTTGCCATGATTGCCACCTTGCTTTTTGGTTGTGAGTGATTTATAGTGGAGTCATCGGGGAGTTGCAGCTCCCCGATGGAATTATCCTAGAATGCAGGCATAGCCAACAGTAAAAGGATAATTAGGATGATGATTTTCAAG
>NZ_JABTBO010000012.1 GCF_014884965.1 Spirabiliibacterium mucosae | reverse complement strand
ATACAAATCAATTTCATTCACATAAAAATAATCTTTTCAGTATTCTCTGTTACAGTATTGTTGATCAACTTTAACTTTATAAATTTCATGCCTTTTTTAAGGCCTAAGTCTTTCATCTTATAATAAGACTTAATAAAGGCTATTTATATCCACCAACAACTGCAATGTAATTATGTAATCTTATAATCCTACAGTAGAGTAATTTAATATAATCAACAGTTTTCCTAATAGGAAAAGTACTTTTCCAGGTTCTTGAATTTACAACACCATAAAAGAATTTTTAATTAGATCAGACTCTTTTTTAGTAAATAAAGATCTTTTTCTATCATAGAGATCTTACTTCTGAGGTATTTATTTTCAATAACCAGATTGGTTTTATTAAATCTATTCTTCATTTTATTATAACCTAAATATTACTCTATTGGCTATCATTATAATACTTATCTATTACACATTCTGTTTTTCCAGAAAATCTCAATTGACCATTATCTAAAAGTAGAGAACACGTACATAATTCTTTTACTTGTTCTAAGGAATGAGAAACAAACAATAGTGTTGTTCCACCAGAAAGAAGACTTTCGATCTTTTTTTGCATTTATTTTGAAATTTAAAATCTCCAACTGCAAGAACTTCATCCACAATCAAAATATCAGGCTTTTTGATTGTTGCTATTGAAAATCCTAGTCTTGCGGACATTCCTGATGAGAAATTTTTAATCGGAGAATCAAGAAACTCTCTCACCTCTGCAAAATCAACAATTTCGTCGAAATATTCGTCTATAAATTTTTTACTGTACCCTATTAAAGCTCCATTTAAATAGATATTTTCTCTTGCTGTTAATTCACCATCAAATCCTGCACCAAGTTCTATAAGTGGAGAAATAACACCTCTAACATCAACAGTACCCGTGTATGGCTTAATGATACCTGTAATAAGTTTAAGTAAAGTAGATTTACCAGAGCCATTATGCCCGATCAATCCCCAAGACTCTCCTTTCCTGATTGTCAAATTAATATCTTGCAGAGCAAAAAAATTCTTGAAATAACAACTGGCCTTTCAAGAATTTAATAACATATTCTTTTAACCCATTAATATTTTCTGTAGATTTGTTGAATCTTACATAGGCATTTTTAATATCAATTATTACATCATTCATAGTTAAATATATAAAATAAAATTATCTTGTTTCCGTAAAAAGGTATAGATTCCTATTGCCAATGCAATAAATGCATATCCTATTCCTTGTAATAACAGAATTGTATCAAAAAAAGTTCCATTTAAAACCACGTCTCTAAACTGGGTAATATAAATATTCATCGGATTTAAATTATCATAATACCATCGATATTTTCTGGAATGATTGAAATAGGATAGATTATAGGACTTAAATACATCCAAACAGAAAGAAAAACACCCCATAGATACTGCACATCTCTAAAGAAAACAGCAAACGCAGCTAGAAATAGGCTAATACCTAGAGAAAAAAATAAACCTCTATGATAACAATTGGAAAAATAATATATTCCAAGTAGGTTCAACTTGTGTAATTATCATTACTAATGCAAGTGCTATTAATGAAAAAAGTAAGTTAACTAATGAGCTACTTACTTTTGACAATGTAAAGATATATTTTGGCACATATGTTTTTTTTAATAGCATTGAGTTTCCAGTTATTGAACTAACTGCCATTGATGTTGATTCAGAAAGAAACCAAAATAACCTGTCCCGTTAATAGGTAAACTGCAAAATTCGGAATATCAAACCGAAACAAATTTGAAAAACGATAACAAGAACTGTCATCATTAATAGAGGATTAAGAATACTCCATATATAACCTAGATAACTTCTACGATACTTTAGTTTTATATCCTTCAAAACCAGTTGTCGAAGAAGCTCTTTATATTCTAGAAGAGCTTTCATGATCTCATTCCTTTTAAAAAGTATATGCATCTTTAAGTAATTTACCAGATAGATCCTTAGAAGATAATAATGGAATGCCATTTAGAGGCCATTCAATATTAACTACTGGATCATTCCATGCTAGAGAATGTTCAGCACTCGGATTGTAGTAATCAGTGCATTTATACACAAACTCTGCCTCATCACTTATCACGTAAAACCCATGAGCAAATCCCTCTGGAATCCATAATTGTCTTTTATTTTCAGCAGATAGTAATTCTCCAACCCATTGCCCGAAAGTCTTTGATTTTTTGCGCATATCAACAGCCACATCAAAAACAACTCCACTAATGACACGAACAAGTTTTCCTTGTGTGTTTTGACTTTGGTAGTGCAAGCCCCGAAGTACGCCTTTTGTTGATTTCGAATGATTTTCTTGAACAAATACCCTATTACAGACATTTTTTTGAACCATTCATCACGAAAAGTTTCCATGAAAAATCCTCGCTGATCACCAAAAACTACTGGCTCTAACACTTTAACATCTGGAATTTTTGTATCAATTATCTTCATATATAACTCTAAAGTTGTTTGATTTTTCTAATTACATATTTCAATGATTTATTCCAATTACTTGGCTCAATCTCAAAATTTCTATAAATTTTATTTAGCTCTAAACGAGAATTAAGTGGTCTTACTGCCAATGTAGGATACTCTGTAGTTTTTATCTTTTGTATTATCGGTTTTTTAGATAAAATTCCTTCAGAGAAACCATCCTCTATGATTGCCTGTGCAAATTCATACCAGCTAACATATGGTTTACCTGTAAAATTATAAATGCCGTATTCAACATGCTGCTTGTTGACGATTAAATTAGAAATTTTTATCAGCGCATCTGCAATATCTCCGGCATAAGTTGGTCCACCGCACTGATCACCTACAACTTTTAATGTTTCATTTTGAGATGCCAACCGTAGCATAGTTTTAACAAAATTATTTCCGTGCTCACTGAAAACCCAAGCGGTTCTTAATATTATAACTTTACTACATTTTTCAAATGAAGCTAACTCCCCAGCTAGTTTAGTACGGCCATAGACACTTTGAGGATTAACTTGAGACTCTTCCGTATAAATATCCGCTGTTTTCCCATCGAAAACATAATCTGTTGATATATGTAGTAATGGAACATTTCTAAGTTCAGCTGCTTCGGCTAAATTTCTTGGTCCGTCCCTATTTATTTTCTCTGCTATTTCCTGCTCAATTTCAGCTTTATCAACAGCTGTATATGCCGCTGCATTAATAATGATATCAGGATTAAATGAATCAACAATAGCTAGTACAGAATTCCGCTCTGTGATATCAAGCTCACTACGATCAACCGCAAGAATAGTTGCTTGCCCATTCAACCGCTCACAAAGACAAGTTCCTACTTGTCCTTTACTACCTGTAATTAAAATTTTTGCCACAATTACATCTAACCTATAACTGATAGTTGTTGATAAAATTAATCAAATACTGTCCATAAGAATTTTTACACATATTTTTTGCTTGTATTAAAATACACTCAGCACTCAGCCAACCATTTTTAAATGCGATTTCTTCAAGGCAAGCAACTTGCAGGCCTTGCACGTTTTGAATGGTGTGTACAAACGAGGCGGCCTCGTTTAAGCTCTCGTGCGTGCCCGTATCCAGCCACGCAAAGCCGCGGCCCAGCAGTTGCACGTTCAGCGCGCCGGCATCGAGATACATCTGGTTAATTGAGGTGATTTCCAACTCACCGCGCGCAGAAGGCTTCACCTTTTTGGCAAATTCCACCACGCGGTTGTCGTAAAAATAAAGCCCCGTCACCGCCCAGTTGGATTTTGGCTTTTCGGGTTTTTCTTCAATTGACCGCACTTTATAGTTTTCATCAAAATCCACCACGCCAAAGCGCTCGGGGTCTTTCACTTGATAGGCAAACACGGTAGCACCCGCTTTGCGGTTGACGGCTTTGTGCAGCAATGGCGTGAATGATTGACCGAAAAAGATGTTGTCGCCCAGCACCAAGCAGCAGCTGTCGCCTGCGAGGAATTGCTCACCGATGATAAACGCCTGCGCCAGCCCCTCTGGCTTTGGCTGCACGGCATAACTGAGCTGAATGCCAAAATCGCTGCCATCGCCGAGCAGGCGCTTGAAGCTGTCGTTGTCTTCAGGGGTGGTGATGATCAAAATCTCGCGGATGCCGGAGAGCATCAGCACCGAGAGGGGGTAATAAATCATCGGTTTGTCGTAAACTGGCAGCAGCTGCTTCGACACACCGCGGGTGATGGGGTAAAGGCGAGTGCCAGAGCCGCCTGCGAGAATAATGCCTTTCATACGCGCTCCTTGTTATTGCCCTGTGCCAAGGCGCTCGCGGCTATAAGAGCCGTCTTGCACGCGTTGCCACCATGTCGGGTTGTCGAGATACCACTGCACTGTTTTGCGAATGCCGCTTTCAAAGGTTTCTTGCGGCTGCCAGCCGAGCTCGCGCGCGATTTTGCTGGCATCAATGGCATAGCGCAAATCATGCCCAGGGCGGTCTTTCACAAAGGTGATCAAATCACGGTATTGCGCCACGCCTTTCGGCTTGTTTGGCGCGAGCTCTTCGAGCAGTTGGCAGATGGTTTGCACCACCGTGAGGTTAGTTTTTTCGTTATGCCCGCCGATGTTGTAGGTTTCCCCCACTTTGCCCTGTGTGACCACGGTGTAAAGCGCGCGGGCGTGATCTTCAACAAACAGCCAATCACGAATTTGCGCGCCATCGCCATAAACCGGCAGTGGCTTGCCCTCAAGGGCATTTAAAATCATCAGCGGGATCAATTTTTCAGGGAAGTGGAAAGGCCCGTAATTGTTTGAGCAGTTAGTCACCAGCGTTGGCAGGCCAAACGTGCGGTGCCACGCGCGCACGAGGTGATCACTCGAGGCCTTGGAGGCAGAATACGGGCTGCTTGGCGCATAAGGCGTGGTTTCAGTGAAAAGTGCGGTTGTGCCTTCTAAATCACCATAGACCTCATCGGTGGAGATGTGGTGAAACCGAAACCGCACTTTGCGATCCTGCTCCAAATTTTGCCAATAGGCACGGCTGGCCTCGAGCAGCGTGTAGGTGCCGACAATATTAGTTTCAATAAATGCCGCTGGCCCATCAATCGAGCGGTCAACATGGCTTTCCGCCGCCAGGTGCATCACACAATCGGGCTGATGCTCGGCAAACACACGATCAAGCGCGTGGCGATCGCAAATGTCAACCTGCTCAAAGGCATAGCGCGCATTGCCCGCGACCGCTGCCAACGATTCAAGGTTGCCCGCGTAGGTCAGCTTGTCGACATTCACCACCGCATCTTGAGTGTGTTCAATCACATGCCGCACCACCGCCGAGCCAATAAACCCCGCACCACCTGTTATGAGAATTTTTTTCATATACAACCTGCTTCGCACTTAAATGTTAACTTGGCGATTATAGACGCAAATACTCAAGCAAGCAAGCAAGCAAGCAAGCAAGCAAGCAAGCAAGCAAAGTATGTGATATTCTTCAAAATTATACAAAAAACTTTTAGAACATCATTCTTCTCGCTATAATAGAGCGTTTTTAAATCTTTGGGTTGATAAATATCAATCCATGAGCAAAGTTGTGTAAAATTAGAGGAACTATGGCAAAAGAAGACAGTATTGAAATGCAAGGCACCATTTTGGAGACCTTGCCAAACACGATGTTTCGCGTGGAGTTGGAAAACGGCCACGTGGTCACGGCGCACATTTCAGGCAAAATGCGCAAAAACTACATCCGCATTTTAACCGGCGATAAGGTCACCGTTGAGCTGACCCCGTATGACTTAAGCAAAGGGCGGATTGTATTCCGCAGCCGTTAAGCAAAAGCTAGCCTTGCGCTAGCTTTTTTGTTGGTGCGCCATTTGGCGGATTTTCCGCTGCAAGGCGCGCCCTGCGAGGTTAAACAGCCCCAACACGAGCGCTAAGCCATAAAGCAACTTGTCGCCAAACACGCTGTAAGGCGTGATCACGCTCTCGGGCGTGAGTGTGGCGGTGAGTGTAGTGGCGTGAAATTGCGGCGCTTGCGCGGTGATTTGCCCGCGTGGGTTGATGAACGCGGTGATACCATTATTGGTGGCGCGGATCACGGCTTTGCCGTTTTCAAGCGCGCGCATGCGCGCCATTTGCAAGTGCTGCCACGGGCCGATGGTGTCGCCAAACCAAGCGTCGTTTGAGAGCGTTAAAATATAATCGCTCGGGCTGTGGGCGAGGTTTTGTTGCAGCTGATGGCCGAGCACAATTTCATAACAAATGGCCGCGCTCATGCGGCTTTTTTGCGTTTGCAGCGCGGGTTGTAAAAACTCGCCTTGGGTGAAGTTCGACATCGGCAAATCAAACATCGTGCCCAGCGGGCGCAAAATGGCCTCAAGCGGCACATATTCCCCAAAAGGCACGAGGTGGTGCTTGTTGTAGCGCACCGCACTTTCCGCATTTTGATAAAGTGCGGTCGGGTTGCCAAGGGTGATAATCGAGTTGTAAAAACGCTGCTTGTCGCTATCGGCATACACGGTGCCAACAATCAGCTCGCTGCCGTGGGTGCGCGCAGCTTGTTGCCAGTTGCGCAAGAGCCCCTGCACGCGGTTTTCCACCACGGGGATGGCTGCTTCAGGCAAAATAATCACATCACTTTTGCCCAAGTGCGGTTGGATCAAATCTTGGTAGATGGCCAGCGTTTTTTGCGCGTAGTCTGGGTCCCACTTCAGGCTTTGGGCGATGTTGCCCTGCACCAAGGTGATGGTTTGCGCTGCGCTTTGCGTTTTCGCCTGTTTAAACTGCGCAGAATTCAACAGCCCCGCGCCCGTTGCCACCACGATAAGGGTGAAAAGTGCGGTCAGGCGCACGCCGAGCGGCTGTGCTTCGCGCGGCTGGCAGCATGTGAGCACTTGCCCACATGCCCATAGCATGAAAAAGGTGACGCCCTGCACGCCCAACAGTGGCGCAATGGCGCCAAAAGGGCTATCGATTTGGGAATACCCCAGCTGCAACCACGGGAAGCCTGTCATCACCCAGCCGCGTAAAAATTCAGTGATTGTCCAAACAATGGCGATGGCGACCGCACTTTTAATTTTAAAACGTTGAATAATGTAGCTAAACAGCAGCGGATAAAGGGCGAGGTAGGCTGTCAGCAGCGCCACCGCGAGGTAGCTCAAGGCCAGCGGCACGCCGCCGAAGAGGTGAATGCTGACGTGAATCCAGCTCACACCAAAGGCGAAAAAGCCAAAGCCCCAACAAAAGCTGCCCCAAAGTGCGGTTTTGCGCGTGTGGTGGGTGGCAAAATAGAGCAAACCCACGGTGCTGACAAACGCCAGCGGCCAATAATCAAACGGAGAAAACGCCAGCACGCCCACGCCGCCGAGGGCAAGCGCGGCCAGATTGTTGAACAGTGTGCCCATTAGTCTTGTGCCTGCTCGCCTTCGTTTTCGATCAGTTCATCAGGCACGCGCACCCGCAGTTGGATAATTTTGCGGCTGTCGGCGGCGGAGACTTTAAACAGCAAGCCTTCAAGCTCAATTTCTTCATCGCGGTGCGGCAGGTAGCCAAAGGCTTGCATAATCACCCCGCCGATGGTGTCGACGTCTTCGGCTTCAAAATGGGTGTTAAAGCGCGCGTTGAAATCTTCAATGTCGGTCAGCGCCCGCACGGAGAAGGTGTGGCGCGAGAGCTGGCGGATGTCTTCCGCGCCTTGCTCGTCAAATTCGTCTTCAATGTCGCCCACAATTTGCTCGAGAATATCTTCGATGGTCACCAGCCCTGAAATAGCACCAAATTCGTCCACCACAATCGCCATGTGAAAGCGCTCGGCGCGGAACTCTTTAAGCATGCGATCTACCCGCTTGCTCTCAGGCACAATCACCGCTGGGCGGAGGATCGATTGCATGTCAAACTCCGCCGCCGTGGAGCGAGAAAACGGCAGCAAATCTTTCGCCAGCAGCAGGCCCTCAACGTTGTCGCGCTCATCACTCACCACCGGAAAGCGTGAGTGGGCGGATTCAATAATGATGTCTAAACATTCATCAAGGCTTTGCTCTTTGTTGATAAACACAATTTGCGCGCGCGGGATCATAATGTCGCGCACGCGCAGCTCGGCAATCTCCATCACCCCTTCAATCATCTCGCGGGTGTCTTGGTCGATCAGCTCATTTTGCTCCGAGTCGCGGATCACCTCCACCAGCTCGTTGCGGTTTTTCACTTCCCCTTGGAAAATTCGGCTAAACAGCGCACCAAAAAAGCCCTTTTTACTCGGCTCTTGGGCATCTTGGGTTTGATCGTCACTCATGATGTGTTCTCGTTGGCATTTTTGTCAAAAGTAGCACATTTTCGCGCCTTGTGCTAGCACTGCAATGGATTGTGAGCACGCTCGCAAAAGCCAAAGTGCGGTTCGCGATTTTCCGCCATTCGTTATATAATCTCTCCCATAACGTTTAAATAAGGAGAAAATATGAAGTTATCACGTTTCGTTATGCTATCAACCGCACTTTTTGCCACCTCCACCATGGCCGCCGAGCTGCACCTCTATTCTGGCGCAGGCTTGAAAGATGCGGTCGAGCCGATTGTGAAAAAATTTGAGCAAGATACCGGCAACACCGTGAATGTGGAATACGGCGGCTCGGGCCAAATTTTGGCACGCTTTAAAGCCACCAACCAAGGGGATTTGTTCCTCTCAGGCGCAGGCAGCTATGTTGACAACCTGCCAAAAGGCGCGGTGGCACAGCGGGAAGCGCTGGTGTTGCACATCCCGGTGATGGCAGTGCGCAAAGACAAAGCCGAGGGCATTCACTCCCTTGAAGATTTAGCCAACAGCAATTTGCGCATCGGCATTGGTGACCCAAAAGCGATGGCGCTCGGCAAAGGGGCTGAAGCGATGTTTGCCGCCTCAGGCGTGGGTGACAAACTTGAGCAAAAAGTAGTGGTGCGCGCCGGCACCGTGAAGCAATTGATGCTCTATTTACTCAACGGTGACGTAGACGCCGCCGTGGTTGGCCGCGCAGGTGCGTTCAAAGCCAAGCAAAAACTCGACATCATCCCAACGCCAAAAGGCATTGGTGAAGAGCAAGTCACCCTTGCCGAACTGGCCACCAGCAAGCACCCGAAAGAAGCCAAAGCGCTGTTTGAGGCCTTCACCTCCAAAGCTGGCCGTGGTGAGTTTGAAGCGAAAGGATTTTTGCCACTTGAGGGCAAATGAGCTGGTCGTTAAGGCTCGCACTGCTGCCACTGCTCACGCTGCTGGTGGTGGTGCTCGGCTCGATTGCCGCACTGTTGGCGCAGCTTAATGGCGAGTTTCTCTGGCAGAGTTTGACTGATAAAGAGATGCACTTTGCCCTTTGCATGTCGCTGGGCACCTCGTTGCTCTCGTTGTGCTTGGCGGTGGTGATTGCCGTGCCGTCGGCCTGGCTGATGAGCCAAGTGCGGTTGCCCTTTGCCCGCGTGCTCGACACTCTGCTCGATTTGCCGATGGTGCTGCCGCCACTGGTGACGGGCTTGGGGCTGTTGTTGCTGTTCAACTCGCAAGGGATTTTAGGCCACTGGGTGCCGCTGCTCAGTGAGGTGATCTTCTCCCCGCTGGGGATTGTGGTGGCGCAAACCTATGTGGCCAGCGCGATTATGCTGCGCAATGCGCGCGGCGCCTTTGCCACGCTCGACCACGGCTTTCGCCAAACGGCCTTCAACCTTGGGTTAACGCCGTGGCAAACGCTGTTGAAAATTGAGCTGCCAATGTGCTGGAAGCCGCTGCTGTGCGGCGCGATTTTGGCGTGGTCGCGCGCCATTGGCGAATTTGGTGCCACGTTGATGCTCGCTGGCGCCACACGCTTTAAAACCGAAACCCTGCCGATGGCGGTGTATCTCAACATTTCCAGCGGCGATTTTGAGCTGGCCATTGGCGCCGCGCTGTGGCTGCTGCTGATTGGGTTGGTGCTGCTGTTTGCCGTGCGTTTGATTGGAGGGCGACAATGACACTGCGCATCCAACACCTGCATTGCGGCATTTTGCGCGATGTCAACTTTGAGGTGGCACCCAACACCAATGTGGCGGTGGTCGGGCCCTCAGGCTCGGGCAAAAGCACGCTGCTCAACGCTATCGCCGGCCTCATGCCCTATTCCGGCACCATCACCCTCAACGGGCAAGACCAAGCGCCATTGCCTGTGTGGGCGCGCCAGTGCCGTTATCTCAACCAGCATCTTTACCTCTTCCCGCATTTGACGGTGACGCAGAATTTGCTGCTGGCGCTGCATAATGTCAAGCAAAGTGCGGTTGACAAACGCGCGAGCGCGATGGCGCTGCTCGACGAGATGGCGATCACCCACCTCAAAGACCGCCTGCCGAAAATGCTCTCAGGCGGTGAGCAGCAGCGGGTGGCGCTGGCGCGGGCGCTGATTGGCAAGCCGCAGCTGTTGCTGCTCGACGAGCCCTTCTCTGCCCTGGATTGGGCCACGCGGGAGCACATTTGGCAGCTGTTTGTGCGCTACCAACGCGCGCATCGCATCACCACCTTGCTGGTCACCCACGAGCTGCGCGAGGCGGAGATTCTCTGCACGCTGCGGCTTGAAATTAACAACGGACACCTTGTGGAGCACGCTTTATGATCTATTTTTCCGCCCAAGAACTTGACGCTTTACTCCTTGAAGACGCCTACCGCGGGGATTTAACCACCCGCGCACTGGGCTTGAGCACACAACCCGCGCGGATGCAATTTCAACGCAAAAAGTGCGGTCGCGTGGCTGGTGTCGCGGTGGCCTGCGCTTTGCTTAAGCGCTTGGGGCTTAAGCCCATTTGCTTGGCCAACGACGGTGAAGACGTGGATGCCGGTGCCGTGTTGATTGAAGTCTACGGCGAGGCGGACAAGCTCCACCACGGCTGGAAGGTGGCGCAATTGGTGCTGGAGTGGAGCTGCGGCGTGGCGCAATACACCGCCGAGATGCTCGCCCAAGCCCGCGCCGTCAGCCCAGATTGCGTGCTCGCCTGCACGCGCAAATCGATCCCTTACACCCGCAAGCTCGCCACCGCCGCGGTGCTCGCCGGCGGCGGGCACATTCACCGCCAAGGCGTGAGTGAAACTATTTTGGTGTTCAAAAATCACCGCGCCCTGTGCCCTGCCCCTGAGGATTACACCGCGATGGTGCAGCACCTGCGCGCGCACAACCCTGAGCACAAAATCACCCTTGAAGCCGACGATTTGCCGCAGCTTGAGGCGATGCTCAAGGCCGCGCCTGATATCATCCAAATGGATAAATTCTCCCTAACAGAGGTGGAAACCGCACTTTCACTGTGCGCCAAGAGCCAAAGTGCGGTGCAACTCTCGCTCGCCGGCGGCGTGAAGCGCGACAACATCGCCGAATTTGCCCGCGCGGGCGTGCGGCTTTTTATCAGCTCCGCGCCCTATTACGCCGCACCTGAAGATATTAAAGTCACCATTGAAAAGGCCTAAAAAAACCGCACTTTGAGTAAAGTGCGGTCAATCAAGGTGCGGTGGGTTAGTCGGTTAGCACCACCACGGTGACCAAAATCAAGCTAAAGGCAATCAAGCCAATGCTGATTTTGCGCCCCTTGTGGCCGGTTGGGATCATCCAAATCGAACTGATGACAAAAAAGATCAACGCAATCGCGAAAAAGATATTCAGTGGCGAGTAGGCGTATTTTGAGTTGGCTTTGTGCAGGTTAATCAGCTCATCTAAAATGCGTGGGTAGCGCATATCTTTGTAATCCGCCTCGCCTGTGGCCACGTTGTAGCTGCCTTGTTTGAAATAGGCCACATCACCTTGCTGGCGCTCAATTTTGAGGTTTTTGATTTTCACCGCTTTGCCCAGCGCTTCGGCATCTAAGTGCGGTTCAAGGGTTTGCACAAAGTGCACCTCGTGGCGGAAAATGTCGGTGTCGCGGTAGCCTAAAATGATGCCCGTGACGCCATAAAGCAGCATAACAAACAGCATAGAAAAGCCAGCGTAGCGATGCAGCGTGCGCATCCACTGGCGAGTGTTTTTACTCATGGAAATTACCTTTTGTGATTATAACGAAATGAAAGGATCGCTATTCTAGAAAAAACCCACACAAAAGTAAATGAGAATTGTTGTAATTATTAGTTCAGGGTAAAAAAAGGCGGCCTGACGACCGCACTTTTCTCTGGACATTTCGCTTAAATAATAGCGTAAGCGATGGTATAACCCACCAAGCACGCCACAACCACGCCGACCAAACCTGGCGCCATAAAGCTGTGGTTGAAGTAGAATTTGCCGATTTTGGTGGTGCCGGTGACATCAAAGTTGATGGTGGCGATGTCTGACGGATAGTTCGGGATAAAGAAGTATCCGTAGGTTGCTGGCATCAAGCCGATCAACAGCGGCACAGGCAAGCCGATGGCTAGGCCCACTGGCAGCATCATCCGCGCGGTGGCCGCTTGGCTGTTGATCACAACAGACACAGCAAACAGCGCGAAGGCGAATGTCCATGGGTAGGATTCTACCATTTCGGTCACACCGGCTTTGAACGATGGCATCGCGTAGCTAAAGTAAGTATCACTCATCCACGCAATCCCGAAAATCGCAATTGCGGCCACCATGCCCGATTTAAACACCACGCCGTTAGGCACATTTTGTGGGTGAGTTTTGGTGGCGATCATGATAATACCCCCAAAAGCGAGCATCATCATTTGGATGATAAGGGTCATGGAAACCGGTTTTTCAGCATCGCCCAAGGTGCGGATTTCAGGCATCACCGCCACAATCACGATGGAGACCAACGCGAGGATAAACAGCAACACGGCGTTGCGGGCAGAGTCTGGCAGCTGCTCGTTAAGCGTGGTGCTGGTGGTGTTGGCAATGCGCTCACGCCACACTGGATCTTGCAAGCGACGTTGATATTCTGGGTCGTCTTGCAGCTCTTTGCCGCGGCGCAGGCTGTAGAGCGACAGCGCGATGGTGCCGAGCAAGGTGGCAGGAATGGTCACGGCCACAATCGTCACCAAGGTGATGTGCTCAAAGCCTGGCACTTTCACCACTTGGCCGAGGTAATACACCACCGCGGCCGAAATTGGGCTGCCAGTGATCCCCAATTGTGAGGAAACAGACGCCGCCGCCATTGGGCGCTCTGGGCGGATGTTGTTTTTCAACGCCACATCACCAATGATTGGCATGATGGTGTAAACCGCATGGCCTGTGCCGAGCATCAATGTCATGGTGTAGGTCACCAATGGGCCGAGAATGGTCACGCGTTTTGGGTTGCTGCGCAAAATGCGCTCTGCAATTTGCAGCATGTATTTCAAGCCGCCTGCCGCTTCAAGAATCGAGGCGCAGGTGACCACCGCAATGATAATTAACATCACGTTGATCGGCGGTGAAGTTGGCGGCATGCGCAAGATGAACACTTCGATCACCAAGCCAATGCCTGACACCACGCCAAGCCCAATGCCGCCAAAGCGGCTGCCAGTGTAGAGCATCACCAGCAAGAATAAAAACTCAAGATATAACATAGTGGTCCCTTAATGATTTGAAAAAATGGTCAGATGGAATAATCTTGAGGCGATCGTACTCAATTTAAGGTAGCTGGCAAGTGGTAATTCACGAAAATTTGATTTAACGCATATTTTCTTTTTCGCATAAAAAAAGCAAAATGATCCAACTCATTTTGCTTTTTGAACATCAAAGTGCGGTTAGAGCACGTCAAGCAGCTCCACTTCAAATACCAAGGTGCTAAATGGCGGGATGGCATTGCCCGCGCCGCGCTCGCCGTAGGCCAGCTCGTGTGGGATCACCAAGCGCCATTTTGAGCCCACTGGCATCATGGTCAACGCTTCTGTCCAGCCTTTGATCACGCCATTGACCGGGAATTCAGCCGGCTGGCCGCGTTGCACGGAGCTGTCAAACACGGTCCCATCTGGCAGGCTGCCGGTGTAGTGCACGCGCACAGTGTCACTCGCGCTTGGCACTTTGCCGTTGTCTTCAGTTAACACTTGGTATTGCAAGCCGCTGTCGGTCACTTTCACGCCGTCGGCTTGTTTGTTTTCCTCTAAAAAGGCTTTGCCCGCGGCTTCAATTTCTTTAAATTGCGCTTGTTGGCGTTCACGCGCCACTTGCTCCATTTGGTGCAGCGCTTGGCCCACGGCGTTGAGGTCGGCCGCTGGCGGGTTTTGGTTAAGTACGTCAAAAATGCCTTTTGCCACGGCTTCAACATTCACGCTCAGTTGGCTTTGCAACAGCTGTTGGCCAATTTGCAGCCCAATGCCGTAGCTGCCTTGTTGTTCTGTTGTGTCGAGTTTCACGTTGTTGAAAAAATCGGTCATAGTGTGTCCTTTTGGTTGTCGTTAGTTGAATCGGTTGTTTTCGGCGCACTCATCGCTTGCCCCATTTGCACTGCGCTGCCCGCGGCAAAGTGCGGTAATAAATCCACGGCGTCTTTAGCAAATAGCGTGATCACCGTTGAGCCTAAGCGAAATGCGCCCATTTCTTCACCTTTTTCAAGGCGGATTGCGCCTTCGCCCTCGCTTGGGTAATCCCAACTTTGCACCTGAGCTGTGCGCGGTGGGTTGATCACCCCCGCCCAAGTGGTGCTCATGCTGGCGGTGATGGTCGCGCCCACCAAAATTTGCACCATCGGGCCAAATTTGGTGTCAAACTGGCAAATCACCCGCTCATTGCGCGCAAACAAATTCGGGATGTGCTCGCCTAAAAATGGGTTGACGGAAAACAGCATGCCCGGCACATAGGTCATTTTGCGCAAGGTGCCAGCCACAGGCATGTGTACACGGTGGTAATCCCGCGGTGAGAGATAAACGGTGGCAAACTGCCCTTGTTCAAAATCTGCAACCGCACTTTCATCGCCGGCCAGCAAGTCAGCAAGGGAAAAATAGTGCCCTTTGGCTTGCAGCAGCTGCCCGCGCTCAATTGCGCCAAGCTCACTGATATGCCCATCGGCGGGGAACACCGCCACATCGCGCTGGTCGATTGGGCGCGCGTCGGCGTTGAGCTTGCGGATAAAAAAGTCATTAAAGCTGGCGTAATCTGTCGGGTTTGGCTTTTCCGCCTCGTGCCAGTTGATGTTATACTTCCAGCTAAAGAGCTTGATCACCCCATGGGTGAGCGCGCCCCACTCTTTTTGCGCAAACCAGCCCGCTAAGCGGGTGAGCGGCAATTGCGGGAGCAGGTAATGAAAAGCAATTTTCACACGGTCAAAATAAGTCATCGGCATCTCCGTTAATCAAGCAGATAGGGAGAATATGGGGGTGAATTTTGCCATTTCAAGCCCAAGGCGTGGCAAACCGCACTTTGCCTTTTTTATTCCCTGTGTGTGAATTTTGACAAAAAATCTTTGACTATTTTGCGCTGTGCGGTTAATATGCGCTCCCTATGCAAAAGGTTAAACTTCCCCTGACTGTCGATCCAATCAAAGCTGCACAACGGCGATTGGACTACACTGGCTACTATGCGCCAACTCAACTTGCGCGCTTGGCAAGCAGTGTTCATCGCGTGTTAAGTGATGCACAAGCGACAATCACGTTTGACATTGACCCGCAGCGCTTGGTTGTGATTAAAGGTGCGGCAAAGGTTGAGGTTGAGCTGATTTGTCAACGTTGTGGAAAACCTTTTCAAGTGGCGCTGGAGAGTGAATTTCAATACTCGCCGGTGTCAAATCAGGATCAGGCAGATAAACTACCTGAGTACTACGAACCCCTTGAGATCAACGAATTTGGGGAAGTAGATTTGCTCGACGTGGTGGAAGATGAGTTAATCCTTGCACTACCACTTGTTCCAAAGCATAACCTAGAACACTGTGAAGTGTCCGTGGCTGAACAGGTTTTTGGCGAATTGCCCGCCGATGCGGAAAAACCAAACCCGTTCGCTGTATTAGCTAATTTAAAAAAGCATAAGTAATTTAGGAGTATAGCCAATGGCTGTTCAACAAAACAAAAAATCTCGCGCACGTCGTGACATGCGTCGTTCACATGATGCCTTAACCACTGCAGCTGTTTCAATTGATAAAGAAACAGGTGAAACCCATTTGCGTCATCACGTCACTGCTGACGGTTACTACCGTGGTCGTAAAGTGATCAATAAATAATTATTGATTCTTTAAGGCACGCAATTGACTCGTCTAACCCTCGCGTTAGATATGATGGGCGGGGACTTTGGTCCCCGTGTTACCTGCCCTGCAGCCCTGCAAGCATTGGAAAGTGATCCAACGCTTAGCCTTCTTTTATTCGGCGACAGCCAACAAATCACCCCTTTTTTTGACCACTGCTCAGCTGAGCTCAAGCAGCGTATCACCCTTTATCATTGCGATCGCGTGGTGAAAAACGATCAAGGCCTTTCAATGGCACTGCGCCGTTCCAAAGGCAGCTCCATGCGCTTGGCGATTGAAGCGGTGCGTGATGGCAAAGCCATGGCGTGTGTTAGCGCTGGCGACACCGCGGTGCTGATGGGGCTGGCAAAGGTGATTTTGCAGCCGCTGCCTGGGATCATTCGCCCGGCGTTGATTTCGGTTATCCCGACCATTGAGGGCAAACAAAGCGTGATGCTTGACCTTGGTGCCAACATTGATTGCTCGGCGCAGGTGCTAACGCAATTTGCGCAAATGGGTGCGATTTATGCCGAAAACCAGCTCCAGCTGGTCTACCCACGCGTGGCGCTGCTCAACATCGGGATTGAAGAGCTCAAAGGCTTGAAAAATATTCGCGAGGCGGCCGCGCTCATTCACCAAACCACGCAGCTCAATTATGTCGGCTACATTGAGGGCAATTTGCTGCTCAATGGCGTGGCCGATGTGATTGTCGCCGACGGCTTTGCCGGCAACATCGCGCTGAAAACCCTTGAAGGCAGCGCAAAAAATATTCTTTCCTTATTCAAAAGTGGCAATCACTCCCCATCTGTGATAAAAAAAGGATTAAAAAAACTCGGGAAGTGGGCGCTTTCTCGCTACTTGCCGCAATTTAAACAATTCAACCCTGATCTTTACAACGGCGCCTCGTTGCTCGGGCTCACCGCGGTGGTGGTGAAAAGCCACGGCAGCGCCAATCAACGGGCCTTTTTGCACGCCATCGAACAGGCAAAATGGCAAGTGCGGTCAAACATTGTGCAACAAATTCAGCAAGGCCTTGAGCTCAGCTGTGCCACACCCGCGCGTGAAGAGCAGGCATAACAACATCTTAGGATGCGTATGTTTAGTAAAATTTTAGCAACTGGCAGCTACTTGCCATCGCATAAACGAACCAATGCGGACTTAGAAAAGATGGTTGACACCTCCGATGAGTGGATTGTCACCCGCACTGGCATCCGTGAGCGCCGTATCGCGGCAGCCGACGAAACCGTGGTCACCATGGCAAGCCAGGCCGCGCGCAACTGCCTTGAGATGGCTCGGCTCAATGCACAAGATGTTGACCTGATTTTAGTTGCCACCACCAGCAATCAGCACGCCTTTCCAAGTGCGGCCTGCTCGGTGCAGCTGGAGCTTGGCATTAAAGATGCTATCGCCTTTGATTTAGCCGCCGCCTGCTCGGGCTTTGTTTATGCCTTAAGCGTGGCGGACCAATTTATCCGCACCGGCAAAGTGAAACACGCGCTGGTGATTGGCGCCGATCTTTTCTCTCGCGCGTTGGACGAGCAAGACCGCGGCACCGTGATTTTATTCGGTGATGGTGCCGGCGCCGTGCTGCTGAGCGCCAGCGAAGAGCCAGGCATTATCTCAACTCATTTGCACAGCGACCCAACCCAAAGCGAGATTTTGACTCTTAAGCAAGCCACCCGCAGCCGTGAGGAGCCATCGCCTGAATTTTTGCATATGCAAGGTAACGAAACCTTTAAAATCGCGGTGCGCCAGCTGGCCAACGTGGTGGAAGAAACCTTGCAACAAAACAACCTTGAAAAACACGACATTGATTGGCTGGTGCCTCATCAAGCCAATTTGCGCATCATCAGCGCCACGGCCAAAAAGCTCGACATGGACATGTCGCAGGTGGTTGTCACCCTTGACCGCCACGGCAATACCTCAGCCGGCAGCATTCCGAGTGCGCTCGACGAAGCGGTGCGCGACGGGCGCATTCAACGTGGCCAATTGGTGCTGATGGAGGCCTTTGGCGGCGGGTTGACATGGGGTTCAGTATTAGTGCGGTTTTAACCGCACTTTATGTTTTAAAGACAACGAGGAACAAAAATGAAAACATTTGCTATGGTTTTCCCAGGCCAAGGCTCACAAGCCATCGGCATGCTTGGCGAATTGGCCAGCCACTATAACGTGGTGGAAGACACCTTCAAACAAGCCAGCGACGTGCTGGGCTACGATTTGTGGGCACTGGTGCAAAGTGGCCAAGCGGAAGAATTAAACCAAACCTGGCGCACTCAGCCAGCGCTATTGGCCGCCAGCGTGGCGGTGTATCGCGTGTGGCAAGAAAAATACCCTGATCTCAAACCTGCCGTGATGGCCGGCCACAGCTTGGGCGAATTTTCCGCCCTGGTGTGCGCGGGCGTGATTGATTTTCAAGACGCGATCAAACTCGTTGAGCTGCGTGGGCGCCTGATGCAAAAAGCCGTGCCACAAGGCACTGGCGCGATGTATGCCATCATCGGCCTTGATGATCAAACCATTATTGACTGCTGTGAAAAAGCCGCCGAAGGTGAGGTGGTTTCCGCCGTCAACTTTAACTCACCAGGGCAAGTGGTGATTGCCGGCGCCAAAAGTGCGGTTGAGCGTGCTGCGCAGTTGTGCAAAGACGCTGGCGCCAAACGCGCACTGCCACTGGCGGTGAGCGTGCCATCCCACTGTGCTTTGATGAAACCAGCCGCCGACCAACTGGCCGTGGCGCTCGATTCCATCAGCTTCAAAGCCCCTCAAGTGCCTGTTATCAACAATGTGGATGTGAAACAACAAACCAGCGCGGACGATATCCGAAGCGCCCTTGTGCGCCAACTCTACAGCCCTGTGCGCTGGAGCGAAAGCGTGGAAAAAATGGCCTCACAAGGTGTGGCTGTGTTGGTTGAAATGGGCCCAGGCAAAGTGCTGACAGGCCTTGCCAAACGCATTAACAAATCATTAGACGCCTGCGCGGTCAACGACGTCAACTCCCTTGACGCAGCCGCCGGCGTGTTAGCGGAATAAGGAGCAATCATGCAAGGAAAAATCGCATTAGTCACCGGCGCCAGCCGTGGCATCGGCAAAGCCATCGCACAAGCGCTGGCCGCGCGCGGCTGCACAGTGGTGGGCACCGCCACCAGTGAAAAAGGCGCACAAGCCATTTCAGATTACTTGGGCGAACACGGCCGCGGCATGGTGGTGAACGTGGCCGACGTTGCCTCCATCGAGGCATTGCTGGCAGAAATTAAAAGTGCGCTCGGCGAGATTGATATTCTCGTTAACAACGCGGGCATCACACGCGACAACTTGATGATGCGCATGAAAGACGAAGAGTGGAACGATATCATCACCACCAACCTCAATTCCATTTTCCACTTGAGCAAAGCCGTATTGCGCCCAATGATGAAAAAACGCTTTGGCCGCATCATCAACATCGGCTCGGTGGTCGGCTCAATGGGCAACCCAGGCCAGGCGAATTATTGCGCCGCCAAAGCAGGCGTAATTGGCTTTTCGAAATCCCTCGCCCATGAAGTGGCCAGCCGTGGCATCACCGTGAATGTGGTCGCGCCAGGCTTTATCGCCACCGACATGACCGACGCCTTAACCGATGAGCAAAAACAAGGCATTTTAGCCAACGTGCCCGCGGGGCGCTTGGGTGAGGCGGCCGACATTGCCAATGCGGTGGCGTTTTTGGCCAGCGACGAGGCCGGCTACATCACGGGCACCACGTTGCACGTCAACGGTGGCTTATACATGAGCTAACCCAAAGTGCGGTGGCGCTTTAAGAAAAAGATGACAACCGCACTTTGATAATGGTAAAATTCAACACGGTATCGATTTTGGTTATAACGCGTTGAGCCGATAACCAAATTTGCATAGTATGTAGTGCACAATGGATGCCCTGCAAGTTTGACTTGTTACACACTATCATACGATTTTTATCTACTCGCTGATGGCGATTAAAATATAGGAAACTTAAAATGAGCATTGAAGAACGCGTAAAAAAAATCATTGTTGAGCAATTAGGCGTTAAAGAAGAAGAAGTGAAACCTGAAGCTTCATTCGTTGAAGATTTGGGCGCGGACTCTCTTGACACCGTTGAACTTGTAATGGCTTTAGAAGAAGAATTCGATATCGAAATTCCAGATGAAGAAGCAGAAAAAATTACAACAGTTCAATCTGCAATCGATTACGTTCAAAACAACCAATAATCTGTTGCACATGACAAGGGCGGTTTTTATACCGCCTAAATTTTATCCAACATTGCCAACGATTCATCAACTCCCCTCGGAGCCTACACTATGTCAAAACGTCGTGTCGTTGTTACTGGATTAGGGATGATCACCCCTTTGGGTAATGACGTAAATTCAACTTGGGACAACATTTTAGCCGGCAAAAGTGGCGTGAACACCCTCGAGAATTTTGATACCACCAATTACACCACCACCTTTGCAGCACAAGTCAAAGACTTCAACGCTGAGCAATACATCTCGCGCAAAGACGCGAAAAAAATGGACTTGTTTATCCAATACGGCATTGCCGCTGGCATGCAAGCGATGGAAGACGCGGGCCTTGAAGTCACTGAAGCTAACGCCAATCGCATTGGTGTGGCTATCGGCTCTGGCATTGGCGGCTTGGGGCTGATTGAAGAAAACCACAACGCCCTGCTCAAAGGTGGCGCGCGCAAAGTGAGCCCATTTTTTGTGCCATCAACCATCGTGAATATGGTGGCTGGCCACTTGTCTATCCACTACAAACTCCACGGCCCGAATATCACCATCGCCACCGCCTGCACCTCAGGCGTGCACAATATTGGCCATGCCGCGCGCATGATTGCCTATGGCGATGCGGATGCCATGCTCGCCGGCGGCGCTGAAAAAGCCAGCACAGCTCTGGGCATTGCCGGCTTCGGCGCGGCGCGGGCATTATCTACCCGCAACGACGCGCCGCAACAAGCCAGCCGCCCGTGGGATGTTGACCGCGATGGTTTTGTCCTCGGTGATGGCGCTGGCGTGGTGGTGTTGGAAGAATACGAACACGCCAAAGCCCGTGGCGCGAAAATCTACGCTGAACTGGTTGGCTTTGGCATGAGTGGTGACGGTTATCACATGACCTCCCCACCAGCCGATGGTGCAGGCGCAGCATTGGCGATGCAAAACGCGCTTAATGATGCGCAATTAAAACCTGAGCAAATTGGCTACATCAACGCCCACGGCACCTCAACGCCAGCTGGGGATGTGGCTGAAGCCACCGCCGTGGCCACTGTCTTCGCTGATAATCAAGAGGCGATTTTGGTCAGCTCCACCAAATCCATGACCGGCCACCTGTTAGGTGCCGCAGGCGCAGTGGAATCCATCTTCACCATTTTGGCACTGCGTGATCAAATCGCGCCACCGACCATCAATTTGCAAAATCAAGACCCAGCCGTCAAGCTTGACTTGGTAGCCAACAAAGCACGCAAAGTCACCTTGGAGTATGCGTTGAACAACTCCTTTGGCTTTGGTGGCACCAACGGCTCGTTGATTTTCAAAAAAATCTAATAAAAAACCGCACTTTAAAAGTGCGGTTTTCTTATCTCTAGGCTAGAGATCGTCGATGATCACATAGACGTTTTTCACCGGCCCATGCACCCCAACCACTTTCACCAGCTCAATGTCTGCCGTGGCACTCGGCCCTGAAATGATGTTGACGCACGATGGCATGCGCTCCCCTCGCGCGGCCTTTTCATCAAGGACTTTAGCCAGTTGCGCCACACGTGGCAAAATTTGGCTGCGTTTGAGCAACACAATCGACACCGGCGGCAACAAGCTGACCGAGCGGCCAAAGTGCGGGTCGGAGAAAAGCACAATCCCGCCTGACTCCGTCAAGCCATATTCGGCAAACACCACGCCAATGTTGGCATCCGCTGCAAAAGTGCGGTTTTCTACCGCCTCTTGCTCAGACCAAATGTGGGTGGTGTAATGCTGCTCAAGGCAGGTGATCACGCCAAGCTCACGCAGGCGCGCATCGTCGTTGATGATCACATCACCCGCGCCATATTTGTCGCACAACGCCTGCAAATGCGCGCACACATCGGCGGCGGTGGTGGCGGTGCAATCAATCTCCAGCGCTTGGGCGTTGAGGATAAAGGTGGCCAGCAGCTGCTCGGGGTCAAGCTCGGTTAAGCGCGTTTGTGGCGCGTCGGTGAGCTTGGCGTAGTGCCCTTGCACCTCACGGCGCACTGGCCGGCCGAGCTGCTCGGCCAGGTGGTTTAAAAAGTTGTCGCGATTGGCTGAATCTAACATAGCGTTATCCTTTTTTGTTTTGATGCTGTTTAAACCAGCTGCGGAAGCTCTCGCCGTCAGGCTGAGGTAGGTCGCGCGCTTTGGTCCACTCGCCAATGGCGCCGATGTCAAACGGCGCTTTGCCGTTTTTGATGGTTTTGCTCATCACCTGTGCGCCCACCTTCATGCCCACTTTCCACAACACTGGGTGGCTGTTGGCAAAGGTGAAGGCCTTGACGCTGAGTTTTTCCACCGTTGGCGCGATGCCTTCGTCCACCATGTTTTGGCGATGTTTTAATAACAAACTCGCCAGCGGGATTTTCACCGGGCACACTTGGTTGCAGGCGGTACACAGCGAGCAGGCGTATGGCAAATCTTTAAATTCTTGATAGCCGCCCAAAATAGGAGACAGCACCGAGCCGATAGGGCCTGGGTAAATCGAGCCGTAGCCATGGCCGCCAATTTGGCGGTACGCTGGGCAGGTATTAAGGCAAGCACCGCAGCGGATGCAGCGCAAAATGTCGTTAAACTCGCCGCCTAAGGCTTTGGAGCGGCCGTTATCCACAATCACGAGGTGGAAGTCCTCTGGCCCGTGGTTTCCCCCGCCAGCCGAGGGCCTGTCAGCCAGGTGTTGTAGGCGGTGAGCTTGGCGCCGACCGCACTTCGTGCCAGCAAGGTGATCAAAATATCCACTGCCTCAAAGCTTGGCGCGATGCGCTCCATGCCCATCACCGCGATGTGCGTTTTTGGCAAGGTGGTGGCTAGGCGCAGGTTGCCCTCGTTGGTGACCAAGCACACGCTGCCGGTTTGCGGCACGGCAAAGTTACAGCCGCTGATGCCAATATCCGCTTCAAGAAAATCTTTGCGGATGGTGTTGCGGATAAACAGCGTCATCTCCTCTGGCGTGGCCGCGCCGGTGTAGCCGAGCTTGTCGTGCAACACTTGGCGAATTTGCTCGCGGTCTTTGTGAATTGCGGGCACCACAATGTGAGAGGGTTTGTCGCCGGCGATTTGAAGGATGTATTCCCCCAAATCGCTTTCAATCACCTTGATGCCTTCTTGCTCAAGCACGTGATTAAGACCAATTTCTTCCGTCACCATGGATTTGGATTTGACGATTTTTTTGGCATTTTTCTCACGCGCGATTTTTTTGATGTAATCGGTGGCATCTTGCGCGGTGGCGGCAAAATAGACGTGCCCGCCGTTGGCGGTAACGCTTTCTGACAGCTGGTAAAGATAGGCATCTAAATTTTCCAACACATGGTTGCGAATGGCTTTGGCCTGCTCGCGCCAATCTTCCCAGTGGCCGAGCTCATCAACCATTTTTTGGCGGTTGGCGCCAATGCGCTCTTGCGCCATCACCAGCGCTTTGCGCACCACGTCGTTGTGAATTTCTTGGTCGATGCGCTGTTTAAAAGGGACTTGGCTTGTTTGAATCGACATATTTCCTCCTAACGGCTCATCAACACTTCAGCAATGTGCATCACTTTGATTGGGCTGCCCTCGCGGTGCAATCGCCCGCCGATGTTGATCAAACAGCTGACATCGGCACCAATCAAATAATCAGGCTGCACCGCTTCAATGTGAGCGGCTTTTTCTTTCACCATTTCGCCTGAAATTTCGGCCATTTTGACCGAGAACGTGCCACCAAAGCCGCAGCAGGTGGTTTGGTTGGCAATCGGCAGCAGCTCCAAGCCCTCGACCGCTTCAAGCAAAGCGATCGGCTCGTGTTGAATATTAAGCTTGCGAAACAAACTGCATGAGGGGTGATAAACCGCCTTGCCTGGCAATTTGGCGCCCACGTTGGTGACGTTGAGCTGATTGACGATGAAATCGGTCAAGTCATAAAAGCGGTCTGCCACGCGTTGTGCGCGTGCGGCCCAATCGCCATCGCCTTTGAGATAATCGCCATAGTTTTTAATGGCATAAACACACGAGCCCGCGGGTGCTACGATGGGGTAATCATTCACTTCAAACGTTTCGATTAAGTTTTTCATCGCAGGAAAAGCAGATTTGACATAGCCGCCGTTGATGGCAGGCTGGCCGCAGCAGGTTTGCCGCTCTAAAAAGGTGATGTCGCAGCCAAGTTGCTCAAGCAGCAGCACACTTTGCTTGGCCACATTGGCGCGCACGGCATCGCCTATGCAAGTTGCATAAAAATTAACGTTCATTTGTCCTCCAACACTCGCAAAAGCGCACAAAATGTGCGCTTTAAAACATTATTATCACCGCATTTTAACGTAATAGCAACACAGCAACCAATGCGGCAATCACACCGTAAATAAACATTGGGATCACGGTGCGTTTAATGATTGTGCCCTCTTGGTTTTTCATATTCAAAATCGAACACACGGCGATGATGTTATTTATGCACACCATGTTGCCCATGGCGCCACCCACCGATTGCAAGGCCAACACCAAGGTGGCAGAAAGCCCCGTGGTTTGGGCAATCGAGTACTGAATGCCGCCAAAGGTGAGGTTCGACACCGTGTTGGAGCCGGAGAAGAACGCCCCAATCGCACCAAGGTAGCTGGAGAAGAAGGTCCAGTTTTCACCCGTGGCTTGGGCAAAGCTGCGCCCAATGATTTGCACCATGGACTGCTCGCCGCCGACTAACATCAGCTTCACCATGATTAACGCACCGAGCAAAGCGAGGAACGGCTTTTGCACTTGGGCGAGGCTGGCGGTGAAAATAGTGCTTTTTTGCCCACGCTGGAGTTTGAAAATCATAAATGAAATCAACACCGTCACCACAAAGGGGATCAACGCCGGCACATACAGCGTGCGGTAGCTGCCGCTCACGCCTTGCTCAAAAATGTTCAACCAAGAGAAAATCAACGCGCGGCTGACTTCAAACTGCCCTAGCGCGCCCATTGGCAAGGTGAAAAGTGCGGTCGTGTCGTTGAGCCAGCCTTTGATGCCGAACTGGTGAATGCGGGTGATCACCAAAATGCCAATCAAGAGCATGGTGGGCAACATTGCTTTGAACACCACCCCAAAGGCCACGCGCTCTTGACTGTCGTCGTGGACTTTTTGAATGCCAATGCCTTGGTTGGCCAAAAAGATTGACAGCAACAAGCCAATCGCACCGCCGACAAGGGCTGGGAATTCATAGTTAATTTGCGCCAGCAAAAAGTACGGCACGGTGCACGAGAAGATGCTTAAGTAAATAAACACCAAATTGCGGCGAATCTCCGCCCAGCTGATGATAAAACGCAGCGCAATGATCGGGATCACCAGTGCCGCAAAAGCGTGGATGACCGCACTTTGCGCGCCAATTTCAAGCAAGGCTTGCTCGCCGAGGTTGAGTGGCGCAAAGCCAAACCAAGTTGGCGTGCCCACCGCACCGAATGACACAGGCACTGAGTTCATCACCAAGGTGAACACCGCCACGCGCAACGGCGCAAAGCCCAAGCCCACCAAAATCGGTGCGGCAATCGCCGCCGGTGTACCAAAGCCTGAGGCGCCTTCAATCATGAAAGCAAACGCCCAGCCGATGATCATCAACTGCGCCACCGGGTTTGGGTTGATGTTCGACAACCAATGGCGCAACACGTTAACAGAGCCGGTTTCTTCCATCATGCGGTTAAACAAAATCGCGCCGAAGATGATGGTGATCGGCGTTAAGGTCGCGATGACGCCAGAGACCATATTGGCGCCAAGTAAGGTGAAATCTTCTTGAAAATAAAAATTTGAATCGCCAACACAATCGCGGCGGTAATTGGCAGTGCGATATACGACGGCAAGCTGTTGCGCTTGACCATCATATAAATCAAAATCACAATTGGAATAATGCTTAAAAACAGCGCCATACTATCTCCCTCTGAGGTTGAACATGGTGAAAATTATTTTTTCTTGTTAATTATTTTACGTTTAGAAAACATACTTTTAACATTCGGTGGCTAACGATAAGCGAAGATGCGCACTTGTGCAATAGTACAAAATGTAACCCACGTCACAAAATGAAAAAAAGATGTCGTTATTTGATAACTTTTTCGCCACTTTTGCTTTTGAAATGTTGTTTTATGAACCTTAAAAGCCAAGTGCGGTTGGCATTGGTCACACAATGTGCAAAAAAGCTTGTCGAGTGCGGGCGCATCGGGTATAATTTGCGCCCTTAAGCCACATTCATTTTCGTTCCTTGCTTCCAAAGATTATGTGGCTGGTCTTACATGGAGGCTGATTAACCCGTAAGGAGCAGCAGTAATGCGTCACTACGAAATCGTTTTTATGGTCCACCCAGACCAAAGCGAACAAGTACCAGGCATGATTGAGCGTTACACTGGCGCTGTAAAAGAAGCTGGTGGGCAAATTCATCGCCTAGAAGATTGGGGCCGTCGCCAATTGGCATACCCAATCAACAAACTACACAAAGCACACTATGTGCTGATGAATGTAGAAGCACCGCAAGAAGTCATCGACGAGCTAGAAACCACATTCCGTTACAATGATGCAATTTTGCGTAACGTGATTATTCGTACTAAGCACGCCGTAACAGAAGCGTCCCCAATGGCTAAAGCGAAAGACGATCGTCGCGCTTCAGCTGAAGTTGCTAACAACGATTATGAGGATGCTGAAGAGTAATTTAACGATTGAAAATCGTCTTCAACTTGCAGGACATGTTTGCTCGCAACTGAAACGATCACAAAGCCCCAGCGGCATTGAACACTGCCAATTTTATCTTGAGCATCGTTCAAGCCAAGTGGAAGCCGAGATGCCCCGCCTTGCGTGGTGTCGGATAAAAGTTTCCTTAAGTGGGCCTCAATTAATTAAACAATCTCAAAGCATTACGGTCGGCAGTCACCTTTTTATCCGTGGTTTTTTAACCACCCATAAAAATGCAAACGGACTTAGTCAGTTGGTGTTACATGCCGAGCAAATCGAATTTATAGATTAGGAGACTAGCCCTATGGCACGTTATTTCCGTCGTCGTAAGTTCTGCCGTTTCACAGCGGAAAACGTACAAGAAATCGATTACAAAGATATCGCGACGTTAAAGAACTACATTACAGAGAGCGGCAAAATTGTTCCAAGCCGTATTACCGGTACTCGTGCGAAGTATCAACGTCAATTAGCCCGCGCTATCAAACGCGCTCGTTACCTTGCGTTGCTGCCGTACACTGACAATCATCAGTAATTAAAGAGAGGATACGGTAATGCAAATTATTCTTTTAGATAAAATTGTTCACCTTGGCAATGTCGGTGATCAAGTAAATGTAAAAGCCGGCTTCGCGCGTAACTTCCTTATCCCACAAGGGAAAGCAGTTATGGCTACGGCTGAAAATATTGCCCATTTTGAATCTCGCCGCGCTGAACTTGAAGCGAAAGTAGCTAAAGAATTAGCCCAAGCTCAAGAACGCGCTGAGAAAATCGCAGCACTCGGCTCTGTTACCATCGCCTCTAAAGCGGGTGACGAAGGCCGCCTGTTCGGTTCAATTGGTACTCGTGATATCTCCGACGCCATCAAAGCCGCAGGTGTTGAAGTGGAAAAAAGCGAAGTGCGTTTGTCTGAAGGTCCATTGCGTACCATCGGCGAGCACGAAGTGCGCTTCCAACTTCACGGTGAAGTGTTCACACAACTTATCGTTAACGTGGTTGCTGAATAAGCCCACGCCAACGCACAAAACCCGAGCTTGCCTCGGGTTTTTTATTGCATTTTTTTATCCCTAGTGGCGCGACTGGGTGTATACTGCGCAAAAACTTAAAGGAGTTGTTATGTCGCACACCATTGAACCTTTCGGCACGCTTTTGGGCTTTGCCCCCGGTGGCGTGGCTATTTATTCCAGCGACTACGACAGCGTCGACACCGCACTTTACCCTGACGACGCCGCCTTTCGCAGTTATCTCGGGCATGAATACATGGGCTACAAATGGCAATGTGTCGAATTTGCCCGGCGCTATTTATACATCAACTACGGCTATGTCTTCACCGATGTGGCGATGGCGTATGAAATCTTCTCCCTGCGTTTTGTACGCCAAGTAATCAATGACGCCCTATTGCCGCTGCAAGCCTTTGCTAACGGCTCACAACAGCCACCAGCAGCTGGCTGCTTGCTGATTTGGCAAGAAGGCGGCGAGTTCAAACACACCGGCCATGTGGCGATCATCACCGAGGTGCTTGAAGACAAAGTGCGGATCGCCGAGCAAAATGTGATTCACCACTGCCTGCCCTTTGGCCAGCAATGGACGCGCGAGCTGCCGTTAACGCGTGAAAACGGCGGCTACACACTGCACGACACCTTTGACGACACTGCCATTTTAGGCTGGATGATCCCAACGGGGGCGAACGCGCACAGCCTGCCGCGGCCACACATTGCACCGCACTTGCTGAATATTCACGCCCAGCAACTTGAAAACCGCGGCCAGTTTGACGGCGCGTGGCTGAATCAAAACGAGCCGCTGATTGACGCCTATGTGCAGGCGATGGACGGGCATAAAATCAACTCAGGCAGCCCGTATGACTACTTTACGATTTCGCAAAGTGCGGTTCACGAGCTGGTGCGCGCCACCAACGAGCTGCATTTGATGTATCTGCACGCCACCGACAAAGTGATGCAAAGCGATGAGCTGCTCTCCCATTTCAACATCCCGCGCATTTTATGGCCACGGGTGCGCCGCTCATGGCAAACACGGCGTTACCAAATGATCACCGGCCGGCTCGATTTTTGCATGGACGAACGTGGCTTGAAAGTCTATGAATACAACGCTGACTCCGCCTCTTGCCACACCGAAACAGGCCGCATCCTCAGCGATTGGGCCAAGCAGGCGGGCACTGTGAGCGGGCGCGACCCTGGCGATGATTTGTTAAATATGCTTGCTGATTGCTGGCAGCACAGTGACGCCAGCGGCTTTGTCCACATCATGCAAGACAACGACAGCGAAGAGAACTACCACGCGCTATTTATGCAAAAGGCGCTGAGCCAAGCGGGCTTTGAGAGCAAAATTTTGCACGGCCTTGACGACATTCACTGGGACAGTCGCGGGCGCTTGGTGGACAACGAGCAGCGGCTGATTCAATGCGTGTGGAAAACCTGGGCGTGGGAAACGGTGCTCGAGCAGCTGCGCGAGGAGTATGAAGCGCAACACGCCGCACCACCGATTCGCACCGGCCACCCAGAACACAAAGTGCGGTTGATTGACGTGCTACTGCGCCCTGAAATCAAAGTGTTTGAGCCACTGTGGACGGTGGTGACTAGCAACAAGGCGATTTTGCCTGTGTTGTGGTCGCTCTTCCCGCACCACCGCTATTTGCTTGATGCCGCCTTTGATCTCACCCCCGAGCTCATCGCTGAAGGCTACGCCTGCAAGCCCATTGCCGGGCGCTGTGGCAGCAATATTCAACTGGTGGGCAAAAACCAAAGCGTGCTGGGCCAAACCTGCGGGCGATTTGATCACCAAGAGCAAATCTACCAGCAACTGTGGTGCTTGCCGAACATTCAGGGGCTGCACTTGCAGCTGTGCACTTTCACCGTTGGCGGGCATTATGGCGGCACCTGCTTGCGTGGTGATGCCGATTTGGTCATCACCGGTGGCTCAGACATGCACCCGTTGCGCGTGGTGAAAGACCGCACTTTTGAGGGTTAATTTGCGCTTGCGTGTTTAAGACGAATTACGTATTCTATTAAGGAATATTTATTTTACATCTTAATGGAGTGATTATGTTAGACACGCAAACGCGCGAGATTATCAAAGCCACCGTGCCTGCACTGGAAGCACACGGCACCACCATCACCAAAACCTTTTATCACAATATGTTCAACGACCACCCTGAGTTGTTGAACATTTTCAACAAAACCAACCAAGCCCGCGGCCAGCAGCCAACGGCGCTGGCCACCACAGTGCTGGCGGCGGCCAAACACATTGACAATCTAGAAGCCATTTTAGACCACGTAATCCAAATCGGCCACAAGCACCGCGCGTTGGAAATTCACGCCGAGCACTACCCTATCGTGGGCAAGCACCTGCTTGGCGCCATCAAAGAAGTGCTGGGCGAGGCCGCCACGCCTGAGATTTTAGACGCGTGGGCCAAAGCCTACGGCGTGATTGCTGATGCCTTTATCGGCGTGGAGCAGCAAATGTATGACAACGCCGCATGGCAAGGCTTTCAGCCTTTCACCGTGGTTGACAAGCGTGAAGTGGGGCAAGATGTGGTGGAGTTCACCGTCAAAAACGATGCGCTGCTTGAAAACCTTGCCATCACCGCCGGGCAATACATCACTGTGCAAGTGCAGCCTGAAGGCGAGGCAAATCTTGCCCTGCGCCACTACTCTTTGTGCGCCATTGAGCCGCAGCAGGGGCTGAAATTTGCCGTCAAACGCGACAACCAAGGCGAGTTTAAAGGCTTGGTATCGAACTATTTGCATGATCACGTCAACATCGGCGATGAGCTGAAACTCTCCGCACCGGCGGGCGATTTTGTGCTGCGCCAAAGCGATGAGCCGGTGGTGTTCATCAGCGCAGGGGTGGGCATCACGCCGATTTTGGCGATGCTGGCCGAGCAAGTAAAACTCAACCCTGCTCGCCCTGTGGTGTGGCTGCACTCCACCCGCAATGAGACCAGCCACGCGTTCAAAGCTGAAACCGAGGCGCTGCTGGCCAACGCCAACGTGCAATTAAGTGACACGCGCTACACCCAAACCCACGGCCGCTTGGATGGTGACGCTTTACGCAAGGCGATTCCAGCCAACGCGCAAGTCTATTTGTGCGGCTCGATGGACTTTATGCACGCGATGCGTGATCACATCAAAGCCCTGGAGCAAGACAACATCCGCGTGTTCTTTGAGCCATTCGGCCCTAAAATGAGCTTGATTGAGGTCTAACGGCGCTTTGCACAACCGCACTTTGCCTAAAGTGCGGTTTGCGCTTGCATTTGTGCGGATTTGCTCTATTATTTGGCAAAATAGTCAGCAAAAGGATGCATTATGCTTTATCTCACGTTAGAAGACACACACACCATCGGCAGCCCTAAGCAAAATGGCACCCACTCCAACGTGCACGATCACTTTGCCGTGATGTTTGAAGACGACGGCGAAAGCGGTTATTTTTATGCCCTCGACACCCGCCAAGCGCAAAGCGTGGTGGACGCGCTGCATTTGTATAACGTCGAGAGCTTCAGCGACACTTTGCAAGCCGATAATCAGCTGCAAATCTGCTGGTCGCAAGACGGCAATCTCGCCGTGTTATTGCTCAATGGCCAAGTGCAAGCAGCGTTTGATTTTGCCAAACTGATTGGCTACAACCACTCCCACTTCCCAGAGCCTGAGCTGGGCTCCATGTGGTCGCGCGGCAAACTCGATGATGCCTTTGTTGAGGGCTTGAAAGCCTAATTTCACACAAAAAAGGTGGCTTTTGCCACCTTTTGTTTTGCTTATTCCACCGCACTTTTCCATTGGCCGTAGCCTTGGGCGTCCATCTCCTCAAGCGGGATAAATTTCAGCGCCGTGCCGTTGATGCAATAGCGCAGACCGCCTTTGTCTTGCGGGCCGTCGGGGAAGACGTGGCCGAGGTGGGAGTCGGCATCATGGCTGCGCACCTCGGTGCGGGTCATGTTGAAGCTTTTGTCGACCTTTTCCACCACCGCACTTTGCGCAATCGGGCGGGTGAAGCTCGGCCAGCCGCAACCGCTGTCGTATTTATCACGGCTTGAAAAAAGCGGCTCGCCACTGACGATATCGACATAAATGCCTGGCGCAAAGAGATGATCATACTCATGGCTGAAGGCGCGCTCGGTGCCGTTTTGTTGCGTGATGTAAAACTGGCGATCGGTTAGGCCCAATTTTTGCTCACGGTAGTCCTTTTTAACCGCACTTTGCCCTTTTTCCGCCTCCAGTGGCTTGTCGGCAAGGCTGATGTCAATGTGGCAATAGCCGTTAGGGTTTTTGCGCAAATAATCTTGGTGATACTCCTCGGCGGCAAAAAATTGGCGCAGAGGTTGCACTTCCACCACGATTTTTTGGCTGTGTTTTTGCTGCTCACCGGCGATGTCTTGCTCAATTTGTGCGCGATCTGCTTCATCGGTGTAATAAATGCCCGTGCGGTATTGCACGCCGCGGTCATTGCCTTGTTTGTTGACGCTGGTTGGGTCAATCACGCGGAAATAGCGGCGCAAAATATCATGCAGGCTGATTTTGCTCGGGTCGTAATCCACCTTCACGGTTTCCGCGTGGCCTGAGCCTGCGATCACGTCTTGATAGCTTGGGTTTTCGCTGTTGCCGTTGGCATAGCCTGATACGGCATCAAGCACGCCGTCAATGCGCTCAAAATAGGCCTCAAGCCCCCAAAAGCAGCCGCCGGCGAGATAAATGGTTTTCTTCTCCATTGCACTTTCTCCTTTTTTTGCCTGTTGCACCTGATGCACGTCTGCGTGCAAATCCGCTTGCAGTTGCGCCACTTGCGCCGCACCCAGGTGGCCTGTGATAACGCGCACCAGCTGCCCTTTGGCATCAAACACGCCCCAGCTTGGGTAGCCTTTCAGCCCAAGGGATTTCAGCCAGCTTTCCACCTGCGCGCCTTGAGCGAGCAGCACAGGCGGTGCGGCAAAATCCAAGCCTTTGTACCACGCCTCAAACTCGCCTTTGGGCTTTTCGCCCCATACGCCAGGGGTGGCCACCGTGGTGATGTGAACGCCGTTTAAAGTGTTATCATGACGCATTTGCTCGGTTTCTTCCAGCTCTGACAAGCACTGCGGGCACCAACTTGCCCAAAATTTCACCAGAGTTGGTTTGTCACTGGCGAGCAACGTGGCCGCTTGGCCGTGGATATCCGTGAACGTCACATCCGCTTGGCTGGCTTGCAACGGGGCGATTAACACGCTCCAGAAAAGAAAAAGCAGGCTCCATCGTTTCATCTCGCACCTCTATTGCGTGTGAAGTTGGGATAAATGCTCAGCAAAGGCCGCAGGCGGCATAAAGCCACTGACGCGTGCCTCGCTCAGCTCTTGCCCTTGTGGGCTGAAAAATAAAATGGTTGGCAGCCCCAGCACCTGGAATCTCTCCATCAGCGTGCGATTGGCCGCGCTGGAGGTGGTCAAATCGGCGCGCAGCAGCACCATATTGTCAAATTGCGCACGCACCGCGGCGTCAGGGAAGGTGTATTTATCAAACTCTTTGCACGCCACGCACCAATCAGCATACAAATCCAGCATCGCCACTTTGCCGGGGTTGGCCTTGAGCACGCGGGTAAGATCGTCTGCGCTTTCGATCATGGTAAAGTGCGGTTGTGCTTTAGTTTGCACCGCACTTTGCCCCTGCCAAGCCAACTGGGCCAGCGGGTAGCCTGCCATAATCATCAAGGCAAACAGCGGCAACTTCAACCACAACCACACGCGCCGTGTTGGCAGGGATAAAATCAACCACATCAAAAAACTCACCGCCAGCGCCGACCACAAGCACCACGCCCAGCGCTCATCCACCAGGCGAGAGAGCAAAAACACGGGCACGGCAAGCATCACAAAGCCGAAGGCGGTTTTCACCTTGGTTTGCCACGCGCCGCCTTTTGGCAAAATGGCGTTGCCGAACAGTGTCACCAGCACCAGCGGCACGCCCATGCCGAGCGCGAGCAGATAAAGCGCCAAACCGCCGAGGACAAAATCACCACTTTGCGCCACATACAGCAATGCGCCCGACAGCGGTGCGCTGATGCACGGCGAGGCGACAAGGCCTGCGATCATGCCCATCACAAACACGCTGCCATAGGCGCCACCTTGTTGTTTTTGGCTCAGTTGCATCAGTTTGTTTTGCCAGCTATTGGGCAGCTGCAGCTCAAACAGCCCAAACATGGCGAGCGCTAAAATCACAAACAGCACGGCAAAGCCAATTAGCACATAAGGGCTTTGCAGCGCTTGTTGAAACGGCAAACCGATCGACACCACCAGCAGCCCAAGTGCGGTGTAGGTCAGGGCCATGCCTTGCACATAGCTGATACTCAACAGCAAAGCGCGAGTGGTGTTGGGGCGCTGCTGCTGGCCAATCACAATGGAGGAAAGCAGTGGCAACATCGGCAGCACGCACGGGGTGAACGCCAAGCCAAGCCCAAGCACAAAAAACCACCATACGTTCAACTCACCGGCCGCGGGTGCGTCAACCGTACTTTGCATTTCCGTGCTAGCGTGCGCCGCATCACTGCCCTGCATTTGGTTTGGCGTGCTGGCAACCGCACTTTGCTCGCCACTGGCTTGCGTGAGCATCACCACTTGAGTTTGCGGCGGGTAGCAAAAATTGGCGGTGCAACCTTGGTATTCGACCGTCAGCTCACGTTGGCCGGCGGCTTGGCTCAGGGGCACATTAATGTTGAGCTCATCGCGATAAATCCCCACCTCACCAAAAAAGTCATCGTGATGGGGCTCACTTTTCGGCAGGGCAAGCTCGCCAATCGGCGCACCACCTGCCGTCACGCGGATGGATTTTTCGTATAAATAATACTCAGGCGCAATTTGCCAGTGCAGTTGCGCTTGCTGCGCGTTCACTTGCGCTGAAAAGGCAAAGGCCTGCTCGGCGGGCAAGAAGTCATTTTTGCGGTCAAAAAAGCCCGCCTGCGCGGTGAGGCTGGCCAGCAGCGTGAGCCAAAACGTGAAAAGTGCGGTCAGTCGAGAGAAGGTCATAATCCATCCAAATGTTATTGTTTTACGGCTATTTATACACAAATTGGGGTTGCGAGCTTGCGCGTGAGTCTTAAGTTTTCAGCGATTTAATCCAATGTGGATAATTTACCTCTTTATAGTTACAAACAGTGACTAACTGTCATCCTTGCGGGTTTTGATCCAAAAAAAGAAGAACCAATACTGCACAATCATCAGCAAAATCAAGGCGATGCGACCATAAATGGTGGGCATGAAACAAAAGCTCACCGCCATCATCGCGCCAGAGAGAGCAAGAATGCTGATTTTCCCGCGCAACGTCATCGAGCGCGTTTCGTTAAACTCGCGCAAGTATTTGTCATAAATCGCCGTTTGCAAAAACCAGCTGTGCAGCCGCTCAGAGCTTTTGGCGAAAAAAATAGAGCGCGAGCAGCAAAAACGGCGTGGTTGGCAGCACGGGCAGCACCGCGCCGAGCAGGCCTAGGCCGATAAACAAAAACCCGAGCAAAATATAGAGCCATTTAACTGCTTGCATAACCTTCTCGCCTGTTGATTGAGGGATTAATTATAATCATTTGGGGTGAAATGTAAAGTGCGGTTATTTGGCCAAAAGTGCGCTCAAGCGGGCAAATTGCTCCCACGGGGCAATCGCCAAGCCTTGTTTGAGGGCGCGTTCAAGCTCGGCGAGCAGTGCAATGGCCTGATACACGCGGCGATACGTTAAGCGCTGCATCGCTGCTTGGTACAGCCCACGCCGGCTTTGCCAAATGCGCAGTGCGTCAAACCGCACTTTTAAATTTTGGCTTGGCAGCAGTGCACGGCTGTCGGCCACCGCGGTGCCTTCAGCCAAGCTGAGCAAGGTGGTCAGCTCTTTTTGGGCGCTGCGCAGCAAAATCAGCGGCTCAGCTTCTTCATTTTCTAGGCTTTTTAAAATCCGCATGGCGCGCTTGGCTTTGCCTTCAAGCAGCGCGTCCAGCCATTGATAAGGCGTGAATTGGGAGGATTGCTCAATGCAGCTTTGCACTTTGTAGAAATTGAGTTTTTCGTCGCCAAAGCGCAGCGCCAACAGTTTCAAGGCTTGGGCAAGGGCGAGCAAATTATTTTCATAATTGTGGCATAGCAGCTGCTGCGCTTCGACATCGAGTTGCAAATTCATCTGCTTTAACCGCACTTTGAGCCACTGCGGCAGCTGCTCGGCATTCGGCGTTTGGCAATTGACCACCACCAGCTGGGCAAACTGCGCGCTGAGCGCTTTAAACCACGCCTGCTTTTCGGTTTGAAAAGTCAATTTTGGCGCGCAAAATACTGGCAAAATATCGCTGTGCAGTTGCGGCAAAATGGCTTGAAAGGCTTTGCTGATCGCCTGTGTCATGTTCTCTGGCAAATTGACTAGCCACAGCGAGCGGGCCGAAAAAAGCCCTTGGGATTGGGTGCTTTCCGAAAGTGCATCCCAGTTGGTGCTGCCGTTCACCTCCACGCGCAAAGTTTCATCAAAGCCCTGCTCGCGAGCGCGTGTGGTGATCAGCGCGCGCGATTCGTCAAGCAGCAGTGGGTCGCTGCCCGCCAGCAAATAGGCGGGCGCAAGGCCCTCGTTGGGGGCGTGGAGCTGGGCGGCGAAAATGCGTTTCACAACTTAGTTAAGCTGTTGTTGCAAAGTCATTAATTTAATCAGCAACTGCTTGGCCGCTTGGCGACGCATATCGTCGTAAATCACATCTTGCTCAACTGATTTGGCCAGCGCTGCGCGAGAGTCGTTAAAAAACGTGCGGCTGTTGCTAACATTAATCGGGAATTCGCCTTTGCCTGGCACGTTGACCGTGGCGCGCACGTTCAAGGTCAGCAAGTTTTCCGCCTCACGCCCTTGTTTGAAAACAGACACCACACTTGAGCTCACGCTTGAGCCTTTCAGCCGCAACTGTGGCACGTCGTCACGCTCAACCAGCGCCACTTGATGGAGCTTGAGCTGCTCGCGCACTTGGCGGCTTAAAAAGTCATAAGGCTCACTGCTGACCAATTTCATGGTGCTAAATTGCCCGCCGAGCGCACTTTGGTTGGCAAAGTGCAAACCGCAGCCTGCCAGCCCCGCAAGCACGATGACAGCACACAACGCTTTGAATTTATTCCACATAATTGCCCCTTATTTCGCCACAAAACTCAATAATTTGCCTGGCACATAAATCACTTTCACGATGCTCAGCCCATCGAGGTGGCGGCTGACGTTTTCATCCTCAAGCGCGATGGCTTTGATTTCCTCTTCGCTGGCTGAGGCGCTGACGGTAATTTTCGACCGCACTTTGCCATTGACTTGCACCACGATCAATTTTTCATCATCCACCATCGCTTTTTCATCGGCTTGCACCCACGGTGCAAAGTCAATTGCCTCGTCATGGCCAAGCGCCTGCCACAAGGTGAAGCAGATGTGCGGTGTGATTGGGTAAAGCATGCGGATCACCGCGCTTAACGCTTCGGCCATCAGCGCTTTGTCTTGCTCGCTTTCTAATGGCGCGCGGGTGAGTTTGTTCATCAGCTCCATGATAGCGGCAATCGCGGTGTTGAAGGTTTGGCGGCGGCCAATGTCGTCGCTGACTTTCGCGATGGTTTTGTGCAAATCACGGCGCAGCTCTTTTTGCGCTTTGTTCAGTTGGCTAACATCGAGCGCGCCTTGAGCTGGGCTTTGCGCGTAGTCGTAGGTGAGGTTCCACAAGCGGCGTAAAAAGCGGTGCGCGCCCTCAACACTGGCCTCTTGCCACTCGAGTGTCATCTCCGC
Organism: Spirabiliibacterium mucosae; assembly: GCF_014884965.1. GTDB lineage: Bacteria > Pseudomonadota > Gammaproteobacteria > Enterobacterales > Pasteurellaceae > Spirabiliibacterium > Spirabiliibacterium mucosae. Next base: position 22,735 of record NZ_JABTBO010000012.1, on the reverse strand, counting down.
CGGCGAGGCGAACATCATAAACAGCCGCACGGTATCGGCGCCGTATTTTTCCACCATCTCTTGCGGGTCAATGCCGTTGTTTTTCGACTTCGACATCTTGGTCATGCCCGCGTGCACCAGCTCGTGGCCTTCGTCGTCGCTGGCTTTCACAATACGGCCTTTGTCGTCGCGCTCAACAATCGCTTTGGTTGGCGACACCCAAATTTTTTCGCCTTTGTCAGAGATGTAATAGTAGGCATCAGCCAGCACCATGCCTTGGCACAGCAGTTTATCCACCGGCTCATCGCAGTTGAGCATGCCCGCATCGCGCAGCAATTTGTGGAAGAAGCGGAAATAGAGCAAGTGCATGGTGGCGTGCTCGATCCCGCCGATGTATTGGTCAACCGGCAGCCAGTAGTTAGCCTCTTCTGGGTTGAGCATACCTTGGTCATAGTGCGGGCAGGTGTAGCGCGCATAATACCAAGACGATTCCATAAAGGTGTCAAAGGTATCGGTTTCGCGCAGCGCGCTTTGGCCGTTGAAGGTGGTTTGCGCCCAGGTTGGGTCGGCTTTGATCGGGCTTTGCACGCCGTCCATCACCACATCTTCAGGCAACTCCACTGGCAAATCTTTCAATGGCACACCCACAACCTCGCCGTTTTCTAGCGTCAACATCGGAATTGGCGTGCCCCAATAGCGCTGGCGAGAAACGCCCCAATCGCGCAGGCGGAAGTTGGTTTGGCGCTTGCCGCGACCGCACTTTTCCAATTTTTGCGCAATGGCATCAATCGCTTGCTCAAAATCAAGCCCATCAAACTCGCCGGAGTTGATAAGCACGCCGTGCTCGGTGAACGCCCCTTGGCTTAAATCCGGCTGCGCGGCATCGGCTGGGCGGATCACGGCTTTGATCGGCAAATCGTATTTTTGGGCAAATTCAAAATCGCGTTGATCATGCGCCGGCACCGACATCACCGCGCCTGTGCCGTAGTGCATCAACACAAAGTTTGCCACCCACACCGGCACTTTTTCGCCTGTGAGTGGGTGAATCACGTTGATGCCCGTGGCCATACCCTTTTTCTCCATGGTGGCGAGATCGGCTTCAGCCACTTTGATGTTTTTGCTCTCTTCAATAAAGGCGGCCAATTGCGGGTTATTTTCCGCCGCTTTTTGCGCTAACGGGTGGGCGGCAGCAATGGCGAGGTACGACACGCCAAAAAGTGTATCGGCGCGGGTGGTGTAGACTTCAACCACCTCGTTGCTGTTTTCCACCGCAAAGGCGATTTCAAGCCCTTCAGAGCGGCCAATCCAGTTGCGTTGCATGCTTTTGACTTGATCCGGCCAATTTGGCAGCTGATCAAGGCCACTGAGCAGTTGCTCGGCATAATCGGTGATTTTGATAAACCATTGCGGGATCTCTTTTTGCACCACAGGGGTGTCGCAGCGCCAGCAGCGGCCTTCGTCCACTTGCTCGTTGGCGAGCACGGTTTCATCGTTCGGGCACCAGTTGACCACCGAGGTTTTTTTATAGACGAGACCTTTTTTATACAACTCGGTGAAAAACCACTGCTCCCATTTGTAATAATCTGGCCGGCAGGTGGTGATTTCGCGATCCCAGTCGTAGCTTAGGCCGAGCATTTTCAGCTGCTGTTTCATGTAGGCGATGTTTTCATACGTCCAAGGCGCGGGTGCGGTTTTGTTTTTGATCGCCGCGTTTTCCGCCGGCATACCAAAGGCATCCCAGCCAATCGGTTGCAGCACGTTTTTGCCATTCATGCGTTGGAAGCGGGCAATCACATCACCGATGGTGTAGTTGCGCACATGCCCCATGTGCAGCCGGCCGGATGGGTACGGGAACATCGACAAGCAGTAATATTTTTCTTTGGAATGGTCGACTTTGGCTTTAAAGACATTATTTTGTTGCCAATAATCCTGCACTTGGGCTTCAACCTGCTCAGGACTGTAATGTTGTTGCATAATAATCACCTTGCAAAAAACCGCACTTTGGCGGCTAAAAGAGAAAAATAAGATGGTAATAGAATAGCGTAATTTGGGGTTAAAACCTAGTCTTTATCACGCCATTGTTGGCCTTATGCGCAATAATTTTTCAGCGCATTTTGCTTGAAATAGACTTTGTCTTCCCAGCGCAATAACGTCATGTAATTGCCCCACACGCAGCCGGTATCCAACGCATAAATACCCTGTGGTGTCGTAAAGCCCACCAAGCTTGCCCAGTGGCCAAACACAATCGGGCGGGTTTGATAGAGCGGGTTGTCGAGCGCAAACCACGCCACCAGTTCATCGGGGGCTTGGTCGAGCGGCAATTTACACGCCATATCTAAGCGATGGTCGCGATAACAAAAGCGCATGCGAGTGTAGGCGTTGAGAATGTAGCGCCAGCGTTCAAGGCCTTGCAGATCTTCATGCCAGCGATCAGGCGTGTCGGCGTACATATTTTCAAGCAACGTGCGGTAATCATCACTTTGTAGCTCCGCCTCCACTTCACGGGCGCACGCGCGCGCAGTCGGCAAATCCCAATCCGGGCTGATGCCCGCGTGGCAGAGCAAAAAGCCAAATTCGTCGTGCTCGCGCAGCAGCGGCTGGGCACGCAGCCAGTCCATCAGCTCGGCAAAATCGGGGGCGTTGAAAATGGCCTCGACTTTGTCTTTCGGTTTGATTATTTTAATCCCAAGTGCTGTTGACAGCAAATGCACGTCGTGATTGCCCAGCACCGTTTTGCCCGCCTCGCCTAAGCTTTTGACAAAGCGCAAGCACTCAAGGGATTTATCACCTCGGGCAACAAGGTCACCCACCAGCCATAAGGTATCGCAGGCGGGGTCAAACCGCACTTTGTCTAAAAGGCGCGCGAGTTCGTCATAGCAGCCTTGCAAATCACCGACGAGATAGGTTGCCATCAGCCCTCCTGCGGTGGATTATCCGCCAAAAAGTTGGCCAAGCGGACAAAATCGGCCACGCTTACGTTTTCCGCCCGTGCGTTGTCGTCAATCCCAAGGCCGGCGAGCTGCTCGGCGCTGAGCAATTGGCCAAGCGCATTGCGCAAGGTTTTGCGCCGTTGGCCAAACGCAGCAGCGCACACGCGGTTGAGCCACGCAGTGTCTTTTGCCACCACCGGCAAAGTGCGGTGCGGGATCAGCCGCACCACGGCGGAGTCCACTTTGGGCGCGGGTTTGAAGGCACTCGGCGGCACCTCAAGCACAGGGATGACTTGGCAGTAATACTGCGCCATCACGCTCAGCCGGCCGTAGGCCTTGCTGTTAGGTGCCGCAGCCAGGCGTTTGACCACCTCTTTTTGCAGCATAAAGTGCATATCCGCAATCGCATCCGTGAAGCTGAACAGATGGAACATTAACGGAGTAGAAATATTATAAGGCAGATTACCAAATACCCGCAGCGGCGCGCCAAGTTGTTGGCAAAGTGCGGTGAAATCCACCTGCATGGCATCTTGCTCAATCACGTTGAGCTTTTGGTTCAAAAATGGGTGATGGCGCAAGCGGTGCGCCAAATCGCGGTCGAGCTCAATCACGGTGAGTTTGTCGGTTTGCTCGCACACCGGCTCTGTCAGCGCGCCAAGGCCGGGGCCAATTTCCACCAACGCTTGGCCAGACTTGGGCGCAATGGCGGCCACAATGTTGCCAATCACATGGCTGTCGTGTAAAAAGTTTTGCCCAAAGCGCTTGCGCGCGGTGTGGCCTAAATGGGTTTTTCCGTTCATATGCTTATTTTCAAATAAATAAAATCCCGACCAAGCGGGATTTTATTGGCTGTTGTGATTAAGGTTTCATTATCTTGATGTCGGCATTTTTGCGCAGCGCTTTGACCCAGTCGTTGGCGGCTTGCTGCGCTTGGCGGTTGATCAAGTTTTCATAGGCTTTTTGCTGGTAGTATTGCTCGGTGCGATCGCCTTTGCGGGTGTCGGTCACCTTCAAAATGTGCCAGCCAAATTCGGTTTTAAACGGCGCGGTGATAACGCCTTGCTTGCTTGACCGCACTTTTTGGGCAAACTCTTTCACATAACTTTCTGGGAAGGCAAAGCCCAAATCGCCGCCTTTGTAGCCTGAGAGGTAATCTTTCGAGTTTTGTTTGGCGGCGTCTTCAAAGCTGATTTTTTTTGCCAAAATGTCGCTGCGCAATTGGGTGAGCTGCGCTTTGGCTTTGGCGTCGGTCAAAATTGGGTTAGTTTTGAGCAAAATGTGGCTCACGCGGTATTCGGTGGCGGTGGCTTTGTGCAATTGGCCTTTGCTTTTGGCCTCGTTTTGCATTTTTTTGCCCAGTGCCAGCACTTGCTCGCGGTCGACGTCAATGCTTTTGCCAATGCTGTGTTGGCGCACTTGCCCCATTAGTAATTGGTGGCGAATTTGGTTACGAAATTGCTGATAATTAATGCCTTGGTAGTCCATCGCATCCAGCAATTGGCCCCATGTTAGGCCGTTTTGGTCGGCGATGCTTTGCAGCACGCGGTCAACATCACCACTGCTGATCCTCACCCCCGAGTCTTTAATCGCCTTTTGCACCAAAATATCATCAATCACATCATCGAGTGCTTTGGCGCGGTTGGCGGCAGTGTTGGCACGCTTGCCAAGGGCGGCTTTCACTTGGCTGGATAAAATGGGGTGGCCATCTACAGTGGCGACCACGGTTTCAGCCGCCAGCAGCGGTTGTGCAACTAATAATGCACCTAAAAGTGCGGTTAACGCGATTAACTTATTTTTCATTTTGGTTAAATTCATCTATTCACTCTCTTATTACGATACATTATTAGAACCCAATTTAGCCAAAAAATTCCCTCTCAAGGCAATTATGGCGTTTGATTGCGGATTTAATCGCCAATGGTCATTCTAAAACATTCTGCCCGCGCTGTCATCTGGTGCTATTCGCTGGCATAGCCCGCCGCGCCGAGCACCTTGCCGTCAAGCACCGCGCTGTTGTTGTGTTGCACAAGCCGGCCTTGGGCAAACCAGCTAATCACCAGCGGGTAGATTTGCCGCTCTTGCTGCTTCACGCGCTGGGCAACCTCATCGGCGCTATCATGTGGGAAAATCGGCACTTTGGCCTGCAAAATCACAGGCCCACCGTCGAGGGATTCATCGACAAAATGCACGCTGGTGCCGTGCTCGGTTTCGCCTGCGTCAATCGCGCGCTGATGGGTGTTCAAGCCTTTGAATTTCGGCAGCAGTGACGGGTGAATATTCAAAATCCGCCCAGCAAACGCTTGCGTAAAGTGCACGGAAAGCACACGCATAAAACCCGCCAGCACCACCAGTTCGACCTTGGCGGCGTTGAGCTGCACAATCAAGGCGTCTTCAAATGCCACTTTGCTGGCGTACTGCGCACGTGCAATCACGGCGGTGGCAATGCCTGCCGCTTGCGCGCGTTCAAGCCCTAACGTATCGGCGCGATCGCTTATCACACAAGCAATGTGGGCGTGCAGGTGACCGCACTTTTGTGCGTCGATAATCGCCTGCAGCGTTTCGCCCTTGCCCGAGAGCAATACCGCCGTGCGCATTAGGCAATCACCACCTGCGGTGCGTCTTCGCTGCGTTGGGCAATTTCGCCAATCAACCAGGCACGCTCGCCGGCTTGTTGTAACAATGCAAGTGCGGTTTCCACGTCTTTTTCAGGCAGTGCCACCACCATGCCCACGCCGCAGTTAAAGGTGCGGTACATTTCATGGCGCTCGATATTGCCCTCGCGTTGCAGCCAGTCAAACACTTCGCCCCACTGCCAGCTGCTCTCGTCGATCACCGCTTGCACATGGGCAGGCAGCACGCGCGGGATGTTCTCCCAAAAGCCGCCGCCGGTTAAATGCGCAATGGCGTGCACGTCAACGCGTTTGATCAATTGCAAAATGGATTTAACATAAATTTTGGTCGGTGCCAGCAAGTGCTCGGCGAGGGTTTTCTCACCAAGTTTGTCTTGGGTTGGATTGGCGCCGCTGCGCTCAAGCACTTTGCGGATTAGAGAATAGCCGTTTGAGTGCGGGCCGCTGGAGGCCAGTGCGATGAGTTTGTCGCCTACGCGCACGCGCGACGGCTCAATAATCTCGCTTTTTTCCACCACGCCAACACAAAAGCCGGCCAAATCGTAATCGCCTTTATGATACATGCCTGGCATTTCTGCGGTTTCACCGCCGACTAACGCGCAGCCCGATTGCACGCAGCCATCGGCAATGCCTTTGACCACATCGGCGGCCACATCCACCTCAAGCTTGCCGGTGGCGTAATAATCGAGGAAAAAGAGCGGTTGCGCACCTTGCACCACCAAGTCGTTGACGCACATCGCGACCAAATCCACCCCAATGGTGTCGTGTTTGTGGCAGTCAATGGCCAAACGCAGCTTGGTGCCCACCCCGTCGGTGCCAGAGACCAAAATCGGCTCTTTGTATTCCGCAGGGATAGCACACAGCGCGCCAAAGCCGCCCAAGCCGCCCATCACCTCAGGGCGACGGGTGCGTTTCACATCGGCTTTAATGCGCTCAACCAAGTCATTGCCCGCGTTGATATCCACGCCGGCATCTTTGTAACTTAATGTTTCTTTTTCCACGACAATTTCCTGTTGTAACCAAACCTTAGGGCTCTTGTGAGTGCAAGAGAGTCTGACAAATTGTATCAGCTAGTCAAAATTTAAGCGATAAAAATCACACAATTTTGCGCAAATTCTCACGCAAATCCTAAAGGTTGAATGGCGCTTGCCAATAACGCAAAATCCACACAAAAAAGCTATTAATTGCCCTGTCAATGTTTTAAAATTGCTCGGATAACTTTTAAGGAGTGCAATATGAAACTAGTGCAAGTCAATCATCCTTTGATTAAACACAAACTCGGCTTAATGCGCGCGGGGGATATCAATACCAAAGATTTCCGCGATTTGGCCACCGAAGTGGGCAGCTTGCTGACCTATGAGGCGACCGCCGATTTAGAAACCGAAACCATCATCATCGACGGTTGGAATGGCCCGGTGGAGGTGGAGCGCATCAAGGGGAAAAAGGTCACTGTGGTGCCAATTTTGCGCGCAGGGCTTGGCATGATGGACGGCGTGTTGGAGCATATCCCCAGCGCGCGCATTAGTGTTGTGGGCATGTATCGTAACGAAGAAACCCTCGAGCCTGTACCGTATTTCCAAAAACTGGCCGGCGACCTTGAAGAGCGCATGGCAATTGTGGTTGACCCAATGCTGGCCACCGGCGGCTCGATGGTGGCAACCATCAATTTGCTCAAAGAAAAAGGCTGCAAACACATTAAAGTATTGGTGCTAGTGGCCGCGCCGGAAGGCATCAAAGCCCTTGAGCAAGCGCACGGCGATGTGGAGCTTTACACCGCCTCGATTGACGATCACTTAAACGAACACGGCTACATCATCCCAGGCTTAGGCGATGCGGGTGATAAAATCTTCGGGACAAAATAATGAACACGCAAGCCCTGCCAGAACCGGCGCAGCACCCAATCAAGCAAGCCTTTGTGGGCTTGCAAATGTTGTTTGTGGCCTTTGGCGCCTTGGTGTTGGTGCCGTTGATTGTTGGCCTCGACAGCAATACCGCACTTTTAACCGCCGGCGTCGGCACACTGCTCTTCCAACTGTGTACCCGCCGACAAGTGCCGATTTTCCTCGCGTCCTCTTTTGCGTTCATCGCGCCTATGCAATACGGCATCGCCACCTGGGGGCTGTCGGTCACCATGGGTGGCTTGATGTGCGCAGGCCTGGTGTACGTCGCCTTGAGCTTTTTGGTGAAGCTTAAAGGTGCGGAGATTTTGCAACGCATCTTCCCACCGGTGGTGGTTGGGCCCATTATCATCATCATCGGCATGGGCTTGGCGCCGCTGGCAGTGAACATGGCGATGGGCCGCGGCGGCGACGGCGCGCAACTCTTCCCCTATGAGCAAGCGATTGTGATTTCGATGGTGACCTTGATCACCACCTTGGTGGTGGCGGTGTTTGCCAAAGGCTTGATGCGCTTGATTCCGATTATGTTCGGCATTGTGGTGGGCTATTGCACCGCTCTTTTCTATGGCTTGATTGATTTCCAAAGCGTGGCTAACGCGCCGTGGTTCAGCCTGCCAACGTTCACCACGCCATCGTTTAAACTTGAGGCAATTTTCTACCTGTTGCCAATCGCCATTGCGCCAGCCATCGAGCACGTCGGCGGGATTATGGCGATAAGCTCAGTCACAGGCAAAGACTTCCTGCGCACGCCGGGGCTGCACCGCACTTTGCTTGGTGACGGGATTGCCACCTCAACTGCGGCGTTTTTAGGCGGCCCGCCAAACACCACCTATGCCGAGGTGACAGGTGCGGTGATGCTGACACGCAACTTCAATCCGAAAATCATGACATGGGCAGCGTGCTGGGCGATTGCCATTTCGTTTTGTGGCAAAGTCGGCGCGTTGCTGGCGACCATTCCAACCGTGGTGATGGGCGGCATTATGATGCTGGTGTTCGGCTCGATTGCCGTGGTGGGCATGAGCACGCTGATTAAAGCGCAAGTGAATGTCTCTGAGCCGCGCAACTTGTGTATTATCTCGGTGGTGTTGACCTTTGGCATCGGCGGCATGATGGTTAATGTGGGCGAAGTGTCGCTCAAAGGCATCAGCTTGTGCGCTATCATCGCGGTGGTGATGCACTTGATTTTGCCGAAAGAAAAACCGCAAAGTGCGGTCTAAAATAGGCTGAGCATGCGTCAAATCCCGCTGCCGATTCACACGCTGGATGAAAACACATTTGATAATTTCAATGGCGAGAACAACCCCTTGCTTCTCGCCAGTTTGCACGCGCATCTTGCACAAGCCCGACCGCACTTTTATTTTATCTTCGGCCAGCCCAGCACGGGCAAAAGCCACCTGCTCAAAGCCTGCTGTGATGAGGTCACTCAAAACGGCGGCGCGGCGAGCTTTCTGCCACTGAAATCCCTCGCGCAATTTTCGCCCGATTTGCTCAACAACCTTGAACTGCACGATCTCGTCTGCTTGGATGACTTACACGCCATCGCCGGCAATGCGCACTGGGAGCGCGCGATATTTGATTTATACAACCGCATCAACGAGCGCGCGCAAGGTGAGCTGATCATCAGCGCCAATGCGCCGATTAGCGAGCTGGCCCTTAATTTGCCCGATCTCCGCTCGCGCCTGATTTGGGGCGAGGTGTATCAGCTCAAGCCGCTGTCAGAAGCGCAAAAAATGCACGTGTTGCAGCGCCGTGCCTTTGCTCGCGGTTTGATCCTCAACGACGACGCCGCGCAATTTTTACTCAAGCGTCACGCACGCGATCTCAAAAGCCTGTTCCGCACTCTCGATAAGCTCGAGCGCGCCACGCTGGAGGCGCAAAAGGGGCATTTGACCATCCCCTTTTTGAAAGACAAACTGGCGTTATAAAATCGCCAGCACGTTTTCAGGCGGGCGGCCGATGCGCGCTTTGTCGCCACAGATCACAATCGGGCGCTCAAGCAGCTGCGGGTTGTCCACCAACGCTTGCAGCAATTGCGCTTGGCTGGCCTCGCCGAGATGCAAAGTGCGGTAGAGCTCATCTTTGGTGCGCATCATCTCGCGCAAATCGCTCACGCCCAATTTTTCAGCAATCGCGCGGATGTCTTCAGCGCTGTATTGCTGCGCTTGATAAAGCTCCACTTCAGGCTGCACGCCGTTTTCTTCTAACAACGCCAAGGTGGCACGGCTTTTGGAACAGCGGGGATTGTGTAAAATTTTCACGCTCATCGTCTTTCTCCTATTGATTTTTCTCTCAAAATAGATTTAATCTGTCACTAAGTCAATATGTTATTCACCACGCAGTTTACACAAGGACACCCCATGCTGGACATGTTTCAAAAATGGTACAAACGACGCTTTAGCGACCCACAAGCCATGGGGCTTTTTGCCATTTTGTTATTCGGCTTTCTGGCGATTTATTTTTTCAGCGACATCATCGCACCACTGTTGATTGCTTTGGTGTTTGCCTACTTGCTTGAAACGCCGATTGATTTCATCGCCCAGCGGCTGCGCCTGCCGCGCATTGTAGCGATTAGCATCACGCTGTTGTTGTTTATCGCGCTGACCATTTTTGTTTTTATCGTGATATTGCCACGGCTGTGGAACCAAACGGTATCCATGATGCAAGACTTGCCCGAGATGATAAACCAGCTCCACGCTTGGGTGCTGACACTGCCGGAGAATTACCCCGCGCTGGTGGACTACCAAATGCTTGATTCCATCATCTCCACCGTACGCACCAAGATTTTAACCATGGGCGAGTCGGCGCTGAAATACTCCATCTCCTCTTTGGTGAGCCTGGTGACCATCGGGATTTATGCCTTTTTGGTGCCGCTGATGGTGTTTTTCTTAATCAAAGACAAAGAGCAGCTCATCAATGGCGCGATGCGCTTTTTGCCACGCAACCGCACTTTAGCCTCGCAAGTTTGGCGTGAAATGCAAGGGCAAATCTCGAAATACATCCGCGGCAAATTGGTTGAAATTGTGGTGATTGGCTGCGTCACTTATGTGCTACTGCTGAGCTTCGGCCTGCGCTACCCGCTGCTGCTCTCAGTCGGCGTGGGCTTGTCGGTGTTGATCCCTTACGTTGGCGCGGTGCTCATCACCATCCCCATCGTGCTGATTGCTGCCGCCCAATTTGGCCTCACCTCCACCTTTGGCTACTTGGTCGCCGGCCACATTCTTATCCAAATTCTCGACGGCAACTTGCTCGTGCCGTTGCTGTTTAGTGAGGCGGTGAACCTTCACCCTCTCATTATCATCCTCGCCGTGCTCGTCTTCGGCGGGTTATGGGGCCTTTGGGGCATCTTCTTCGCCATCCCGTTGGCAACCTTGGTCAAAGCCGTCCTCAACGCCTGGCCATCAAACGAAGAACCTGAAGACCCTATTGTATAAAGTGCGGTTGAATATCAAGGGTAATATGCAATGAAAATCAAATATGGAGTGATTCTCAAAGAGCGATAAGTTATCCACTTATCCTAGGAGAATCACATGAGTCGCAGCTACAAGAAAACGCCGATTAATGGCCATACTTGCTTTGAAAGTGAAAAACAAGACAAGCGCCGAGCCAATCGTAAATTCAGACGCGCAACACGCTACTGCCTTCGACTTGGGAAAACACCGCCATTTTCTCTCCGTCAAGTCAGCAATATTTACGACTTCGCGAAAGATGGCAAAAGCTATTTTTGCAAAGCCAGATGGCCAGAACTCATGCGGAAATGATAAAAGGGCATTTTGCCCTTTTTTAATATCTGTTTACGCCTGTTGCAGGTAGTCGAGGACGATGCGGGCGTGGTCTTTGGTTTTGAATTTTTCAAACACGTGGGCGATGGTGCCGCTTTCGTCGATCAAAAAGCTGATGCGGTGGATGCCATCAAAGGTTTTGCCCATGAATTTCTTCTCGCCCCACACGCCGTAGGCCTCTGCGACTTTGTGGTCAGGATCTGAAAGCAAAGTGAAATTGAGCTGATTTTTCTCCTCAAAGCGGGCGAGTTTGTCTGGGCTGTCGGGGCTGATGCCGAGCACGGTTAAACCGCACTTTTCAAGCTCGGATTGGCTGTCGCGCAAGTCGCAGGCTTGGGTGGTGCAGCCTGGGGTGAGGGCGCGCGGATAGAAATAGACCAGCACTTTTTGGCCTTTAAATTGGCTTAAACTGATGGCTTGATTGCGTTGATCAAGCAAGCTGAACTTCGGTCCTCGGGTGTGCCTTGGCTAAGTGGCGTTGGCATAATGCCTCCTTTGTTTGATAATCACAAACTAGATTGTAAAGTTCGGTGGCTTTTTTTGCAAAAAAAAGCGCGAGATCATAAAAAAGCACTTGCAAACTGTGCCAAATTTGGCAAGCTAATCATATTAGGCCTAGGAATAATAAAAATATACAGGAGAATCGTTATGTCGGCACAACAACCGTTATTTTCTGGCAGCATTGTCGCCCTTGTCACCCCGATGACAGAGGCTGGCGACGTCAACTACGAAGAGCTTGAAGCGTTGGTGAATTTTCACGTTGATGCAGGCACCAGCGCGATTGTCTCCGTGGGCACCACCGGTGAGTCCGCCACCCTGAGCATTGAAGAAAATGTGAAAGCCATTTTAAAAACCGTTGAATTTGCCAAAGGGCGCATTCCTATTATCGCAGGCACTGGCGCGAACGCCACCAGCGAGGCCATCACCATGACCAAACTGCTCCACGGCAGCGGCGTGGCAGCGTGTTTGTCGGTTGTGCCGTATTACAACAAACCAACTCAAGAAGGGATGTATCAACACTACAAAGCCATTGCAGAAAGCACCGACATCCCGCAAATTCTCTACAACGTGCCAAGCCGCACCGGCAGCGACATCAAGCCTGAAACCGTGGCCCGCTTGGCGAAAGTGAAAAACATCGTCGGCATCAAAGAGGCCACCGGCGAAGTCGAACGCGTGAAATTAATTAAACAGCTCGCTGGCGACGATTTCTTGATCTTCAGCGGGGATGATGCCACCGCACTTGATGCCATGCGCGATGGTGCAGAAGGCGTGATTTCAGTCACCAGCAACGTGGCGCCGGCGGAGATGGCCAAAATGTGCGCCCACGCGCTGGCAGGTGAGTTTGAGCAAGCGGAAGAAATCAACCAAGTGCTGATGCCGCTGCACAAAAACTTGTTTGTGGAATCCAACCCAATCCCTGTGAAATGGGCCTGCCACCGTTTGGGGCTGATTAGCAACTTGCATATCCGCCTGCCGCTGACTGTGCTCAGTGAAGAGGCGCAGCCAGCCGTGATTGAGGCCTTGCAGCACGCGGGCTTGGTTCGCTAATTGCTAAAGTATAAAAAGTAAAAAAGCACCTTCGGGTGCTTTTTTATTGCGCGAGTAACGCCTGCGGGTGGTAGAGATCAAAGCGGTGATTTTTGGTTTTCAACTCCCCTTGCGGCGTGATGTTGGCCAGATGTGGCGCGCCGCTGGGGCGTTTGACCACCACACGCTTGCGCGCTAAAACCGCACTTTGCGCTAATAATTGATCGGCGTCGAGATCGGCGCCCACCAGCGTTTGAAACACGCGCATCTCTTTTTTCACTAACGCTGTTTTTTGCCGATGCGGGAACATTGGGTCAAGATAAACCACATCAGCGGGTTCAACGGTGAGAGCTGGCAGCGAGCCCAACGGCAAGAGCTGCATCCGCTCGCGCATCCACCCGCCGATGGTCTCATCAATATACGCACGCGCTAGGCCGTCTTGCAACAGGGCATAAACCACGGGGTTGCGCTCGGCCAACCGCACTTTGCAGCCAATGGCAGCCAGCACAAAGGCATCACGCCCAAGGCCGGCGGTGGCATCAATCACGCTGGGGAGATAGGATTGCTTCACGCCCACGGCTTTGGCCACGGCCTCACCGCGCCCGCCACCAAATTGCCGGCGGTGCGCCAGTGTGCCTTGGGTGAAATCGACCCATACCGCACCGAGCTTAGGCTCGTCAAGCTTGCGCAGCTCAATGTGATTTGAGGTTTGCACCAGCGCCAATGGGCTATTGGGGTGATGTTTTAGGCCTAACAAAGCACAAGTGCGGTCAAACTCGGCTTGCTTGAGCGCACTTTCACACACCAGTTTAATCACGCTGCACCAGCCACACGCCTGTTTCGATATGATCGGTATACGGGAATTGGTCAAACAGCGCCGCTTGCGCAATGCGATGGGTTTGGCACAGCGTTTTGAGGTTCTCAACCAAGGTGTGTGGGTTGCAGGAAATATACAAAATCTGCGGGTAGTGAGAAACCATCTCGAGCGTCGCGTCATCCAGCCCCGCCCGCGGTGGGTCAACCAGCACGGTGTGGCAGCGGTAATCGCGCAAATCCACCCCTTGCAGGCGGTTGAAGGTGCGCTCGCCGTTTAAGGCTTGCGTGACCTCTTGGGCCGACATGCGGATAATGCGCACGTTGTCGATGCCATTGGCTTGCAAATTATGCTGGGCGGCGTGCACCGAGGATTTGGCAATTTCAGTCGCTAGCACGCGCTCAAAATTGCCCGCCAGCGCGATGGAAAAGTTGCCATTGCCGCAATAGAGCTCAAGCAAATCGCCCTGCTCGCCTTGCGTGCAGTGCTGGGCCCATTGCAACATGTGAATATTCATCGCCGCATTAGGCTGCGTGAAGCTGTTTTCGATTTGGCGATAATGCAGCGCGCGGCCGTTGACGGTGAGCGTTTCATCCACCCAATCGTGGTCAAGGCAGATTTTTTGCTTGCGCGCCCGGCCGATGAGCTGCACCTCAAACCCTTGGGCTTGCAACCGCACTTTGAGCTCACGCGCAGCACGCACCCACTCATCACTTAACGGTTTGTGATAAAGCAAGCTCACGGCAATCTGCCCGCTGAGCGTGCTGAGGTAATCAATTTGAAACAGCTTGCGGCGTAAAACATCCTCAGCTTTCAACTCAGGCAAAAGTGCGGTCATCATCGCGTTGATGAGCTGGCTAGCCACAGGGAAGCTGTCCACACGGTAGCGCTCGCCACGTTCGGCGTCAAACATCACATGATAGAGCTCATCGCCCTCATGCCAGATGCGAAACTCCGCGCGCATGCGAAAGTGCTGCGTAGGCGAGGCAAATACGGCCAGTTCAGGCGCGTTAAACGGCGCGAGCAACGCTTGCAGGCGTTCGCGTTTGGCGTGCAAAAGGGTTGGGTAGTCCTGCGTTGGGAGGTGTGGCATAAGCAATCCAAAAAAGCAAAAGGCGCACACAGCGCCTTGGATTATTCGGTGAAGTCGTCACCCGCGCTGTCGGCAGCCGCCAGCCCAGAGAGGGTGTAGACGCGTTTGACGCTGTTGATGCGGGAGGTGTATTTCACCCAGGTTTTTTCAAAAAAGGTTTCCGGCTCGCGCTCTTTTTTGCACACCGCGACAAACTGTTTTTCTTCTTTAGTTTTCGGTTTGCGGTTGCCCAATTGCAGTTCAATAAAGGCTTGGCCGTATTTTTCTAAGGTTTCAGATTCACGGATGGTGTAGTCACCATGGCGTGAAAAGCCGCGTGGGTAATTTTTGTCGTCAAAAAAGCGGCGGGTTACACTAAAGCTCTCTGCCATAATTTGTCCTCATAGATACATTTTTCGCTTGCATTAAAGCAAGCTTGAAAAATAAGTCAACCTTTTTTTCCAATTTTCGTGATTTTACGCCAAAGTGCGGTCTAAAAGCTGCCAGCTGCCATCGGGCTTAATCGCCAAATGCTGTTCGTGCAATGCCTTCAAGGTTGAGCGATGCCCCACGCTGACCACAGTGGCGTGCGGCAGTTCACTTTTCAGCAGGCGATACATCGCATCTTCAAGCCCTTCGTCCATGCTGGCGCTGGCCTCATCGAGATAGATAATCTGCGGGCGGTGCAACAATGCGCGGGCAAAGGCCAAGCGCTGCTGCTCACCAAGGGAGAGCACCTGCGTCCATTCGTTGTCTTCAAGCAATTTGCCGCACAAATGCCCTAGTTGCACGCGCGTTAAAAGTGCGGTTTCAAGGGCATAATCTACCTGATCAGGCGCGCTGTTGGGGTAATGCAGCGCATCGAGCAGCCGCCCTTGCGGCAAATAGGGTTTTTGCGACAAAAAGAGCGCATCGGCCGGCGCGTGAATATCCCCTTTGGCAAAGGCCCATAAGCCTGCCAGCGAGCGCAACAAGGTGGTTTTGCCCACCCCCGACGGGCCTTGAATCAACAGCCACGCACCTTGCGGCAAATCAAGCGTCAGGCGCTCAATCAGCGGCTTTTGCGCGGGGGTGTAAACGCTGAGATTGTTGATCACCAGCTGCTCGCGATCGGTTTTGATCTCAGGCATCTCAAGATTTTCGGCGCTTTGCATCGCATCACTAAAGCCGGTTAAGCGATCGAGCGTGGCTTTGTAGGCCGCAAAGGTGTCATAAGAGTTGCGGAAAAACGACAAACTTGAGTGCAGCTGGCCGAACACTTGGCCAGTTTGCATCAAATCGCCTAGGGAAATTTGCTTTTGGAAAAAGCGCCCGGCTTGAATCAAAAACGGGAACACCACCGAGGCCTGCCCCACCACAAGGTTGAAGCCCGAGAACTTGAGGGTTCGAAACACAATGTGCCACACGTTTTCAATCACCGCGTTAAACTGGTGTGTCAGCAGGCGTTTTTCACTGTGCTCCCCGCGATAAAACGCGATGCTTTCAGCGTATTCTTTCACGCGGATTAAGGAATAACGGAAGTTGGCGTTGAGCTTTTCATTCAAGAAGTTGAGCTTGATCAACGGCCGCCCGAGTTTGAACGCCAGCACCGAGGTGACGAGCACATAAAGATAGGTTAAAAACACCATCGCGTGCGAGATTTCCACCCCGCCGAGGGTCAGCGGGCCGGAGAGCCCCCAGAGCAAAATGGTGAAGGCAATGATGGAGTTGACCGCGCTGACAAGCCCGGTTGAAAAGCTCAAGCTGGTGGTGACAAACGATTGCACATCTTGCTGGATACGCTGGTCGGGGTTGTCCAAAATGCCGTGGCTGTAATAAGTTTTGTAATAAGTGCGGTTGTTCAGCCAGCGAGAGACAAAGCGGTGGTTGAGGTCAGTGCGCCAGTTGATGATAAAGCGCTGAGAGAGATAATAATTCACCAGCCCCAACACCACATTAATGGTGGCCAAAATGGCAAACACCGCCATCATGCGCCAAAACAGCTCAGCGTCGTAATCTTGCAGCGAGCCATACATTTTGTTATACCAATTCGACACCACCACGCTTAGGCGCACGTCCAGCAGCGTGAGCAGCAAAATGCTACCAAACAGTACCATGGCTGAAAAATGTGTTTTCGGGTTGAGGTAGTGCGCGCCAATGCGCCAAAACTGCCGCCCCCAGCCGGTGAAGCGCACCAGCAACACGCCAAGCAAGAGCAAAAACACCACGCTGCCGGCGAACGCCTTTAGCACCCAAAAAGAGGAATCCAATAATTCAGTTTGCCAATTCATACATCATCTCAAAAATGCCACCGCGTGGCTCATCCATGCCCTATTTTTACACAAAAATTTGAATTTTCTTTAAAAATTTGGGCTAGGCCAAATTTTGTTTTCTAAGACAGGTATAATCCCTCTCAGTTCACTTTTATTGAAAATTTAGGAGCACTTATGAGCGATATTGCAATCACCATAAGCCTCATCTCCTTAGTGGCCGTGATCGGGCTGTGGCTCGGGCATTTTAAAATTAAGGGGATTGGCATCGGGATCGGCGGCGTACTGTTTGGGGGGATTTTGGTGGGGCACTTCACCTATCAATACGATCTCAAACTTGAGCCGCACACCCTTTATTTTATCCAAGAATTTGGCTTGATTTTGTTTGTTTACACCATCGGGATTCAAGTCGGCCCCGGCTTTTTCGCCTCACTGCGCCAATCAGGCTTGAAGCTCAACCTCTTTGCCATGATGATTGTGCTGCTCGGCGCGCTGTTGGTGGTGATTTTACACCTTGCCTTTGGCATTGAGCTGCCGATTATTCTCGGCATTTTCTCAGGCGCGGTCACCAACACGCCATCGCTCGGTGCTGGCCAGCAAATTTTAGGCGAACTGGGCATGACCAACATCACCGAAACCATGGGTATGGCCTATGCGATTGCCTACCCGTTCGGGATTTGCGGCATTTTGCTCGCCATTTGGCTGATTCGTGCCTTTTTCAAAATCAAAATTGAGCACGAGCATGAGCAATTTGAAAAAGAATCTGGCCACGACAAAGAAAGCCTAAGCAGCCTCAATGTCAAAATCTCCAACCCGAACATCAACGGCTTGCGCATTCGTGATATTCCAGGCTTTGAGGCGCGCAATGTGGTGTGCTCACGGCTTAAGCGCAACGACGAGCTGATTGTGCCCCACGCCGACACCGAAGTGGCGCTGGGCGATATTATGCACCTCGTGGGCGACAAGCCTGACCTCTACCGCTTGCAGCTTGTTATCGGTGAGGTGGTGCAAACCTCACTCACCACCCGCGGCACCGACTTGCGCTCCGTGCGCGTGGTGGTCACCAACGAGCAAGCGCTGGGCAAAAAAATTCGCGATCTCAAATTCAAGCAAAAATACGAAGTGGTAATCTCCCGTCTTAACCGTGCGGGGATCGAACTGGTGCCGACTAGCAACACCAGCTTGCAATTTGGTGACGTACTCAACCTCGTCGGCCGGCTGGACGCCATTGAAGCGGTGATTGCCGTGATCGGCAACGTGCAGCAAAAACTGCAACAAGTGCAAATGCTGCCCGTGTTTATCGGGATTTTGCTCGGCGTGCTGGTCGGCTCCATCCCGATTATGCTGCCAGGCTTCCCTGTCCCGCTGAAACTCGGGCTGGCTGGCGGCCCGCTGGTGGTGGCGCTCATTCTCGCGCGCATCGGCAGCCTCGGCAAACTTTACTGGTTCATGCCACCGAGTGCCAACCTCGCCCTGCGCGAAATCGGCATCGTGCTGTTCCTCTCCATTGTTGGGCTCAAAGCCGGCGCCCACTTTGTTGATACCTTAGTCAGCGGCAGCGGCCTTGAATGGATGGCCTACGGCGCCATCATCACCTTTGTGCCGCTGCTCGTCACCGGCCTTATCGCACGCATTTACGGCAAAATGAACTACCTCACCTTAAGCGGCCTGCTCGCCGGCTCCATGACAGACCCACCGGCGCTGGCCTTTGCCAACGCCATCAAAGAAGAAAGCGGCGCCGCGGCACTGTCTTACGCCACCGTCTACCCACTGGTGATGTTCATGCGCATCATCTCCCCGCAAGTGCTCGCCATCGTGTTAGTCCTCTTCACCTAACCGACCGCACTTTGCTAAAAACCGCACTTTTAAAGTGCGGTTTTAATTAAGTTAATAAAAAAGCCGCACATCTTGAGCGGCTTCTTTTCATATTATTGCCCGTAATAGGCATTTGCACCATGTTTTCTTAGATAGTGTTTATCTAATAACTCCTGCTGCATAGATTGTAAATTAGGCCGTAACTGGCGAGCAAAAAGATTCATATAGGCAATTTCTTCCAACACCACGGCGTTATGCACAGCATTGTGTGGATCGCTACCCCAAACAAACGGCCCATGTGAGTGCACCAAAGCAGCTGGAACATCATTTGGGTTGATCCCACGTGTAGCAAAGGTTTCAACAATCACTTTGCCTGTTTCCAACTCATAATCACCCGCAATTTCTTGTGCTGTCATTAGGCGCGTGCAGGGTATTGCGCCATAAAAATAATCCGCATGAGTTGTGCCCGTTGCAATAATATCTTCACCCGACTGAGACCAAATAGTGGCATGACGAGAGTGTGTGTGAACAATCCCACCAATATCAGGAAAATTACGATACAGCTCAAGGTGTGTTGGCGTATCTGAAGATGGTTTTTTATCCCCTTCAACCAACGCACCAGTATGAAGATCAACCACAACCATATCTTCTGCAGTCATCACATCATACTCAACACCTGATGGTTTAATTACTACTAAACCTTTTTCTCTATCAATGCCGCTCACATTTCCCCATGTGAATGTGACTAAATGGTGTTTAGGAAGCGCCAAGTTCGCCTCAAGAACCTCATGTTTCAATTGTGTTAACATTGAAAACCTCCTTGCACCATTTGTGACTCAATCCATTTTCTGGCGTTAATAATTTCAACAATAGGGTCTTGAGCTTTTTCCGTCCACATCTCAATAAGAAAAGCACCACGATAATTTAATCGTGCTAACGTTTCAAAGCACTTCACAAAGTCAACACAACCTTGACCAAAAGGGACATCTCTAAATTGCCCTGCGCATTCTTGGGTGACTTTGTAGGTATCTTTCAAATGGATAGCCGAAATTTTATCAATGCCTAACTCTAGCTCAGAAACCACATCATCATTCCATGCTGATAAGTTGCCTAGATCGGGATACACTGTAAACCAAGGAGATTGCAGTATTTGATCGTATTTTTTCCACCGCGAAATAGAACTCATAAACTTCGTATCCATGATTTCAACGGCCAATGTCACTTGATTGCTAGCAGCCAATTGTACAGCCCACTCTAAACCTTCTTGAAAACGTGCGATTGTGCCTTCATCTTGCTCTTCATAGTAGACATCGTAACCCGCTAACTGAATCGTTCTAATGCCAAGATCTACTGCAAGCTCAATGGCTTTTTGCATAAGGTCGCATGCTTGTTTTCTTATTTGACTGTCGTGACTACCAAATGGGAAGCGGCGATGCGCTGACAAACACATTGATGGAATGGTAATTCCAGAATCTAAAACGGCTTTAACAATGTCCAGTCGTTCCGACTTGCTCCAATTTAAACGTGATAAACGTTCGTCAGTTTCATCAATAGACATTTCCACAAAATCAAAACCGCAACATTTTGCGATTGCAAGCCTTTCCCGCCAACTGATTTCTTTAGGTAAGGCTTTCTCATAAATACCAATTTTATGGTTTCTCATTCTATCTCTCCTAAATATATTAGGCTAAGATAATATTCAAACCTCGTGCTTTTAAGGTGGAAATAATGTCAGGATCGGCTTCTTTGCCTGTCACTAAGGTATCAATACGACTTAACTCAGTGAATATCATCCCAACTTCCTTCCCTAATTTTTGACTATCAAGCAGAACAATCAAGCGCCCAACTTTATCAAGCATTTTTTGCTCTGAATTTGCAATCAGCATGTCGGTTTTATAAAGTCCCTTAGCCGAAATTCCTCGTCCGCTTGTAAACATAATATTGGCAGAGTACCCACAATCAACGCCAACGCCTAAAGACAGCG
Organism: Spirabiliibacterium mucosae; assembly: GCF_014884965.1. Classification (GTDB taxonomy): domain Bacteria; phylum Pseudomonadota; class Gammaproteobacteria; order Enterobacterales; family Pasteurellaceae; genus Spirabiliibacterium; species Spirabiliibacterium mucosae. Next base: position 2,061 of record NZ_JABTBO010000012.1, on the reverse strand, counting down.
TAATAGCCTGATTTTTATTGTATTGACCTCCCATAATGACAACATCATTATGGTCATGTTCAATCAACAAATTGGCTAACGGCAAATAATTGGTGATGATTTGCACAGGACTGCCACACAAGCTTTGTCCTAACATCATCATGGTGGAGCCACAGGTCAAAAATACGCTTTCGCCTCGTTGACACAAATTGGCTGCCACTCTCGCAATTCTCTCTTTTTCAGAAAAATTATTGATTTGATTAACATTACTGCTTAAATAATTGCGGTGATTAGAAATGCTTTCTTTAGCAACAGATTGAGCTCCATTGCGCACTTTCTGCAACAACCCTAATTTATCTAACATCGTAATGTCACGTCGCGCCGTTGCTGGCGAAACATCAAGAAGATGAATAATCTCTTCCGTCGATAATATTTCCCGTTCATTGAGAATATTGAGTAATTTCTCATGACGATATTGCTTGTTCATAATGACTTCTCCGTAAAACTAACCATGTATGAACAAAATAACACCACTTTGTAAAAATACAAAGCGGTGTGTAAAGGTTAAAGTATTGACTTAAACGGAACATTAGGCTCTTGCTCAAAGCAATCATCAAAGCCACGCGGATAGTGATACTCTGTTAATGCTTTATCTTGAGGATAGACGTATTTACCCCCAACTTGCCAAATGAACGGTTTGAATTGATACTGAAGTCTATCTTTACGCATATTGTAAAGCGCTAAAATCTCATTCGTATCCGCTTGGAAATTTGTCCAAATATCATGATGCACAGGAATGACCACTTTTGTACGCAAGCACTCAGCCATACGCAACAAATCAATAGACGTCATCTTATCTTGAATACCTAGCGGGTTTTCACCATAGCTACCCAAAGCAACATCAATCTCATAGTCTTTACCGTGTTTAGCGTAATAGATTGAATAGTGAGAATCACCGGAATGATAGATATTGCCACCAGGTGTTTTGATAAGATAGTTAACTGCCTTGAGCCCCATCTCTTCATCACTTGGGCAAATGCCATTTAATTCGCCGCCATTTTCTTCAGCACCTCGTGCAGGTAGGGTAACTAAGCAAGTGCGGTCAAAAGAATCCAGCGCAATCAATTCAAGATCCTTAATTTTAACGCTGTCTCCAGGTTTTACGACTACACAACGATCTTGTGGCACCCCCCACTTCGTCCACATATCCACACAATATTGTGGGCCGATGAATTTAACATGGTTAAGCTCAGGGTTATTGATAACTGCAGCAGCTACATTCACATCAATGTGATCGTTGTGATAGTGTGTTGCCACAATGGCATCGACTTGATTAATTGCAAATGGGTCTAACACACTGACTGAATTTCTCAAGTTTGGCTGTAATTTACGCACACCCGCCATGTTAGCCATTTGGTGGCCGCGTACCATGTCTTTAACCTTTTTCGTAGCTTTACCACGACCACACCAAAGATCAATACAGAGATTCGCATTTCCTGGCGTTTTGACCCACAAGCCCACACAACCCAGCCACCACATAGCAACATTGCCTTGAGGAACTTGTTCAAGTTCAATCTCTTCATTCAGCCAAGTACCCCACTCTGGAAAGGTTGATAAAATCCAGCTCTCACGGGTAATTTCATTCACTTTTGCCATAAATAACGCTCCTTAAAAAGCACAAAAAATCACATATCACTCAAAAGCAATCATATATAATCATTTTTTCTTTTGCAAGCACTAATGTGATTTTTGATAAATTCTTTTATTTATCCTTTTAATACAACAGATTAAATTAAGATCCTGAAAATTACGCAATAAATATTTTGTGATTAAAATCACAAATAATCAAAAAACTTCAAAACAACTCATTTTTTGCTGTTATGATGTGTTGGACGCTAAATGTGGGGCTAATCTCTGAGCTCATACTGATGGCTAACCATCAACATTCATATTGACAACTTACAGAGGTTTGTTATGGATATTTAAATTCGCTATACGAACTGTTCCTTGGGTTCAATGCCCAGGTTCTATCAAAGGCGCCGCTTCTTCTTGGTATTGTGGCGTGTCTTGGTTACATTTTGT
>NZ_JABTBO010000011.1 GCF_014884965.1 Spirabiliibacterium mucosae | reverse complement strand
TTCCCTGATGGGTCGTTAGCTCAGTCGGTAGAGCAGTGGACTTTTAATCCATTGGTCGAAGGTTCGAATCCTTCACGACCCACCACCGAGTTTCAACTAAATATGGGTTGTTAGCTCAGTTGGTAGAGCAGCGGACTCTTAATCCGTTGGTCGAGAGTTCGAGCCTCTCACGACCCACCAACACCTTCTTTTAAACTCACTTAATTCTAATTTTCTGAATCACGTAACGCCGCAACGCTGACTAAATTATGCTGTTTGGGGCAGGATTTTTATGGCGCAAACCGCACTTTAATAAAAAAGACCGCAAAGTGCGGTCTTGAGCTAAGTGAGTGATTGCTTACTTCCACGCATTTCTATCAATATCAAGGTCTGGGAACTTGTCTGGGTCAAAGACAGGTTCTTGCGCGCCTTGTTTGAGTTGTTGGCGGTAGTCTTGCAGCAAGCGTGAGGCGATTGGGAAGAGCATAATCAACGCCAGTAAGTTGAGCAAGGCCAGCACGCCCATGAGTGGGTCGGCGAAGAAGAATACGTCGGTGGCGCCTTTTGCGGTGGCACCGATAAACAAAATCGCGATTACCGCAATGCGCAGCAGGAAAATCGGGAATGTTTCTTGCTTGCCATAAAAGAGGAAGCTTAGCGCGTTTTCGCCGAGGTAGTAGTTGTAGATAATCGAGCTAAACGAGAAGAGCAAAATCGCAAAGGTCAGCAAATATTTTGACCAATCACCGAGGTGATACACCAACGATTGTTGGGTGAGCACTACGCCGTCAATTTCAGCACCTGGCACATAGACTTTGCCGAGTAAAATAATAAATGCAGTACAGCTGCAGATCACGATAGTGTCGATGAAGACCGACAGCGACTGCGCAATGCCTTGGGTGACAGGGTGCTTGACGCTGGCGGTGGCCGCCACATTCGGCGCTGAGCCAAGGCCGGCTTCATTTGAGAACAAGCCGCGGCGCATACCTTGCGAAATTGCCACACCCATGCCGCCGCCCACCACGGAGTCGATGCCGAAGGCGTTTTTCACAATGCTGGCAATCACAGATGGCAAATCCGCAATGTTCATCACAATCACAATGATGGCGAGCACCAAATAAAACAGTGCCATCACAGGGATGATGACATCAGCCGCTTGCGAGATGCGTTTAATGCCGCCGAAGATAATCAGCCCGCCAATGGCTGCCAAGGCGATGCCCGTCCAAAGGCGCTCAATGCCAAGGCTGTCGAGCGCTGCACCGGCCACTGTGTTGCCTTGGAAGGCGTTAAAGCCGATGGAAAATGATAGCATCAAACAAATGGAATAAACAATCGCCATCCAGCGGTATTTTTCACCCAAGCCGTGCAAAATAAAGCGCGCCGGCCCACCACGGAAGTGGCCGTCGGCGGTTTTGTGTTTATACAGTTGGGCAAGGGTACACTCAATGATGCTGGTGACCATGCCGATCAACGCCACCACCCACATCCAAAACACCGCGCCAGGCCCACCGAGAGAGATCGCCACTGCGACACCGGCGATGTTGCCGCCACCTACGCGCCCGCCAATCGAGAGCAGTAGCGCTTGGCGCCCGCTGATGGCGTCTTTGTTTTGTGTTTGCTTGTCTGAACGCAAGAAGTGGAACATCCGCCCGAAATAGCGAAATTGCGCCCAGTTACTGATAATGCTAAACAGCAGCCCAAAAATAATTAACATCGGAATCAGCGCCCACCCCCAGGTGAGATCGCCAATCAAATCAAAAAATTGCTTAATGTAGTCCATAGTCCACCAACAATAAAAGGGAGGTGTAAGCATATTATCAAAGTGCGGTTTAAAGTCAATTTGAAAAATCAATAAATACTGAGATAAGTTAAACGCTAACTAATAAAAAACATCAAAACTGTATTTCATCTAATCATTTTGGTTAAATATTGTTTGGTTTTTAATTTTCAAAATGGAAAATGGCAGCCTGCTTTGTGAGAAAAATCTGCTTGAGATCTCATTTTTTATGCTTGCTTGTTGTTGCTTTTTGAACATCGTATTACTCTATCAACACAATTTATTGAAATCCCTTTTTAGAAATGTTTATACTGTGCCTGGCGCAGTATCGCTGCAATTTGAGGTGAGCTATGAAATGTTGTTTGGCGATTGATATTGGACAAGATAGTATCGACAGTGCGTTAGTGACAGAGCAGATTTTAGAGGATCGTCAGCACTATGACCTGCCGGCCGAGGGGCACGATGACGCCCTTGAGCAACAGCTTAAAGATATTTTTAAGCATTATAAAGGCATGTTTGATGCTGTGGCGGTGGTCAGCGACAACACTAAAAATGGCCCGCTGAGCGCATTGAACCCCGACAAACCTGCAGGTCTTGCCGCATTCCCGCTTGAGCATACCTTAAACCAATGCAACTACCACCACCCCGTGGGCATCTTGACACGGCTGCAAGCCACCACGTTTGCGCAATACCGCCTCAATGCCCCGCAAGAGGTGAAAAATTTTGCTTACATTGACGTCGATCATGCCGTCGGTGGCGGGCTGGTGCTCAGCCGTGAGTTGCAAATCGGCTCAAAAGGCATTGCTGGCCACATTGGCCACACCCTCGCCGACCCAAATGGCCCAACCTGCGAATGTGGTCGACGCGGTTGCGTGGATGCCATGGCATCAGCCAACGCAATGGTACATTTTGCCAATATGCAAGGGGCACAAAGTGCGGTTGAAGACATTTTTGCCCAATACCAACAAGGCGACAGCGAAGCGGTGGCGATGCTCAAGCGCTCTGCGCAAGTGATTGCCAACCTCGTGGCAGATTTAGTGGTGGTGGACGATGTTGAACGCGTCGCCCTCGGTGGCAGCGTGGGGCTCTCGCAGGGCTACCTTGATTTAGTCAAAGAGTATCTTGACGCACAACCGCACTTTTATCATTGCGACGTTGTGAAAAGTGCCCCAGTGCAAGACGAACGCCTGCTTGGCGCGGCACTGTGGCTGAGTGAAAATCTAGCAAAATAGGACAATTTATGATTTTAGGTGATTTAACAAAAAAAGATTACGCATTTGGTCTTCACCCGGTGATCAAACGCGTGTGTGATTATCTCAATACTTTGGATTTGGAGGCGCTCGAAACGGGCCGTCACGACATTGATGAACAGATTTTCATGAATGTGATGACGCCAGAAACCGAAGAAGCCTCCACCCGTAAGCCTGAGCTCCACCGCCTGCACACCGACATCCAAGTACTCATCAGTGGCCAAGAAGCGATGGAATACGGCGTTGGCAACCCGAATCTTGACGGCTATGAGCCCTACAACGAAGAAAACGACTTCCAGCTCACACCTCAAGCGATCCCGCACAAAAACACCATTGTGCTAAAACCGAAAATGTTCGCCGTCTTCTTCCCATACGAAGAACACACCCCAACCTGCTGGGTCGGTGGCAAAGCCGAAAAAATCAAAAAACTGGTTGTTAAAATCCCGCATGAGTTGTTGGCGTAATACGCATTAAGGGGCCAATGGCCCCTTATGTGAGAGTTTCTAACCGCACTTTAAAAAACCTCTGCCAAGGCAGAGGTTTTTATTGTTAGGCGGCGAATGGGTCGTCTAAGATCATGGTTTGCACGCGGTCTGGGCCGGTGGAGAGGATGGCGATTGGCACGCCGGTGACCTCTTCAATGCGTTTGATGTATGCACGTGCTGTGTCTGGCAGTTGGTTGATGTCAGTCACACCGAAGGTGTTTTCCTGCCAGCCTGGGAGGGTTTCGTAGATAGGTTCGACGTTTTCCCAGTTTTCAGCGGCGGTTGGGGCGTATTCCACCACATCGCCGTTTGGCATTTTGTAGCCGACACAGATTTTGAGCTCATCAAAGCCGTCGAGGACGTCGAGTTTGGTCATGCAAAAGCCAGTGATGGAGTTGAGTTGCACCGCGCGGCGCACGGCAACGGCATCAAACCAGCCGCAGCGACGTGGGCGGCCTGTTACCGCGCCAAATTCGTTGCCTTTTTTGGCAATGGCAGCGCCGGTGTCGTCAAACAGTTCGGTGGTGAATGGGCCGCCGCCCACGCGGGTGCAGTAGGCTTTGATGATGCCAAGCACATAGTCAATATTGCGTGGGCCGAAGCCTGCACCTGTGGCCACGCCACCGGCGGTGGTATTTGAGCTGGTCACAAATGGATAGGTGCCGTGGTCGATGTCGAGCATGGTGCCTTGTGCGCCTTCAAACAAAATGTTGTCGCCGTTGGCGCGGGCTTTTGACAAAATGGTTGGAATGTCGGCCACCATGCCTGTGATCACATCAGCGATCGCCAAAATGTCATCGAGGGTTTGTTGATAATCCACAGGCTCGACGTGGTAGTAGTTTTCCAGCTGGAAGTTGTAGTAGTCTACGATGGTTTTGAGTTTTTCAGCAAAAGCTTTGCGGTCAAACAAATCACCCACGCGCAAGCCGCGGCGAGCGACTTTGTCTTCGTACGCAGGCCCAATGCCGCGGCCGGTGGTGCCGATGGCTTTTTTGCCTAAGGCGCTTTCACGCGCGTGGTCCATCGCCACATGGTAAGACAAAATTAACGGGCAAGCTTCAGAAATCAGCAAGCGCTCGCGCACGTTCACACCGCGCGATTCCAACTCGCCCATTTCTTGCATAAGTGCGGTTGGCGAGAGCACCACGCCGTTGCCGATTAAGCAGGTGACGTTATCGTGTAACATGCCTGATGGAATCAAGCGTAATACCGTTTTTTCACCGTTGATGATCAAGGTGTGGCCAGCATTGTGCCCGCCTTGATAACGCACTACATATTTGACGCGATCGGTTAAGAGATCAACGATTTTGCCTTTCCCTTCGTCACCCCATTGTGCGCCGAGAATAACAACACTTTTGCCCATAATGTTTTACCTTTTTAGCTAGTTTAGTTCGCAACTGTTTACTTTACTATTTTCTGCCTAGAACTACAATCAACATTCGCCCGCACGGCATAAAAAATGCCCCAGATGTGGGGCATTAAAGTGCGGTTATTTGGCTTGCGGTGATTGCATATAGCGGAAGAAGTCTTCACCCGGTTTGAGAATCATCATATTGTTCTCTTCGTTGAAGCTGCGCTGATAGGCCTTCATGCTGCGCACAAAGCTGTAAAACTCGCTCTCGTGGCTGAAGGCATCGGCGTAGAGTTTGGCCGCGGTGGCGTCCCCGTTACCGCGCAAATCCTGCGCTTTTTTGTTGGCGTTGGCCAAAATTAAGGTGACTTTGCGATCGACATCCGCTTGGATAAAGGCGGCTTTTTCGCGCCCTTGTGAGCGGTGCTCACGCGCCACGGCATCACGCTCAGCGCGCATGCGTTGATAAATCGATGACGACACTTCTTCAGGCAGGTTGATCTGTTTCACGCGCACGTCAATCACATCAATGCCGAGATCAGAGGCGTTATCCGCGCCTGTGTTGAGCGCATTGAGCGCGCCAGTCATCAGCTCGCCACGAGTGCCCGAGACGATGTCTTTAATGGTGCGTGAGCCGATTTCGCTACGTAAACGGTCGTTGACTTTGCGCCGCAGCAAGTTTTCTGCGTGGGTGTAGTCACCGCCGCCTGTACTGGTGTAAAAACGGCCGAAATCGCTGATGCGCCATTTAACGTAGGAGTCCACCAACAAGTCCTTTTTCTCTACGGTGACAAAGCGGTCTGCTTGGCCGTCGAGGGTTTGGATTTTCGCATCTAAGATTTTGATGTTGTCGATAAACGGAATCTTGAAATGCAGCCCAGGTTGATAGACTTTCACTTTGTTGCCATCGTCACGCAGCACTTTGCTAAAGCGCAACATAATGCCGCGAGATCCTTCGTTGATCACAACCAGGCTAGAGTAGAGCACCGCCGCGAGAATAATTACAACAGGTAATAATAATTTACGCATTATTCAAATCTCCCTTGACGGTTGTTGTTGAAAAGTTGTTCGTCATATTGTGATCCGATATAGTTTTCCATCGCGTTGCTTGGGTTGCTTGAGCGCGATGGCGGCGCGGTTTCTTTCTCGCGCGGTTTGCTGACCGCACTTTTGTTTTCTGCCTTGCCTTCATCACTGGCCTTGGCGCTCTCGCTGGCCACTTTGCCTTTGAGCAATTGCTCCAGCGGCAGCACGTTTAAGCTGTTGCCCGCGCTGTTGTCCAACATCACTTTCGGTGTTTTGCTCATGATGTTTTCCATCGCTTGGATATACATTCTCTCGCGCAGCAATTCAGGCGCAGCTTTGTATTCTGGCAACAGTTGTTGATAGCGCTCCACTTCCCCTTGCGCATCGAGCACCACTTGCTCACGATAAGCGGTGGCTTGCTCAACAATGCGTTGCGCGTTACCGCGGGCGATAGGTTCCACCTCACGGGCGTAGGCCTCAGCATTACGGATAAAGCGTTGTTCGTCTTCTTGCGCTTTGATGGCGTCATCAAAGGCGTCTTTCACCTGCTCAGGTGGGCGCGCAGATTGGAAGTTGACATCAATCACCTCCAAGCCCATATCGTATGGCTTGATCACTTTTTCCAAATAGCGCCAAGTGTCTTCACGCACCACCGAGCGGCCTGTGGTGAGAATTTCATCCATGTTCATATGCCCGATGATATAACGCAAAGCGCTGTCAGTCGCCTGCGAAAGGCTGTCATTTGGATTGGTGACACTAAAGAGATATTTGACCGGGTCGTTGATGCGGTATTGCACCGTCATCTCCACCACCACCATGTTTTCATCTTGGGTGAGCATGCTGCCTTGGGTGCGTAGCTCGCTGATACGTTCAATATTCACCGGCATCACACGGTCAACAAATGTCGGTTTCCAGTTCAAACCCGGTTGCACAATTGAGTTGACTTTACCAAAGCGCAACACCACGCCACGTTCGGCCTCTTTGATGGTGTAAAAGCCACTCACTGCCCACACAATGAGTGCAATCACCACCACAACTGGCAGCAGTTTGCCTAGGCCTGCAAAGCCATTCGGTGTGCCGTTATGGTTGTTGCCGGATTTACCGCCACCAAGTTTTTTCAGCAAGGTGCTAAACACCGCCTCTAAATCTGGCGGGCCTTGTTCGTTTGAGCGCTGGCTCTCGCCTTGTTGTGGGCGCTCATCACCCCGTTGGGGTTCAGGCTTTTTGCCACTCGATTGCCCAGGCTTTGCCCATGGGTCTTGATCTGATTGATGGTTATTGTCTGAACCATTCCACGACATAGGTTATTCTCCAGTTAAAAAAGCCGCAAGCAGCCCCACGGCGGTCAAAAAGAAGTAACTGTTTTAATTTATTACACTTTTGTTGAGCATAACGCTTTGATTGTAGCGAGTTTGGCGCGCGATTTCCAGTGTTTTCAAGCGCGCAACACAAATGACTGCATAAAGGCGAAAATTGCGCCTAAATTGCATAAAAAAACCGCACTTTAAACCCAAAGTGCGGTCAGTTGCCATGCGCTGAATGATTAGTCAAACATCGCGGAGATGGACTCTTCATTGCTGATGCGGCGAATGGCTTCTGCCAGCATGCCAGAGAGGGTCAACACCCGCACTTTGCCCAGCGCTTCAATGCGTGGCGACAATGGAATAGTGTCGGTGACCACGATTTCATCAAGCTCAGTGCCGGCGATGTTTTCAGCCGCGTTGCCTGAGAACACGGCGTGGGTGGCATAAGCAAACACGCGACGAGCGCCGCGCTCTTTCAATGCCGCGGCGGCTTTGCACAGCGTGCCGCCGGTGTCAATCATGTCGTCGACCAAAATACAATCGCGGTCTGCCACTTCACCGATGATGTGCATCACTTGTGACACATTCGCGCGTGGGCGGCGTTTGTCGATAATCGCCATGTCGGTGTCGTTGAGCAATTTAGCAACTGCGCGGGCACGCACCACACCGCCGATATCTGGGGAAACCACAATTGGGTTGACGAGATCTTGTTTTTTGATGATGTCGTTGAGCAGCACAGGGGAGCCGAACACGTTATCCACCGGCACATCGAAAAAGCCTTGGATTTGCTCGGCGTGCAAGTCACAGGTCAGCACGCGGTCAACACCCACGCTGGAGAGGAAGTCGGCCACCACTTTGGCGGTGATTGGCACCCGCGCGGAGCGCACGCGGCGGTCTTGGCGGGCGTAGCCGAAATACGGCACCACGGCGGTGATGCGCCCAGCACTGGCGCGGCGCAGGGCATCAACCATCACGATCAATTCCATCAAGTTGTCGTTGGTTGGCGCGCAGGTGGATTGAATGATAAATGTGTCGCTGCCGCGGACATTTTCGTTGATTTGAACGTTGATTTCTCCGTCACTAAAGCGCCCAACGGTCGCCTTGCCAAGAGAGGTGTATAAACGTTCGGAAATTTTTTGTGCTAGTGCAGGCGTTGCATTACCAGCGAAAATCTTCATATCAGGCATTGTGTTACCCCAGGTCGATGAAAGTTTATGATTGAATGAACAATCGGCAAATTTTACGGCATAAATCGTTGTGCTAGCAGTGTATGTAACGGCGAGCGGTTGCAGCTGCGGGCAACAAAGCCACTAAATTGCGCGGGCAACTCGGCCAACACGGCGCGCGCGGCAGCTTCTTGGTCAAAGGGTGCAAATACACAGGCACCTGTCCCCGTTAGTCGTGCTGTGCTATATTTTAGCAACCAGCTAAGCAGTTGTTCAACCTCTGCGGTGTGATCGCAGACAACTTTTTCACAATCATTGCCAAACGGCGCGCGCAGGCAGGCGCTCATGCTGCGTTTTGGCGTGTTGCGAGGCAAAGTGCGGTCAGCAAAAATGGCCGCCGTGGCAATGCTCACGTTTTTTGGCTTGGCGACCAGATACCATTGCTCAGCCACTTCACACGGGGTGATAATCTCCCCCACGCCTTCAGCAAAAGCACAGACACCGTGGATGAAAATCGGCACGTCGGCACCGAGCGTCAGCCCCAAGCGGGCAAGCGCCTCCAGCGGCCAGTTGAGCCCCCACAGCTGGTTTAACACCAAAAGTGCGGTTGCTGCGTTCGATGAGCCGCCCCCAATGCCGCCGCCCATGGGCAAGTTTTTTTGCACGATAATGTCCGCACCTTGTAGGCATCGGCTTTCGCGTTGCAGCAGTTTGGCGGCTTTGATAATCAGGTTATCCTCATCACGCACCCCACTCAGGCTTGGCGAGAGGGTGATTTCAGGCGTGGCGCGCGGTGTGATGCGCAGCCAATCGCCGTAGTTCAAAAATTGGAAAAGGGTTTGCAGCTCGTGGTAGCCGTCAGCGCGACGGCCGGTGATGTATAAAAACAGGTTCAACTTCGCCGGGCTTGGGTACCAATGCGCCGGCGCGGTTGAAAGATCAAAGTGCGGTGCTAGAATGTCCACTTATCAACCCGCACTTTGAGTTTTTGCGCTTGGCCTTGAATTTCAATCTCTTGCGGCAGTGGTGGCGTGGTGGCTTGATAAGCCCCATAATGGACCACCCAGCGCTCGCCATTGACGGTATAGGCAAATTCATTTAAGAGATGATCGCTCGACCGCACTTTGTAATCTTGCGTGCCCTTCGGCTCGCCTTTGAGCCAATAGCTAAAGAGTTCAATCGGGAAGTCCATCCCCACAATCTCTTGCAGCAGCATGTGCGCGTCTTTTTCGGTGCGCTGATTGCCTTTGTTGTCGCTCACCACCAGCCCCATCGGGGTCATTTTCAGGGTTAACGTTTCACGGCTTAAGCCTGAAGACAAAAACAACTGATAGTTGCTGTCGTTGACATATTGCCAGTCAAACTGGGTGGAAAAGCGCTCTTTCGCGCTGATGTAACCGAGCTGCCCGTGGGCTTTATATTGCTTGATTTGGCGCAGTTGTGCCAAGTGTTGCTGCCAGCGAGCATCGTTTTGCGCCACGGTTTCAACCGCGGGCGGGGTAGTGGTTTGTGTGGCGCAACTGGCCAAAAACAAGGCCAGTGCGGCTGCGCACAACGCGCGTGAGAGAGCAAAACGCATAAATTCTCCGCTTAGTTAATGTAGGCAAACACTTTAACGACTTTTTTCACGCCCGCAATGTGGCGCGCCACGTCAACGGCTGCGTTGGCTTGTGCGGGTGTCACGCTGCCCATTAAGAACACTTCGCCGTTTTCGGTTACCACTTTGATGTTGGTGGATTTCACCTCTGAGTTGACCAGCAATTTGGATTTAATTTGGGTGGTGATCCAAGTATCTGTTGAGTTTTGGCCCAGGCCAATATTTTGCCCCACGCGGATTTCGTTATACACATCGGTCACGCCGTCCACGCCGCTGGCGAGGTTTTTCGCGGTTTCACGCAGGCTATCGTTTGGCACCTGGCCGATAAGCAGCACGCGTGCGTTGTAAGACACCGCATTGACGTTGGCATCTTGCTTGATTTCGGCATCTTTATTCATGGCCGAAACCACTTTCACTTCCAAGGTTTCGTCATCAATTTGGGTGCCCGTGGTGCGTGGGTCGGTCGCCACTTTGGTGGCCACGGCCGCACCTGTGCCCACCACTGCGGCGGTGACACACGCTTGTAGGCTGACTAAAGCCAAAAGTGCGGTAGAAAGTTTAAGCCCTTTCATCAATGCAGATTGCGTTAACATAGTTATCCCCTTGAACAATCGGTTTTAGGTATATTAATGGGAAAACAGCTGGTGTTCAATTAATTCACACAGAATATTGATCACCAAAAGGTGGTTTTCTAAAATGCGCGCCTCTTTTTGCGCAGGCACACACACGTCAAGATCTTGCTCACCGAGCGCGCCGCGAATGTGGTCGTTTTGCCGGCCGGTGAGTGCGATGATCGGGATCTCGCGACTATTGGCTAGGTGAATGAGATTTAAAATGCTTTCACCGGCGCTAAAAGGCGCGAGGATCAAGAGCATATCGCCACTGCGCGCTAAGCTTTCAAACTGGCGGGTGAACAGCTGTGCGGGGTTGTTGTCGGCAAAAATCGCCGAGCCGAGTGCGCCATCAAGCCCGAGCAGCACTGCCGGCAGGCTTGGGCGCTCGAGATTGTAGCGGTGGAGCAAATTGGCGACCAAAAACTGCCCGTTGGCATAGGCGCGCCCTTGCCCGCAGACCATGATTTTATTGCCTGAGAGTAGGCACGAGACCATTTTTTGCGCCACGTTCACCAGCACGGCAGGCAGCTCTTGGTCGGCGGCGATTTGAATTTGAATGCTTTCGTTGAAAATCCCTTTTACTTTGTCTAGCAAAGGGTCGACGGTGTCTATCATGAATTAAACTCAATAAAATGCTTAAACCACGTCGGCTGCACTTGGTTTAAGTCAAAGGTGATCAAATCAAAACGGCAAAGTGCGGTTTCAAGGCTTTGTTTTCGCTCCAAAAGCCACATCTCTGCGGCGTGCACCCAGCGTTTTTGTTTGGTGGCGGAAACACTCTCCAGCGCGCTGCCAAAGTGGTTGCTTTTGCGCAACCGCACTTCCACAAACACAAAGGTGTGGCCGTCTTGCATAATCAAATCCAGCTCGCCGCCTTTGAAAGTGCGGTTCGCCTCCAGAAATCGCATGCCTTGTTGCTCAAGGAATCGGCGCGCCAGCTGCTCGTAGGCCGCGCCGATTGCGCGTTGATTCGGCATTAGTTTAACGCGCGGATTTGCCCGCCGCGGTATTCCATCCAGCTCATGTCGCGGTCAATGTTGCAACCGTTGCCCGCGCTGAGTTTGCCTGTCAAGCCGTTGATGCTAAAGCCCGGGACTTGGCGCAGCTCGTTGAATTTGTTGATCAAAAGCCACGCATCGGCGCCCATGGCGTAAAGGCGCATCATGGTGTAGTCGCCGCCGGTGAGGCTGTTGGCCTGCGCATATTGGCTGGAGTGGGCGTCACTCAAAAACGGGATTTCGCTGAATTTCAAGCCGTCCATGGTCAAGCGGTAATCCGCGCCGTTGTTCGGGCTGTTGCTGCGTGAGCTGGCATAAAGTGGCAAGTTGGCGCCAAAGCCGGCGTTATTAATCGCGTTTTTGATATCCAGCAATTCTTGGCTATCTGCCACGATGTAAACCGCACTTTGCCCGTTGTTACCGCTGTTGGCCAAGCCGCTTTGCAAGGCGGATAAAATATCAGCCGAGGTGTTGTAAAACTGAGTTTGTGCATCCAGCCCCGAGAGTTGCTGCCAGCGCAGGTTGTACGCGGCGGCGGTGCGTTGGCCAAAGTCATTTTGCGGCACCACCAAAAGCGGCGCGCGGACGTTGTCAGCCCACATTTTATCCGCCGCTGAGCGCGCTTCGGCCTCAGGGGAGAGGCCGTAGTAACAAATATTGGCCGCAGGGCGGTTATTCGAGGTGCTGTTGAGCGCAAGCACTTGCAAGCCCGCGGTATTGGCGTTGAGCATGCCGTCTACATTCGGCTTCAACAGTGGGCCGACCACCGCTTCTGCGCCGCTCATTTTGGCCTGCTCCAGCAAATCCGCTACCGGCGTGCCAGAGGCGGTGTCGTAAGTGGTGACGCTGACCGCACTTTCCGCACCTTTGGCATCGTTAAAGCCTTTTAAAATAATGTCGCCAAATGGCTGACCGTTGCCGCTTAATGGCAGCATCACCGCTACATGGTTGAGGGCAACGTGTTGATAATTCAATGCATTTTGCAACTCAGAGGGCAGCATATAGGCCGCGCTGTGATTGGGGTATTGCGCGCGCCAGTTTTCAACCGCACTTTTCATATTTTCAGGTTGAGAAATAGTGCCGTTGTAGGTGTTGATCAGCGCCAACCAGCCTGCTAGTGCCGTTTCGCCCGCTTGCGGTTGGGTAGCGTTGAGTTTGCCTGGATTGGCTGAGCGCAACAAGCGCCAAAGTTGGTTGATATTTTGTTGTTTGCGCTCGTTGTCGGTGATGAGATTATCGGCATTAATCAACGCGCGTGCCGCTTCAATGGTGTGATTTTGATTGCTTTCAATCCGCGCTTGAATTTGCCAGTAGCGCGCTTTTTGTGAGGCGCTCAAGCCCTCCAGCGGGATGGCCTTGAGCATTTGGGTGGCTTTGGTGTTTTCTTTTTGATTGCGGCAATGTGCGCGCTGACGAGGTTTTTATCCAACAACTGCTCTTCGCTTAAGTCTTTATCGTTGATTTCGCTGAGCAACACTTCCGCTTGGCGCACTTTATTTTCGCCTAATAACACACGGGCGGCGAGCAATTGGAAGTTTTGTTTTTCCACCACATCTTGCGCTTGTTCAGCGCGGTTGAGATAAAATTCTGAGTTGCCATTGGCATCTTGTAACAAAATAGCAGACGGGTTATTAAACAGTGAGGTGCCACAGGCGCTGAGTAATAACGCCATTGCAGTGGTGGCAACAAAATGTTTAATTTTATTGCGATGAGAAAAAGTAGTCGGCATAGTAGCTCCAAATTGGTTAGAATAGCTTGCTTGATCTTACTTATCTCACGCGTGAAAATCAATCAAAGAGCGTAAAATATGGCGACAGAACCTGGAATTTTATATATTGTGGCAACCCCGATTGGGAATTTGCAAGACATCAGCGCCCGCGCGCTAGAAACCTTAAGTGCGGTTGACCTCATCGCCGCTGAAGACACCCGCCACAGCGCTGGGCTGTTGACCCATTTCGGCATCAAAAAGCCGCTGTTTGCCCTCCACGATCACAACGAACGTGACAAAATGGCGCAGCTCCTCGCCCGCCTTGAGCGCGGCGAGCACATCGCGCTGATTTCAGACGCCGGCACGCCGCTGATTAGTGACCCAGGGTTTCATCTCGTGCGTTTTTGCCGCCAAGCGGGCATCCGCATTGTGCCAATTCCTGGCCCCAGCGCGCTGATTACCGCACTTTGCGCCGCGGGCATTGCAAGCGATCGCTTTTGTTTTGAAGGCTTTTTGCCCGCCAAGCCGAAAGGGCGCAGCGACAAACTCCGCGCCTTGGCCGATGAACCGCGCACCTTGATTTTTTACGAATCCACCCACCGCATTGAAGACACCCTCGCTGATATGCGTGCCGTGTTCGGTGATGAGCGCTACGCCGTGCTCGCCCGCGAGCTGACCAAAACCTGGGAAACCATCCACGGCGACACCTTAAGTGCCCTGTGCCACTGGGTGAGTGAAGACGCCAACCGCAGCAAAGGCGAAATGGTCGTGATCGTAGAAGGCAAAAGTGCGGTTGAAAGCGACGAACTGCCCGCACCCGCCATCAAAGCCCTCACCTTGCTAAGCCAAGAAATGCCACTGAAAAAAGCCGCCGCCATCACCGCCGAGCTTTTCGACGTGAAAAAAAATGCGCTCTACCACTATGGCATCGCGCATTTGAAGGAGTAAAGTGCGGTCAACCGCACTTTGTGTTTTACAATAACACCAGCGAGAGCAATGCCACAATCGTGATGGTGACAAGGCCTTGCACCAAGGTGGCCATGGTGTGGGATTTGTAGGCGGTGGCGACGTCCATTTCACTAAACTCAGCCACGACCCAGAAGAAGCTGTCGTTGGCGTGGGAAACAGTCATCGCGCCCGCGCCGATGGCCATGATGGTCAAAATTGAACCAATGGTGCTGTCGAGCCCCAGCGGTTGCAGCAGCGGGTAGATGATGGTGGAGGTGACCACCAGCGCGGTGGTGCTGGAGCCTTGCGCGGTTTTGAGTGCGGCGGCAATCACAAATGGCACCAAAATGCCCAAGCTCATCGATTGCAACGCGCTGCCTAAATAATCCCCAATGCCACTGGCTTTGAGCACGCTGCCCAGCGCGCCACCGGCGGCGGTGATGATGAGAATGGAACCTGCGTCTTTCACGCCTTTGCCAATCCAGCCGTTGAGGGTTTCTTCATTCCAGCGTGGCAGCAGGCGGAATGCGAAGAACAAGCCGATCAAAAGTGCGGTCACCGGCTGGCCGAGAAAGTAAATGGCACTGAGTGCTAAGCTTTGCTCTTTGCCGAACAGCAGTTTCACCACCGAGGCCAGCGCGATTAAGGCAATCGGCACAATGATCGGCAAAAAGGCGTTGAGGGTCGATGGCAGTGTGCCGTATTTAGTACGCACGTCTTCATGCTCACGCAGATTCATCGCCTCGTCTTCGCCTGATTTCACCCGTTTACCAATCCATTGGGCGTAGGCAAAACCCGCAAGTGCGGTGAAAATAGAAATCCCGAGGCCAAATAAAATCACCAAGCCTAAATTTTCCACGTGCAAGTTGCCCGCCGCGGCAATTGGGCCCGGGGTTGGTGGCACCAAGGTGTGGGTGGCATAAAGCCCCGTGGCGAGCGCCACAGTGAGGGTGACGGCGGATTTGCCCGTTTGCTTGGCGAGGGATTTTTTCAGCGCCGAGAGAATCACAAAGCCCGAATCACAAAACACAGGAATGGAGACAATATAGCCGATGATGGTCATGGCCAACGCAGGGCGCTGGCGGCCGACTTTGCGCAAGATAAAATCCGCCATCGCAATCGCCGCACCGGTTTTTTCCAAAATGGTGCCGATGATGGTGCCAAGCACAATCACAATTCCGATGTAGGCCAAAATGCCGCCAAAGCCTGAGGTGATGGTTTTCACCGTGTCATCTAATGTGATCCCTGAGCCCAGCGCAATGCCGTAGGCGGCGATCAAAAGCGCCACAAACGGGTGGAGCTTAAATTTTGCGGTGGAGACCACGATAAACACAATCGCGAGCCCTAACAAGATAACCAAGCCTAAACCACTCATACTGCCTCCTTTTTTGGATTTTACACCCCATTAACATAATCGCTTTTGCCCGCGTTGAGTAGCACCAATGTATAAAAATGCGAATAAGATCAAATAATTTAAACGTAACCTAGCTCACAAAATCGCATTTTGGTGCTGGCAATTTTTGTGCGATCTGCCAAAGTAGAGAAAAAGGAGACGTTATGGGCGAAAATATTCAGCAATTAACCACCGAAGGGCGCTTGAGTGCCTCAAGCGAGATTGACACCTTAAGCAGCCTTGAGGTGGTGACGATCATCAATGAACAAGACAAACTGGTCGCAGACGCTGTGGCCAAAACGCTGCCTGCGGTGGCCAGTGCGGTGGATGCGATTGTCGATGCCTTTGCCCAAGGCGGGCGGCTGATTTATCTTGGCGCGGGCACCTCCGGCCGGCTGGGCATTTTGGATGCCAGTGAATGCCCACCGACGTTTGGCACAGACCCACAACAAGTGCAAGGGCTGATTGCTGGCGGGCAAAGTGCGGTTTTCCACGCGGTTGAAAACGCTGAAGACAACGCCGAGGCCGGTGAGGCCGATTTGGTGGCCATTAACTTGAGCGCGCGTGATGTGGTGGTGGGCATTGCCGCCAGCGGGCGCACGCCGTATGTGCTCGGTGGCATTCAATACGCCAAAGAGCTCGGCTGCGTGACGGTGGGCATTGCCTGCAACCGCACTTCACCATTATTGAGCATGGCTGAAATTGCCATTGCACCCGTGGTGGGGCCCGAGGTGGTCAGTGGTTCGTCACGCATGAAGGCGGGCACGGCGCAAAAACTGGTGTTGAATATGCTCTCAACAGGGGCGATGATCCTCTCGGGCAAGGTGTTTGGCAACTTGATGGTGGACGTGCAGCCGAGCAATAAAAAGCTGCTCGCCCGTCAGGTTAACATGGTGATGCAGGCCACCGGCTGCGATGAGGCCGAGGCGAAAGCGGCGCTTGAGGCGAGCAATCGGCACTGCAAAACCGCGATTTTGATGATTTTGACCGCACTTGATGCTCACGCGGCCAATCAACTACTGCAAGCGCACAATGGCTTTATTCGAAAAGCACTTGCACAGCATTTCAAGCGATAAGGAGCGCATTATGGCAGAAATTACACAAGCAATGGTTGAGCAAATTGTTGCCCACCTCGGTGGCGCAGGTAATATCATCAGCGCAGGCAACTGCATGACACGCCTGCGGGTGAAACTTCATGACCCAAGTTTGGTCGACAACGCCGCTTTGCGCAAGCTCGACGGCGTGATGGGTGTGGTGGATTTGCAAGATCAAGTGCAAGTCATCCTCGGCCCTGGCAAAGCGGGCAAGGCCGCGGCACTGTGCCAAGCGATGTTAGAGGGCAACGGCAAGCGTGCTGATTTATCCCAAATTGCCAAAGAGAACAAACAGCACATCAAGCAAAAGCACACGACTCGCGTGCACCAATTTTTGACTAAATTTGCCACCATCTTCACCCCGTTGATTCCAGGCTTTATCGGCGCGGGCTTGCTGCTTGGGATTGCTACCGTATTACAGCAATCGTTCGTGGCGGGCGTGGATAACCCAAATGCCACGCTGGTGTCCACCATTGCTTATTTGAAGATTTTCAGCAAAGGGTTGTTTAGCTTTTTAAGCATTATGATCGGCTACAACGCCGCCAAGGCCTTCGGTGGCACAGGCGTGAACGGCGCGATTATTGCCAGCTTGTTCATTCTCGGCTACAACCCCGAGGCGACCAAAGGCATCTATTCTGGCATGAGTGACTTTTTCGGCATGGCGATTGACCCGCGCGGGAACATCATCGGGGTGCTGATTGCCGTCATTTTGGGCGCCAAAGTCGAGCAGTGGGTGCGCAAGTTTATCCCTGAAAATCTTGATATGCTGCTGACCTCCACGATTACGCTGGTGATCATGGGCGTTTTCACCTTTTTGGTGATTATGCCGATCGGCGTGGTGCTGTTTAACGGCATGTCTTATCTCTTCACCCACCTCAATGGCAACCCAATCGGCAGCGCCGTGCTGGCAGGCTTGTTCTTGATTTCGGTGATGCTCGGCATTCACCAAGGATTTGTGCCGGTTTATTTCGCGCTGGTGGAAACGCAAGGCTTCAACGCGCTGTTCCCAATTTTGGCGATGGCGGGCGCTGGCCAAGTTGGGGCAGCGATTGCCCTTTATGTCATGGCCGACAAACAAGCACAACTGCGCAACCAAATCAAAGGGGCGATCATCCCAGGCTTTTTGGGCATTGGTGAGCCGCTGATTTATGGTGTCACCTTGCCGCGTGTGAAACCGTTTATCACCGCCTGTATCGGCGGCGCGGCAGGGGGCTTTGTGATTGGCTTGATTGCTTATTTCGGCTTGCCGATGGGGCTCAATAGCGTGTTTGGCCCGTCTGGCTTGTTGGCGATCCCACTGTTGACCTCCAACGACGGCGTGTTCACCGCGATTGCCATCTACCTTGCCGGCACCGTGACCGCTTACATCACAGGCTTTATCACCACGTATCTGTTCGCTAAAGACGTGGATTTAAGCTAATTTAACCGAGTAACACACAGGGGCTTTTTAGCCCCTTTTTCGATCGCGGTCGTAAAACCGCACGTTGCTGCTTGCGGCGCGCTTTGGGCTTGCTACCATGGGCGCAAAAAAGGAGCAGCCATGGCAAAAGGATTCACACTGATTGAAATGCTGCTGGTGGTCAGCCTCATTGGCATCATCGCCGCACTCGCCACGCCCAGTGCACAGCGCTTGAGCGCGCACTATCAACTTGCGCTCGAGCAGCAAGGGCTATTTCAATTTTTGCGTTACGGCCAAATCAAAGCGCAAAACAGCAATGAAATTTGGTTTTTACTGATTCAGCGCAAGGCCGACAAATCCCAGTGGTGTGTGAGCCTGCAAATTAAAGATGACACGCTGTGTGACTGCTTTGCTCCGCAGCATTGCCCCGCGCACACCCAGGCGCAATTTTATTACCCCCAATTTGAGCAAACGCGCATTGTCAGCAAAAAATACTAT
This sequence comes from Spirabiliibacterium mucosae, assembly GCF_014884965.1. Classification (GTDB taxonomy): domain Bacteria; phylum Pseudomonadota; class Gammaproteobacteria; order Enterobacterales; family Pasteurellaceae; genus Spirabiliibacterium; species Spirabiliibacterium mucosae. The sequence goes on along the minus strand of NZ_JABTBO010000011.1, from coordinate 47,317 downwards.
CCACGCGAGATCTCCCGCATTAATGGCATTCGCGACACTTTTTCGTCAGCCTGTTTTGTGCTGCAAGCTGGCAAAGTGCGGTCGATTTTTTCGCTTTTTAATGTCGGCAGCCTGCGCATTAAAGACAATCAATCCTTGAGTGCTTGTGTCTATGATAACTAAGCGACACCTGCGCGCCCGCCGTGGCTTTAGCTTGATTGAAGTGATGGTCAGCGTGGCGATCAGCAGCGCGCTGATGCTGCTACTAGTCAGTTTTTTCACCCGCACGCTTAATGCCCAGCAGCTGGCCAACAAACGCCTGCAGCTGCAAAGTGAAATTCACCGCGTGCTGAACTTGATGGCCAAAGACATCGCCCGCAGTGGCTATGCCGCCTTTGAGCAGGTGAGTGTTTCCAACGCCGATTTCATCAGTGGCGATGCCACGCGTTCAGGCGTGATTACACAAGCGAATCGGGCGCCAGATAATAGCTGCTTTTTATTTTGGTATGACTTAGACCAAAGTGGCTGCATTGGCACGCGCCATGACAAACTTTGCACCCAAGGCGGGCGCAACCGCACGTTGGAGATTCAAACCGAGCTGTTGGGCTACCGCTTAAACAGCAAAATGGTGGAAACGCGCATTATGTACAAGCGTGGCACTCAGCAGAACTGCACGTCGGCGCAATGTCAGGAATATCTTTCCCGCGCAGGCTGCAACACCAAAGGCTGGGGCGATTTGATGGACAGCGCCACCTACCAAATCACGCGGCTGAACTTTGCCTGGCTGGTGCCCAACCGTGCGCTGCGCGTTGAGATTGCAGGGCGCTACAAGGCCAAACGCTGGCGGCACATTACCTACCAAAGTGCGGTCGTCATCCCAATTGAGAACCAACTGAAATGAACGTACGCAAAGGCACAGTGGCGCTAGGCATGATTGCCGTCATCGGCGCATTATTAAGTGCGGTGTTGTTATTCCAAGCGCTGCAGCTTGGCCAGCGTCGCGCCCATCTTGCCCAGCAGCAGGGCTATTTTGAACTGGACTACCAGCTCAAGCGCCAAGCCAAGCGCGATGCGCGTGAGTGCGCCAGTGCCCGTGAGGCGCGCAAACCGCACTTTGCCCTTGCGCGCAGCCAACACAACGCCTATGGGCGCATCACCCACCGCCAAGTGTGCCGCTTTTTGCCCTACTTAAGTGCAGAGATGCTCACTGACGGCGTGCTCACCAACTTGGTTGAGCTCGTGCCCGCGCGCTATTGGGTGGAGCTGGCCACGCGTTTTCATTTCCAACGCCTGCAAACACGCGGCATTTGGTGGCTGAAAGCCGGCTCGCGCTGGCAGCTTGATGAGGCGATTGAAGGCGTGGTGTTTGCAGAAAAAAAACAGCGTGATTGCAGGGCGCGGGCAGGTGCGCGGCGTGGTGATTGCTGATGGGGCAATCACCGTTGACGTGGATGTCGTGCGCGATGTTGACGCGGCACTGGCACAAATTAATAAACACGGATTTTGGCAAATTGAGTCGGGGAGTTGGCATGATTTCAGCGCGCTTTAAAGCCGGCGGCAGCCTGATAGGCGTGTTGCTGGCATTGGTGATGTTCACCACTTTGGTGATAAGCTTAAGCCACTGGCAGCAGGGGCAAAACAGGCAAAGTGCGGTCATCTTCCAGCGCCAGCAAGCGTTGCTGATTGCGCATAATCAAACAGTGCGGCTGCGCTTGAAGCTCGGCTGCGAGCACAATCTGCGCTTAAACGGCGTGGCGTTTGAGGTTCGCTGTCAAGGGGCCACCGTCACCGTGGCCTACCCACTTGGCGAGGTGACACTCGGCGCGCAATAACAGTTGCATCGCAACGCACACTCCCTCACAATAGCACTTAGCATAGGAGGGCACGTGTTACATCTCTATTTTTCCAACGATCTCAACTTCCACAAAGACAAACTGCTGAATTTGCTGCAAACGCCGTGTGGCGATGTGTTTGACAGTGAACGCATTTTGGTGCAAAGCCAAGGCATGGCGCAGTGGCTCAAGCTCAGCATTGCCCGCGCGCAGGGCATCAGCGCGAATATCAGCTTCCCGCTGCCGGCCAGTTTTATTTGGAATCAATACCACCGCGCGCTCGATGACGTGCCCGAGCACAACGCCTTCACCCGTGATGCCATGGTGTGGCATTTGATGGACGTGCTCAATGATCAGCGCCATCAGCCTGAACTGAGCCAACTCAACGCCTATCTCGGCGAGGACGACAACGGCGAAAAGCGCTTTGGGCTGTGCAACATGTTGGCGAGCTTGTTTGACCAATATTTGGTTTATCGCATGGATTGGATTGCCCTCTGGCAGCGCGGGGAGGATGACGCTGTTAGCGCGCAGCTGCGCGAGCGGTTGCACGAGCAAGGCATCACAAGCCCAGCATTGTTGGATGAAATCCAAAGTGCGGTGCGCGCCCAAGGCGTGCTGTGGCGCGCGCTGGTCGAGCGCATTCAAGCGCAAAGCGAAAGCCACGCCTGGCACCGCGCCGAGCTCCACCAGCACTATTTGCAAGCCCTTGCGCAAGGGCGGGTGAAATACCTCCCCGCGCGGCTGTTTGTGTTCGGCATTGCCGCGCTGCCAGAGAGCTTTTGGCAAATGCTGCAAGCCATTGGCGAGCACGCCGAGGTGCACGTGTTTTACACCAACCCGTGCGAGCATTTTTGGGGGGATATCATCGATGAGGCGCATTTCAAACGCATGCAACTGCGCGGCAAAGTCAATCCCAATGCCGCGGCGTTGGCGGAAGTGGCGGAGGTTGGCCACCCACTGTTGGCCAGCTGGGGCAAAATGGGGCGCGATTTTTTCAATCTGCTTAGCGAGCACCCGCACAGTGAGGATCTGGGCTATATTGAACACAACGGCACGCAGCTGCTCGGCCAGGTGCAAAACGCGATTTTACAGCTTGATGCCCAACCGCACTTGAGCGTTGACGAGAGCATTATCATCAACGCCTGCCACAGCCCTATGCGCGAGATGGAAGTGCTGCAACAGCAATTGCTGCGCTATTTTGAGCAAGACCCCACCCTCACCCCGAAAGATATTGTGGTGATGCTGCCCGATGTGGAGCGCTATGTGCCCTACATTCACGCCGTGTTCGCCCACTACGACAGCAGCGATGCGCGCTACATTCCTTATGCCATCGCCGACCGCACTTTGCGCAATAGTGACCAAATCATCGCCACACTCTTTACTTTACTCGGCCTGCCCGACAGTGAGTTTAGCGCCGAGGCGGTGCTCACTTTGCTGGATGTGGCGGCATTGCGCGAGCGCTTTGGGATTAGCGAATCCGAGCTGGCCACCTTGCGCCAGTGGGTGGTTAATTGCGATATCCGCTACGGCTTAAGCGAAAACGATGCCAGCGGTGAGCACAACTGGAACGCGTGGCAAGCCGGGCTCAAACGCATACTGCTGGGCGCAACCATGCGTGAGGAAGACGGCCCATGGCAGGCGATTATGCCGTTTGGCTTAAGCTATGGGCTCAGCGCGCAATTAAGTGGCAAATTGGCAGAATTTTTAGAGGCGTTGGGCGCGTGGCAGTCACGCTTAAGTGCGGTTTTGCGGCTGCATGACTGGCACGATCAGCTGCGATCGCTAATTTTGGACTTTTTTGCCGAGAACAGCCAAACTCAGCCAACGTTGCAGTGGCTATTTAATCAGCTTGAGGCGATATTCAGCGCGCTGCCAGCCAGTGAGCAGCGCGTGAGTGCCAAGGTGATGGCGCAATTTTTGCAAGGCAAACTCGACGAGCAAGACTTGGCGTTTAACTTTTTAACCGGCAAACTCAATTTTTGCACTTTGCTGCCGATGCGCGCAATTCCGTTTAAAGTGGTGGCGCTGCTGGGCATGAACGAGGGGGATTACCCACGCACGAGCACACCGAGCAGTTTTGATTTGATGCAATATGCCGCGCGCGCCGGTGACCGTGTGCGCCGTGATGACGACCGCTACCTCTTTTTAGAAGCGCTGCTTTCCGCTGAGCAAAAACTCTACATCAGCTATGTTGGGCGTACGCTGGATAAACACGCGCCCCGTCAGCCTTCGGTGCTGGTCAGCCAGTTGATGGATTACATCCGCCACTATGCCGAGCCGCCAGGCAGTGCGCTTGTGCGTGAGCAGCCGATGACGGCGTTCAGTCCGCGCAATTTTCACGGCGAAAACCGCACGTTTGCGCGGGAGTGGCAGATTAAACCACAAAGTGCGGTCACGCCGTTTCTTCAGCCCCTCACAACGGAGGGTGAGGGCCGCGAGCGCCTAGAGCTCACGCGCTTGGCGGAGTTTGTTGCCAGCCCGTTGGAGTATTTCTTCCGCCGTCAATTGGGTGTGTATTGGCCGAAAGGGGCTGAATTGCTGCGCGATTGCGAAAATTTCACCCTCGATCCGTTAACGCAATTTGGCCTGCGCAGAGGGCTGCTCGACACGCCCGCCGAGCAGTGGGATGCGCGCGTGGAGCAAAGCCGCTTGCAAGGGCGGCTGCCGCGTGCGCAGTTTGCCGAGCTTGAAAGTGCCGCCCAGCGCCAAAAATTGCTGCCGCTATCCCAGGCCATTGCGCCTTATCTTGCGCAAACGCCACAAATGCGCCCGTTTAGCCTGACACTTGGGGATGTGGTGCTTGAAGGCACGCTCGGCCCGCTTTTTGACGGGCAATTCGTCCACTGGCGCGCGGGCAAATTGCGCAGCAAAGATTGCCTCAACGTGTGGTTGCAGCATTTGATTTTGTGCGCGCAAAACGCGCTCAGCGCAGCCTCGCTGTTCTATGCTTTTGATCCAGACAAAGGCGAGAAAGTGGAATGCTTGCACTTTGCGCCAGTGGAGAGCACGCAGGCATTGGCGGCGTTAACGCGTTATCTCACCGCGTTCAAGCAAGCTCAGCACACCGTGTTGCCGCTGCCGAATGAGGTGCTGGTGGAGCAATGGTTGATCAATCGCAATAAAAATTCGTCTAAAACGCCACCAACGCCGGTGGAGCGCATCACAGCGGCTTTTGATGCGCTGGCGGGCAATCCGTATTGGGCGCGCGTGCTGGCGCAGCAAACCTTCAGCGATGAAGACAAAACCGCACTTGACACCACGGAGCAAGCATGGTTTGCGCTGATGCGGGAAAGTTTGAGCGAAAGTGCGGTTTAGCTTGCCTAACACCGGCGGCGGGATTAAACTGTACGGCTTATTTTAACAAGGTGAAAAGATGCGAGTTTCTGATTTTGATTTTTCATTGCCCGACGAGCTGATTGCGCGCTACCCCAAGCCTGAGCGCACCAGCAGCCGGCTGATGTGTTTAGACGGCATAACCGGCGCGATTGAGCACCGCCATTTTGCCGACGTGTTGGATAAAATCAACCCAGGCGATCTGCTGGTGTTCAACAACACGCGCGTGATTCCTGCGCGGCTTTATGGCCGCAAAGAAAGCGGCGGCAAAATTGAGATTTTGCTCGAGCGGCTGCTCTCGCCAACCCAATGTTTGGCCCATGTGCGCGCGTCGAAATCCCCCAAAGCGGGCAGCGTGCTGGTTGTTGGTGAAGACAAGCTCGGCGAAGGCGCGGGCATTGCGCTGCGCATGACAGGGCGCGAGGATGCGCTGTTTGAGCTTGAGTGCGACGAGCCGCTACTTGACGTGTTGCAACGCGCCGGCCACATCCCGCTGCCGCCGTATATCGACCGCCCTGATGAGGCGCTTGACCAAGAGCGTTATCAAACCGTTTACAACAAAGTGCCTGGCGCGGTGGCTGCACCAACCGCGGGGTTGCATTTTGACAAGCCGTTGCTCGATAAACTGCGTGAAAAAGGCGTGAAGATGGTGTTTGTCACCTTGCACGTCGGCGCGGGCACCTTTCAGCCGGTGCGGGTTGACAACATTGAAGACCACCATATGCACGCGGAATATGTCGAGGTGACGCAAAGTGCGGTTGACGCCATTTTGGCCACCAAAGCGGCGGGCAAGCGCGTGATTGCGGTGGGCACCACCTCGGTGCGCTCGATTGAAAGTGCGGCGCAGGCGGCTAAAGCAGCTGGTTCTACGCAGTTGCTTGAACCGTTTTTCTCCGACACGTCGATTTTTCTCTACCCTGGCAAGCCGTTTTATGTCACCGATGCGCTGATCACCAACTTCCACCTGCCGCAATCCACGCTGGTGATGTTGGTCAGTGCCTTTGCGGGCTTTCGCCACACCATGGCGGCCTATCAAAGTGCGGTGGCAGAGCGCTATCGCTTTTTTAGTTACGGTGATGCGATGTTTATCACCAAAAACCCTGATGTGCACGGGTTAGATTAACCCTCACATAATCTTTCGAACTGTTTATTCGTTGGAGTCATTATGAAATATACCTTAGATAAAACCGACGGGCGCGCACGCCGCGGCCGTTTAACCTTCTCCCGCCCTCATGGGGAATACACGGTGGAAACCCCAGCGTTTATGCCCGTGGGCACCTACGGCACCGTGAAAGGCATGACACCAGAAGAGGTGGCCGACACGGGCGCGCAAATTCTGTTGGGCAATACCTTCCATTTGTGGTTGCGCCCAGGCCAAGAGATTATGCGCAAGCACGGCGATTTGCATGATTTCATGCAGTGGCACGGGCCCATTTTAACCGATTCAGGCGGCTTTCAAGTGTTCAGCTTGGCGGATATCCGCAACATTAAAGAAGACGGCGTGCATTTTCGCCACCCGATCAACGGTGACAAAATCTTTTTATCGCCTGAAAAATCAATGGAAATTCAATACGATCTCGGCTCAGACATCGTTATGATTTTTGACGAATGTACGCCGTATCCAGCCGATTTTGATTATGCCAAAACCTCGATGGAGCTCTCTTTACGCTGGGCCAAACGCTGCCGCGAGCGTTTTGACCAATTGGGGAATAAAAATGCGCTGTTTGGCATTATTCAAGGCAGCATTTATGAGCCACTGCGCAAAAAATCCCTTGAAGGGCTGCTGGATATCGGCTTTGACGGCTACGCCGTCGGCGGCTTGGCCGTGGGTGAGCCAAAGCCTGATATGCACCGCATTTTGGAATACATCTGCCCGCAAATCCCAGCCGACAAGCCGCGCTATTTGATGGGCGTGGGCAAGCCAGAGGATTTAGTCGAAGGCGTGCGCCGCGGGATTGATATGTTTGACTGCGTGATGCCAACCCGCAACGCGCGCAACGGCCATTTGTTTGTCAGCGACGGCGTGGTGAAAATCCGCAACGCCAAATACCGCGACGACACCAGTCCATTAGACCCCGAGTGTGATTGCTACACCTGCAAAAACTACACCAAATCTTACCTCCACCATTTGGACAAGTGCGGTGAGATTTTGGGCGCGCGGCTTAATACCATTCACAATTTGCGCTATTATCAACGGTTGATGGCGCAATTGCGTGGGGCGATTGAGCGTGGCGAGCTCGAGGATTTTGTGCAGGCATTTTATGCGCGCATCGGCAAGCCCGTGCCGCCATTGACACCGATAGATGCTTAATTTTTAAGCGAAAAGTGCGGTTTGACCGCACTTTGTGAATTTTCCGCAAGATTTTTTCACTTTATTGCGATTTTATGCTATTTTTATAGCGCAATTTTATTCACTTACAGACAAGAAGGATTAATTTATGGACCAACAAGCAGGCGGCGGCATTCAGATGATTTTTATCTTGGTTATCTTTGCCTTGATTTTCTATTTTATGATCTATCGCCCACAAGCGAAACGTAACAAAGAACATCGCAACTTGATGAATTCTCTTGCAAAAGGGGAAGAAGTGTTAACCTCAGGCGGCCTGCTTGGCAAAGTGACTAAAGTGTCTGCAGAAAACGACTACATCGTGATTGCCCTCAACGACAGCACTGAAGTGACCATCAAAAAAGATTTCGTGGTGGCCGTGTTACCAAAAGGATCTATGAAATCCCTCTAATTCAATACACACTGGAGCAACATTGTGTTAAATCGCTTTCCTTTATGGAAGAACCTAATGGTGATCATTTTGGTCGCCATTGGCATTTTATATGCCCTTCCAAATCTTTATGGTGAAGATCCTGCGGTGCAAGTTTCTGGCACCCGCGGGCACCAAGCCACCGAACAAACCTACAAAGACGTGGAGTCCATCCTCGCGCAAAACAACCTTGTCGCCAAATCCGTTGCCTTGAAAGAAGGCTCCGTGTTGGCAAAATTTTCCAGCACCGATGAGCAATTATTAGCCAAAGACAAACTCGCTGAAGGCTTGGGCGACGGCTATTCTGTGGCGCTCAACTTGGCGCCGGCAACCCCGAAATGGCTCACCGACATTGGTGGCAGCCCGATGAAATTGGGGCTGGATTTGCGTGGCGGCGTGCGCTTTTTAATGCAAGTGGACATGAGCTCGGCGCTCGAGAAAATTGAAACCCAGCGTGAAGACAACCTGCGTACCGACTTGCGCAAAGCCAAAGTGCGGTACAGCAACATTCGCTCAGGCGAGGGCTATGCCACGGTGATCACGCTGGCGGACGAAAACCAAATCGGAGAGGCCAAGCGCATTGTCAACAAAATTGACCCAACCTTGGAAATCCGCCAAGACGCCAACGTGTTGACGGTCGGCATGTCCGAGGCGGAGCTGGCGAAGGTGCGTGAGCACGCCATTGAGCAGAACTTGACGATTTTGCGCAAACGGGTGGAAGAGCTCGGTGTAGCTGAACCTGTGGTGCAGCGCCAAGGGGCAGAGCGCATCGTCATTGAATTGCCTGGGGTGCAAGACACTGCGCGCGCAAAAGAAATTTTGGGCGCGACCGCCACGCTTGAGTTCCGCATGGTCAATCAAGGGGCGGATTTAACCGCGGCGGCCAAAGGCTTGGTGCCGTCGGATTCTGAGGTCAAACTCGACCGCAACGGCAACCCTGTGGTGCTGTATCGCCGCGTGATTTTAGGCGGTGAACACATCACTGGTGCCACCTCAGGCAGCGACGGCAACACCGGCCGCCCAGAGGTGAATATTTCACTCGACAGTGAAGGCGGCAACATGATGGCGGCCGCCACGCGCGATGCCATCGGCAAGCCAATGGCGACCCTTTACAGCGAATATAAAGACAGCGGCAAAGTGGACGACAAAGGCCATCCGATTTTGGAAAAACACGATGAAGTGATCAACATCGCCACCATTCAAGACCGCTTAGGCAACCATTTCCGCATCTCGGGCATCGACAGCCCAGCGGAGGCACTCAACCTCTCCGTGCTGCTGCGCGCAGGGGCCTTGATTGCGCCAATCCAAATTGTGGAAGAGCGCACCATCGGCCCGTCACTGGGTAAACAAAACATCGCCCAAGGGATGGATGCCAGCATTTGGGGCTTGGCGATCGTGGTGCTGTTTATGGTGGTGGTTTACCGCAAATTCGGCTTGATTGCCGATGTGGCGCTAGTGCTCAACATTGTGTTGCTCATCGGGGTGATGTCACTGTTGCCTGGGGCGACATTGACCATGCCAGGGATTGCGGGGATCGTGCTCGCCGTTGGGATGTCGGTGGACGCCAACGTGCTGATCTTTGAGAGGATCAAAGAAGAAATCCGCAATGGCCGCACCGTGCAACAAGCCATTGATGAGGGTTACAAAGGCGCGTTTTCAAGCATTTTTGATGCCAACTTAACCACCATCTTGACCGCACTTATCCTGTATGCGGTGGGCACTGGGCCGGTGAAAGGCTTTGCTATCACGCTCTCGTTGGGTGTGGCGATTTCCATGTTTACTGCCATTACAGGAACACGCGCGATCGTGAACTTCCTCTACGGCGGCAAACGCATCAACAAGTTGTCAATTTAGGAGCCGGCCATGGTGAGAGCAAAACGCAACGAAACCGAAGGCAGTGTGAAACTGGCCCGTCGGCTAATCCCATTTATGAAATTCCGTCTTATCGGCTATGTCTTTTCTGTGCTGGTGGTGGCGGTCTCGTTATTTTTTATCGTGTCCAAAGGCTTCAACTGGGGGCTGGATTTCACTGGCGGTACGGTGATTGAAACCTCCTTCTCGCAGCCAGCGGATTTGCCTAAAGTGCGGTCAACCTTGGCTGAAAACGGCTTTGGCAGCGCCATTGTGCAGGCCTCAGGTGGCACGCGCGATGTGATGATTCGCCTATCCACCGCCGAAGGCGACACCAAAATTGGCACCAAAGTCATCGACGTGCTCAAAGATCTCGACGGCCAAATCACCGTACACAGTGTTGAATATGTCGGCCCGAACGTGGGTAAAGAGCTTACCGACGCCGCCATTTACGCCACCTTGGCCACGTTGATTATGCTGCTGGCCTATGTTAGCTTCCGCTTTGAATGGCGCTTGGCCACAGGGGCGATTTTGGCGCTGGCGCACGATGTGATTGTCACCCTCGGGGTGTTTGCGATGCTGCAAATCGAGGTGGACTTGACTTTCGTGGCCGCGATTTTGTCGGTAATCGGTTACTCACTCAACGACTCGATCGTAGTGTTTGACCGCGTGCGGGAGAACTTCCGTAAAATTCGCCGCACGGAAACCGAAGAGATCATCAATATCTCGTTAACGCAAACCTTATCGCGCACCTTGATGACCTCCTTTACCACCTTGATTGTGGTGCTGGCGCTGTTTATCTTCGGCGGCCCGAGCATTCACAACTTCTCGCTGGCATTGTTGATCGGTATCGGCTTTGGGACCTATTCCTCTATCTATATCGCCATCGCCTTGGCGTTTGACATTGGCCTAAGCCGCGAGCACATGTTGCCACCGAAAATTGAAAAAGAGGGCGCTGACAGCGAACCCTTAATGCCATAATAATCAGGCAAACAAAAACCGCACTTTTAAAAGTGCGGTTTTTTTGTCGCTCAAAGTGCGGTTTCCCTGACCGCACTTTGCATTTTATTGCTGCGCGGCAGGGGCGAGCACGTTGGGTACTTGCAAATCCACGTCGCGTTCAGGCACAGGGATTTTCGGGAAGGTTTTGTCTTTGTTTTGCGCAATCAAGGTTTCAATTTGTTTGGCGGGCGCTGGCAGGTTCATGGCCTGGTAGGATTTTTCCAGCAACGGCAGCGCTTGATACATCGCTTGGGTGTCAGGGTAGTGATCGACCAGGCCGAGCACACGGTTGACCACCGCCACATGGGCGTCGCGTTTGAAATAAAACTCAGCAACGTGCAGCTCATGGCGGGCAAGAGCATTATGCAAATACAAAATGCGCGCTTTGGCGTCCGCGGCGTAGCGGCTGTTCGGGAAGTTTTGCACCAGCGTGTTGAAGTTGTTCATCGCGTTGGTCATTGGCAGCGGGTCACGCAAGGCTTGGTCGGCGCCGAAGGTGTCGAGCATAAAGTGGCGGCCAAGCTCAGAGTTAATCAAGCCCGCGACATAGAGCACAAAGTCCAAATGCTGGCTGGTGGAGTGCATACGCAAAAAGCGCTCGGCATCGGCCAGCGCGATGGTGTATTCACTGGCTTTGTAGTTGGCATAAATCAGGCTCAATTGCGCTTGTTCAGAATAGGCCCCAAACGGGTAGCGGCTGTCCACCGCGTCGAAATAGCGGATGGCTTGCGTGTAGTTTTCGTCTTGCAAATAGGTGTTGGCTTTGGCATAGAGTTGCTCAACGCTGCCTTCTTCCACTTTTTTGTCGCTGCTTGAGCAGCCGGTAATGGCAAGTGCGGTCACAAGCGCGAGCGCAATGGAGTTTAATTTATGCATAAATCGATCCTACTATCTTAATGAAATTAAACGTGCGTTTTGTCGGCAAAAGGTTACTACACAGGCAAACTTCCGCTACAATATTGGACAACACATTGTATGATTTAGTATTGTAACGATCATTGGCAAATAAGCAAATTAGAATTAAGTGAAATCACAAAATTATGACAAAAGAATTAGAACTCACCGTTGAGCTTGACCCACAGCAGCTGGGGCTGCGCCTTGACCAAGTGCTGGCCGAAAAGCTGCCAGATTATTCCCGCTCACGCATTAAAACCTGGATTGAGCAGGATTTGGTGAGCGTCAACGGCGTGGTGGTGAACAAGCCGCGGGAAAAAATGATGGGCGACGAGCGCATTGTGGTGCGCGTGCAGGTGGAAGATGAAAACCGTTTTGTGCCGCAAAATATCTCGCTGGATATTGTCTATGAAGACGACGATTTGATTGTGATCAACAAGCCTGCAGGCTTGGTGGTTCACCCGGGTGCGGGCAATCCTGATGGCACGGTGCTTAACGCGCTGTTGTATCACTACCCGCCGATTGCGCAAGTGCCGCGAGCGGGGATTATTCACCGCTTGGATAAAGACACCACCGGGTTGATGGTGGTGGCGAAAACCATCCCTGCACAAACGCGCTTAGTCAGCGCGCTGCAAAAGCGCAAAATCACGCGGGAATATGAGGCGATTGCTTTTGGCATCATGACCAAAGGCGGCACGGTGGACGAGCCAATGGCGCGCCACGCCACCAAGCGCACACAAATGGCGGTGCACCCGATGGGTAAGCCGGCGGTGACGCATTACCGTATTATGGCGCGCTTTCGTAATTACACCCGCCTGCGCCTGCGTTTAGAAACGGGGCGCACGCACCAAATCCGCGTACACATGGCACACATTGCTCACCCACTGCTCGGTGACCCTGTTTACGGAGGCCGCCCGCGCCCGCCGAAAAACGCCAGCGAGGACTTTTTGGCCGTGCTGCGCAATTTCAAGCGCCAAGCGCTGCACGCGGTGATGCTGCGCCTTGAGCACCCGATCACAGGTGAGGCGATGGAGTGGTTTGCGCCGCTGCCAGAGGATTTTGTGCAGTTGGTGGAAGCACTCAAAGCTGACTACGAGTTACACAAAGAAGACTTGGAGTATTAATATGCTGTTAAACGTCGATTTTACGATTTCAGGCGTTCACGCCGGCATCACCACCCGCCTAGGTGGCGTCAGCCAAGCGCCTTTTGACGGCTTTAATTTGGCCGGCCATGTGGGTGATGATCAAAGTGCGGTCGAGCAAAACCGCACTTTGCTGGTTCAACTGGCCAACTTGCCGCAGATGCCGCAGTTTTTAAACCAAACCCACACCACCGAGGTGGCCCGCTTGCCATGCGAGGGCACGCCCAATGCCGATGCGGCGTACACCAATGAATCGGGCGTGGTTTGTGCAGTGCTCACCGCTGATTGCCTGCCGGTGCTGTTTGCGGCCAAAAGTGGGCGAGAGGTGGCCGCCGCTCACGCAGGCTGGCGCGGGCTGTGCAACGGCGTGTTAGAAAACACCGTGGCGCAATTTGCCAGCCCTGCAGAGGAAATCGTGGCCTACCTTGGCCCAGCGATTGGCAAATCGGCCTTTCAGGTTGGCGAAGAGGTGCGCGAGGCGTTTATCAAAGCCGACGCCCAAGCGGCCAGCGCGTTTGTCAATGACGAAAACGAGCAAGGCAAGTTTTTCGCCGATATTTATCAGCTCGCGCGCCAGCGGCTGCAAAAGTGCGGTTTGCGCGAGATCCGCGGCGGCGAATTTTGTACTGTCAATGATGCGCGCTTTTTTTCCTATCGCCGCGCCAATCCAACAGGGCGAATGGCGAGCTTTATCTATTTTAACTTGCGATAATGATTGACATTTTTCACCATTGTCGCTACCTTTAAAACGTGATTGACGAAAGGAGAAATTGAATGCAACCACGTATCGTAACCGATGTTCGCACCCATGATTCTGTGTTGGCGAGCAACAAAGTTTTACGCAACACTTATTTCCTCTTGGCGTTGAGCGTCGCCTTCTCTGCGTTCACCGCGTACATTTCCATGAGCATGAACTTGCCTTACCCTGGCCTGATTGTGATGCTGGTGGGTTTTTATGGCTTATTGTTTTTAACTCACCGCTTGGCTAACAGCGCGTGGGGGATTCTCTCCACCTTTGCCTTCACCGGCTTCCTCGGCTACACCTTAGGCCCGATTTTAAACGTCTATGTCGGCAACGGCTTGGGTGATGTGGTGGTGCTTGCCTTTGCCGGCACAGCGGCGGTGTTCTTTGCCTGTTCAGCTTATGTGTTGACCACCAAAAAAGATATGTCGTTTTTAAGCGGCATGCTGTTTGCGCTCTTTATCGTACTGGTGGTGGGCGTGATTGCCAGCCTGTTCTTCAACTTCCAAGGGTTACACTTGGCGCTGAGCGCGATGTTTGTGTTGTTCTCAACCGGGGCGATTTTGTATGAAACCAGCAACATCATCCACGGTGGTGAAACCAACTACATCCGCGCGACCATCAGCATTTATGTGTCGTTGTATAACTTGTTCATCAGCTTGTTGAACTTGCTCTCAGCAGCGAGAGATTAAAGCAATAGCAGTTATTGCTGAAACCCGATTGATGATGCCCCTGATTAGGGGCATACTTTTATCACATGAAAAGTGCGGTCAATATGGAACTACAAACAGACAAAGAGGGCTACCTACTCAATCGAGACGACTGGAGCGAAGCGGTGGCGCAAGTGATTGCCGAGCGCGAGGGCATTGTGCTCAATGAGGCGCACTGGGAGGTGATTCACTTTGTGCGTGGGTTTTATGCCGAATTTGGCACCTCGCCTGCCATTCGTATGCTGGTGAAAGCAATGGCGGAGAAATTTGGCCCAGAAAAGGGCAACAGCCGTTATTTGCAGCGCCTTTTCCCGCAGGGGCCTGCCAAGCAGGCAAGCAAATTGGCAGGCTTGCCGAAGCCAGCGAAATGCTTATAAATAAGAATAATTATCATTTGCAATTTTGTGAAAATTTGGTTATGATAGCGCCCATGACCAATAACCACACAAAAAAGGAGCTATTATGCAACTGAAAAAAGCCATCTTGTTGGCGTCTGCCTTAACCTTGACCGCACTTTCTGTGCACGCCAAGGAACTGAAAGTGCTCACCACGTTCACCATTATCCAAGATATTGCGCAAAACGTGGCAGGTGACAAAGCCACGGTGGAATCCATCACCAAACCGGGGGCGGAAATCCACGACTATCAACCAACGCCAAAAGACATTGTCAAAGCGCAATCGGCAGATTTGGTGTTGTATAATGGCATGAACCTTGAGCGCTGGTTTGAACGCTTTTTATCCAATGTGAAAAACGTGCCATCAGTGGTGGTGACAGAAGGTATTGAGCCGATGTCAATTTACGAAGGCCCGTACACTGGCAAACCAAATCCGCACGCGTGGATGTCAACCAAAAACGCGCTGGTGTATATCGACAACATTGAAAAAGCGCTGAGCAAATATGACCCAGCGAACGCGGAAACTTATCACAAAAATGCGCAAGCCTACGCCGAAAAAGTCAAAGCGATGGACGCGCCCCTGCGTGAAAAACTCGAAAAAGTGCCTGCGGATAAACGCTATTTAGTCACCAGCGAAGGCGCCTTTAGCTACTTGGCAAAAGATTACGGCTTCAATGAGCTTTATCTGTGGCCAATCAACGCCGACGAAGAGGGCACACCGCAACAAGTGCGTCATTTGATTGAACAAGTGCGCGCCAAACACATCCCCGTTGTGTTCAGCGAAAGCACCGTGTCTGACAAGCCAGCCAAACAAGTGGCGAAAGAAAGTGGCGCGAAATACGGCGGCGTGTTGTATGTGGATTCACTTTCCACCAAAGACGGCCCAGTGCCAACCTACTTAGACTTGTTGAACACCACCGTGTCAACGATTGTGAAAGGATTTGAAAAATAAATGGGGCAAGTTACGCCAAGCATTGTTGTAGACAACCTCGCAGTGCGCTACAACAATGGGCATACCGCACTTTATGATGTGTCATTCACCCTCGGCGCAGGCACCACCTGCGCCTTGGTGGGTGTCAACGGCAGCGGTAAGTCAACACTGTTTAAAAGCATTATGGGGCTGGTCAAACCGTTGACCGGCTCGGTGCGTTTGTGTGATATGCCGGTGAAAACGGCGTTGAAGCAAAATCTCGTTTCGTATGTGCCGCAAACCGAAGAGGTGGACTGGCAATTCCCTGTCTCTGTTTATGACGTGGTGATGATGGGCCGCTACGGCTACATGGGCTTTTTGCGCCGGCCATCAGCCAACGACAAAGCCAAAGTGGAGCAAGCCATGGCGCGGGTGGATATCAGCCACCTCAAAGACCGCCAAATCGGCGAGCTCTCCGGCGGGCAGAAAAAGCGCGTGTTCCTCGCCCGCGCATTAGCGCAAGAAAGCCGTATTATCTTGCTCGATGAGCCGTTTACGGGCGTGGATGTGAAAACCGAAAACGCCATTATTGACCTGCTTGGCGCACTGCGCGCGGAAGGGCATTTGATTTTGGTTTCCACCCACAACTTGGGGAGCGTACCGCACTTTTGCGATCAAGTGGTGATGATCAACCGCACGTTGATTGCCAAAGGCGACACAGAAAGTACGTTTACCCAGCGCAATCTTGAGCGCGCCTTCGGTGGCGTGCTGCGTCACTTGACGCTGGCTGGTCCTGATTTGCATGACGATGAAGACAAACGCGCCTTGACGGTGTTAACCGACGACGAGCACGCGCTGGTGTTCTACGGCGAAGATGGCCAAGAGCTGCCACCTAAATCACCCAAAGTGCGGTCAAAAGGCAAATAACCATGTTGGATCTCCTCCTTGAGCCGTTTCACTACGAATACATGACCAAAGCCATTGTGGTCAGCAGCCTGGTGGGCGGCGTGTGCGCGTTTTTATCGTGCTATTTAATGCTCAAAGGCTGGTCGCTCATCGGTGATGCGCTCTCCCACGCGGTGGTGCCAGGGGTGGCGATTGCCTATGCGCTCGCGTTGCCCTATGCTATCGGCGCGTTTATCTCAGGATTGCTGGCGGCGCTGGCGATTTTGTGGGTGAAAGCCATCACCAAATTGCGTGAAGACGCCATCATCGGTTTTATCTTCTCGACCTTTTTCGCACTCGGGCTGTTTATCGTATCCCTCAACCCCACCTCGGTGAACGTGCAATCCATCGTACTGGGCAATATTTTGGGGATTGATGACAACGACATCATCCAAGTCGGCATCATCATCGCGGTGAGCTTACTGTTTTTGCTGCTGTTTTGGAAAGATTTGCTGCTGGTGTTTTTTGATGAAAGCCACGCGGTGTCGGTGGGCATTTCGCCGATTCGGTTAAAAGTGCTGTTTTTCACGCTGCTCAGTGCCTGCGTGGTGGCGGCATTGCAAACTGTGGGTGCGATTTTGGTGATCGCGATGGTGATCACCCCGGGCGCGACGGCCTATTTGTTGACGGACCGCTTCCCGCGGCTGATTGCCATTGCCGTGGCGCTCGGCGTGAGTACAAGTGCGGTCGGCGCCTATGCTAGTTACTTTTTCAACGGTGCCACTGGCGGCTTGATTGTGTTTTTGCAAACTTGCCTATTTTTGTTGGCGTTTTTGTTCTCACCCAAATATGGGCTGGTGACACAGCGCAGAGTAAAGGGGAAAGCCAATGCTTGAGGCCATTTTCAACTGGTTTTATGAACCGCTGTCTTTTCCGTTTATGCAACAAGCGCTCGTAACCGCACTTTTGGTCGCCTTTGTTTGCGCGCTGCTGTCGTGCTATTTGGTGCTCAAGGGCTGGTCGCTGATGGGTGATGCCATCTCGCACGCAGTGCTGCCAGGCATTGTGCTGGCGTTTGTGCTCGGCGTGCCGTTGGCACTCGGTGCGTTTGTCTCAGGCATATTGTGCGCCGTGTTCACGGGGTATCTCAAGCACAACTCACGGCTGAAAGAAGACACCGTAATGGGCATTGTGTTTTCAGGCATGTTTGCTTTTGGCTTGATTTTGTTCGTAAAAGTAGAAACCGACCAACACTTGCTGCACATTTTGTTTGGCAACCTGCTCGGCGTGCCGAAGCAAGAGTTCATCTTGATTTTGGTGATTTCACTCTTCACCAGCGCGGTGATTTTAAGCAAGCGCAAAGATTTCCTGCTCTATTGCTTTGACCCTGTGCAGGCCAAAATTGTCGGCTTGCCGGTGAAATTGCTCCATTATGCGCTGCTCACGTTGCTGGCGCTGACCATCATTGCCGCGATGCAAGTGGTGGGGGTGATTTTGGTGGTGGCACTGCTGATTGCTCCGGGCATCACTGCATTTTGCTTGACCAAGCGTTTTGATCACATGCTGCTGATTGCCATTGGCGTGTCGGTGTTTTCAACGTTTATCGGCACTTTGCTCAGCTACCATCTTGATGCGGCCACTGGCCCGACCATCGTGCTGGTGCAATCACTGCTATTTGTGACCGCACTTTGCATTCGCGCGCTCAAAACCCACGCGCAACAACGCGCCTTGCGCGCGCAGGCTAAGTTATCTTAAATTCGTTGTAGGCAAACTCACCATCAAAGGGCTGCGCAAGTACGTTTTCAACCCGTGCTGAGCGTGGCCCGCCGTCCTCAAGCCAAGTTTTGAGCGCGTCGATTTGCGCCTTTTCACCGCGGGCGATAATCAACACGCTGCCATCGTGGAGGTTGCGCACCGTGCCAGTCAGGCCTAATTGAGAGGCCTTTTGCCAGGTGAAATAACGAAACCCACCCCTTGCACCCGCCCAAAAACGGTAAATTGTGTGGTTAATATCATATTTTCTCCTAATTTTTGCTGATTTCTATTTAATTTTATAATGATTTAGCATAGGATAGTCAAAGGTTTATCGGCTTGGATTTTGTTCAAGGCGTTTAATTTGTTAATCATTGAGGAAACATTATGAAATTAACCCGATTAGCGTTAGCAGTGGTTGCCCTTGCAACAGGTGCAAGTGCGGTTGCAGCAGACATTTCTACGTCATCTAACGTCACCTTGCTGGCCTTTGATGGGCAAAAAATCAGCAAAGGGCTTTTCCAAAAAGATAAAAGCGTCAACGCCTCCGACAACGCCGTGCACCAAGCGGTGGTGAAAGTGGAAGAGATCGTGCGCGTGGGCTCAGACCGCCGTTTGTATGAATCCTCCCCGATTGTGGTTAAATTCAAAACCGGCCAAGAAAACGTGGTGATCAAAGCCGAAACCCTCGGCACAGACGATGCCGCCAACCGCTTTGACCGCAACCCGAAAGTGAGCGTGGTCAGCCAATCAGGCCAAGCGATTGCCAGCGAGCAAGAGCTGCTTGACCAAGAAGGCTTGTTCCCAGGGCGCAATTTGCAAGAAAACTTAAGCAATTATAACTCCAGCGGCAAAAAAGCCGCCGTTGCGGGCTTTGCAACCGCGAATATGCCTGTGATGGCGGGCATGTCTGGCGTGGGCAAAGCGCAAAAAGGCAAAGTGACTGTGCAAGGCGAAAACGTCGCCGAGCAGCAATTGCAATACTGGTTCCAACAAGCGGACAAAGAAACCCAAAAACGCTTCTTGAACTGGGCTAAAAAACACTAATTTAACTGTTAGCGTAAAAAAGTGAGCCTGTGCTCGCTTTTTTTATGGGGGTGGAGATGAATCGTATTCAACGAACCTTACAGGCTCGCAAAAATATCGCACTGGTGGCGCACGACCACTGCAAAAGTTTGTTAGTGCAATGGTGCTTGACGCATCAGCGCGCGCTGGCGCAGCACAATTTGTGGGGCACAGGCACAACCGGGCGGCTGATCACAGAAAAAACCGGCCTTGAGGTGACCGCACTTTTAAGTGGCCCGATGGGTGGCGACCAGCAACTGGGGGCTAAAATCGCCGAAGGCGAGATTGATTTGCTGATCTTTTTTTGGGATCCGCTCAACGCTGTGCCCCATGACCCAGACGTGAAGGCGCTGCTGCGCATTTCCACCGTGTGGAATATCCCAGTTGCGACCAACGCGGCCACGGCGGATTTTTTGATTTCGTCACCGCACTTTAGCCAAGCGTTGGCCATTGATATCCCAGATTACGCCGGCTACATCGCCGCGCGTACCCAAGCATAAGGAGTGTGCTATGAATCTATTGCTTAATATTTTCAATTTTGTCTTTTTTGGCTTTGGCACCGTGATCGGCTGGCTGTTTGCCACCGTGTTGAGCGTCTGCTTGGTGATCACCATCCCATACACCCGCAGCTGTTGGGAAATCACCAAAATGGCGCTGGTGCCGTTTGGCCACCAAATTGTGCATGTCAAATACCTCGAGCCGACCAGCACCATTGGTAACGGCATCGGCGGGGTGCTCAACATTGTGTGGTTTATCGTATTCGGCTGGTGGCTGTGTTTAATGCATATCTTCACTGGCATCGCCCAATGTTTGACTATCATCGGCATCCCAAGCGGGATTGCGCATTTCAAATTGGCGAGCATTGCGCTCTTCCCAGTGGGCATGCGCGTGGTCGACAGCGACGTGGCTGAAAACATCAAACTGCAACAAGCGCGCGATCAATTCAGCGCACGCAAGTAAGCAGGGGGCGGTGTGAGAAAGCTCGGCTGGCTGAATAACAAAATCATCTCGGTGATTCCTGTTTTCATCGCGTTGAATCTCGCCTCGATTTTTATCTATTGGTTTGATATTTCAACCGGTGCCATGCCGTTTGTGCTCGGCATCATCGCCGCCGCCTTGGTGGATTTAGACCACAACCTTACCGGCAAGCTGCAAAACATCATTATCACGCTCATCGCCTTCACGCTGTGCACTTTTGGCGCGCAGTATGCGCTGAGCGATCCGTTGCTTTATTCGATGATGATAACCCCGTTTACTTTTATGCTGGTGATGATGGGCGCCTTTGGCCAACGCTACAGCACCATTGCCTTCGGCACGCTGGCGGTGGCGCTCTACACCGCGCTGACTTATTTGCCTGAAACGCCGTGGTATCTCAACCCGTTTATGATCATCACCGGCACTTTGCTTTACAGCCTAGTGACCATCGTGGTGTATCTCTTCTTTCCGCGCTACAAAGTTGATGAAAGCTTGGCGGATGCCTTTTTGGCGCTGGCGGATTACCTCGACGGCAAGGCGAATTTTTTCGACCCCGATAATCCTGACGACATTGAAACCTTGCAGCTTGAACTCGCACGGCTCAACGGCAAGGTGATTGTGGCGTTCAGCGTGTGCCAGCAATCGCTGTTTGTTCGCCTTGGGCGGCAGCATACCCAAAGCAAAACGGCCAAGTTGATTCGCTACTATTACGCCGCGCAAGATATTTTAGAGCGTGCCAGCTCGTCGCATTTTGATTACGCCAAATTGGTCAGCGACTTGCAAAACAACGCATTGTTATTCCGCATTCAACGCATGATCGAGCTGCAAGCCGATGCGTGCCGCAACATTGCCCACGCGATTTTGCGCCAAACCCAATATACGCCTAAAGTGCGGTTGGCGCGCGCGGCTGCGGGCTTGAAACAATCGTTTGCATTATTTGAGCAGCAAAACCCGCACAACGCCCAGCGCAACAACCTCGCCACCGTGATGGACAACCTCAGCTCCATTCAATGGCAAATTCTCTTTTTGGGCAAAAACGACGACCAAATCCAAGACAGCTACAGCCATGTGATCAACATGGACAAAATCCGCAGCCTGCGTGAAATGTGGGTGGCGCTGAAAAACAACCTCACCTTTGAATCGCAACTTTTCCGCCACGCCGTGCGGCTGTCGATCGTGGTGCTGGCTTGTAGCTTGATTGTGGTGAATATCGATCTCGAACGTGGCTATTGGATTTTGCTCACGGCGGTGTTTGTCTGCCAGCCGAACTATTCCGCCACCAAAAAGCGCCTGCGCGAGCGGATTATCGGCACGCTCGCAGGCGTGTTGATCGGCTCGCTGATCCCGTTTTTCACCGCCACGTTAGCCGCCAAATTGGGGCTATTGGTGGCCAGCAGCACGCTGTTTTTCTTCTTTAAAAACAATAACTACAGCTTTTCCACCTGCTTTATCACCATTCAGGTGTTGATCAGCTTTGACATCTCAGGCTTTGATATTTATGCCGCCATGTGGCCGCGCATGATCGACACCGTCGTGGGCGCGATTATCGCAGGCGTCGCGGTCTCGTATCTGTGGCCGGATTGGAAATACATGAAAATTGGCCGCTTGATTGGCCTAAGTATCAAAAACAACGCGCGTTATTTGCTCTATGTGATGACGCAATTGCTCTTTGGTGAGCAAAATCACGTTAATTACCGCAGCGTGCGCCTGGCGGCGAACAAAAGTGCGGCAGAGCTGAGCACTGTGATTGCGGATATGAACAGCGAACCGCAAAAATACAAGCTCTATTTGCAAAATGGCTTTCAAATTTTGAAAGAAAATTATGGCATGCTGGGTTATATTTCTTCTCTCGGGGCGCTGCGCTTTACCATGAGCCAACGTGGCGATGACAAATATTTCCTGCTTGATCTTTACCCCGCTTCACGCCAGCTGATTGACCTGCTCGAGCAGATTCAAACCCTTGACGAAAGCGAGTTGCAAGCCAAAGTAGAGGGCATTCAAGCGCGCTTGGCACACACGCTCGAGAGTGAAGAAACCCACAAAGCCGTGCAGCAAGACAAAGTCATCAGCCAGCAGTTGTTGATGATTTCAAACCTCATCGTGCCGCTCAAACGCAGCATTGCCTGCCAAGCCAAACTCGAAAGTGCGGTTTAAACCGCACTTTGCGCCTCTTCTTCCAACTCATCAGCCATTGCGCTCAAGGCTTCACGGCACAGTTGTGCGAGAGCTTGATAAGCACTTTGATCGTGCGCCTCCACTTGGCCTAAAAAGGCCTTCATAGTCGGTAGCAAAAAGTCTGCAAAAAGCTGCTGCTGGGCGCTGAGGCTGTCGAGATTATCTTCAATCCACGAGCTGCTCAGCAGCAAATGCGCCACGTGGTCAGGCTCGGCAAGCGCGGGTAGGCCACGCTCAGCGCGAAATTGCATAAAGTCAGCGAGTGTGTCGTTATAATCACTGATCTTCACCGAAACGGCGCCATCTTGCGCAAAAAGGCGTTCAAAATCACGTTGCATTTGCGCGCGGTCAAGTTGCTCAAGGCGGTTTAGTGCTTGTTGGCTTTGTGCATCAACGCCCAGTGCCCAAAGTGCGGTCAGCTGGCCTTGTTTGAGCCAGTCAAATACGCCGGTGAGCACCTCATCTTGCGGGGCGCGATAAAACAGATTGCCAAAAAGGCGAGTGAGCATGGAAAAATCGTTCATTAACGGGTCCTTATCTTGGTTGAGGTGATGATTTTTGATAGTATCACATCTTTAGCCACACAGTTAAGGACGCTTATGAAATACATCGGCGCGCATGTCAGCGCAGCAGGCGGGGTAGAAAACGCGGTGAGCAACGCGCAGGCCATTGGTGCCAATGCCTTTGCGCTGTTTACCAAAAATCAGCGCCAGTGGGTCGCCAAGCCGTTGAGTGAGCAAAGCATTAACGCGTTCAAAGTGCGCTTGGCCGAGGCCAACATCAGCCCACGCCACGTGCTGCCCCACGACAGTTATTTGATTAATTTAGGCCACCCCGAGCGCGCTGCGCTGGAAAAATCTCGCCAGGCGTTTTTGGATGAAATGCAACGCTGCCAGCAACTGGGTCTAACGCTGCTCAACTTTCACCCTGGCAGCCACTTGCGCCAAATCAGCGAGCAGGCCTGTCTTGCCACGGTGGCGGCGTCCATCAACTGGGCACATGCGCGTGTGGATGATGTGGTGGCGGTGATTGAAAACACCGCAGGCCAAGGCTCAAATGTGGGCTGCCAGTTCGAGCATTTAGCCGAGATCATCGCCGGGGTTGAAGACAAATCCCGCGTGGGCGTGTGTTTAGACACCTGCCATTTATTCGCCAGTGGCTATGATATTTCAACGCCGGAGGGCTGCGCGCAAGTGTTTGCTGAATTTGACCGCATTGTCGGGTTTAAATACCTGCGCGGGATGCACCTCAACGGCAGCAAAACAGCATTGGGCAGCCGCGTTGACCGCCATCACTGCCTGCAACAAGGGCTGTTGGGCACCGCGGTGTTTGACTACATTATGAACCAACCGCACTTTGATGATATGCCGTTGATTTTAGAAACCATTGAGCCTGACAATTGGGCGGCGGAAATTGCCTGGCTGCGCAGCTTGGCGCAATAAAAGTGCGGTTGAGGCTGGCAGGGGCGGGTGAAATAGTATACAATAGCAAAAATTTGCAACCCCCAACTGAAAGAGACTCCAACCATGTGGCAAAAATGGCTGACGATTGCCTTCACGATCATGCTCGCAAGCGCGTGCACCAGTGTGCAACAAGGCACGCAAAGTGTGCAATACCGCACCAACACCCCCGCGAACATGTCTGCCAAAGGCGATTTTATGGAGTTTTTGCAGCTGCAAAATTTTTATCGCAAATGGGCCGGTGTGCGTTACCGCCTAGGCGGCAACACCAAGCGCGGCATTGACTGCTCGGCGTTTGTCTCGCGCGCCTTTGCCAACGTGTTTGGCGTCGCCCTGCCGCGCACCACCTCCGAGCAGCGCTATGTTGGCAAGCGCATCAACAAGGCGGATTTGCAACCTGGCGATCTCATCTTCTTCCGCCGCAACCGCCATGTCGGCATATACATCGGCAACGGCGATTTCATTCACGCCAGCACCAGCCAAGGTGTGACCACCAGCTCGATTGAAAGTGGCTACTGGGCACGGCACTATTCTCAAGCGCGCCGCGTGGTGAATTAATGGCGTTGCAGCTCAGCGTTCACCATATTGCCATCATCGCCTCTAACTACGCCAAATCTAAAGTGTTTTACACCGATGTTTTAGGTGCGCGCATTATTCATGAAACCTACCGCGCCGAGCGCGACAGCTACAAGCTTGATCTGGCCTTGGCCGACGGCGTGCAAATTGAGCTATTCTCCTTCCCAGCACCACCCGCGCGGCCAACACAACCCGAAGCTTGCGGCTTGCGCCACCTCGCCTTTGGCGTTGATGACATCGAAAGTGCGGTCAATTATCTTAGCGAGCACGGCATTGCCTGCGAACCCATCCGCATCGACCCAATCACCGCGCGCGCCTACACCTTTTTCAAAGACCCCGACAACCTACCGTTAGAGCTTTATCAAAAATAAAAGTGCGGTTTAACCGCACTTTGTGTTTTAGTCTTCGCCTTTTTTGAACTTCGCGATGCGTTGAAGGTGTTGCGAGATTTTGGCGAATTTGTGGGTTTCGTGTTCGTCCCACACGATAGGGTAGTAGGGCGAGAGCGCTTCAAATGTGCGGTTGGAGTCGAGCACGCCGTCGTGAGTGGAGAGGAAGACGATGCAGTTGTGGCGGTTTTTCTCGCGAAATTGGCTCACGCATTTGGTTTTGATGTCTTCGTACTCTTCAGGGCGGTCGATTTTGCCTTGCATATTTTCTTGCGGGTAGAGGTTGGGGTTGAACAGCGCTTGTTTGATGTTGCACAAAAAGCCAATGCGCTCCGCCCAGTAGCCGCCAAGGCCCACGCCGCAAATCAGTGGGGATTCGTCTTGGCTTTCGGTCACTAATTTATGCACCTCGTTGAGCAAAAATTGCATATCGTGGCGCGGGTGGAGTGTGCTGTAATTGACAAAGCGCACATCGGGGTCAATGAATTTCAATTGCATGATTTTTTCATGATTGCCTGGGCTGCTAGAGTCAAATCCGTGAAGATAAATAATCATAATGCTATCCTTTTTGTTTTAACCTTACTCAATTTTCACCCGCGCTGCAATGTGCGCAAGTCAAAAGTGTGGGCTTAATCGCCTTTTTGTGCCACGCGTTTTTCCAGTGCGATGATCATTTGCAATGCAATGTCGATTTTGCTTACCCGCTCGATGGTTTCAAGCCCAGGGCTGGCGTTGACTTCTAGCACCAATGGGCCGTTGGCAGAGCGAATCAAATCCACCCCCGCCACATCAAGGCCGAGCACACTGGCCGCGCGCAGGGCAATCTCGCGCTCTTGAGCTGTGAGCGCCACCTCGCAGGCTTGCCCGCCGCGGTGGGCATTGGCGCGAAATTCGCCCTCTTGCCCGCTGCGCTGCATGCTGGCGACAATGCGATTGTCGATCACAAAACAGCGCAAATCCGCACTTTGCGCCTCGCTGATAAAATCTTGCAACAGCGTTGGGATATTGGCGCCGTTGAGAGTTTCTAAAATGCTGACCGCACTTTGCTTTTTCTCTGCCAGCATCACGCCAATGCCTTGCGCGCCGGAGAGGGTTTTCAAAATCGTTGGGCTTTGGATGAAATCCAGCGCCAATTTGCCTTCAAATTCAAGACCCGCGAGCAAGCTGTTGGGCACGGGGATGTTGTGCTGTTGCAGCAGCAACAAGCTGTGCCATTTGTCGCGCGCGTTTAAAAACGCCTGCGCACTGTTAAGGCAGGGCACGCCTTTGGCTTGAAAATGGTGGAGCACAGCGCAGCCCATTTTGGTGCTGCTGGCGCCAAAGCGTGGGATCACCGCGTCATAGTCGCCCAAGGGCAAAGCGGGGGATTTGTATTTGGCTTGATAATAAAAATGAACCTGCTCGCCTTCGATTTTCAACGCAAAGCGGTTGGGGTCTAAAATGTCTAATTGATGGCCGCCACTTTCTGCCGCCTCAAGCAGGCGCTGGCAGCTGTAAAGACGCGGCTCGCGGCAGAGCATTAA
The DNA here is from genome assembly GCF_014884965.1 of Spirabiliibacterium mucosae. Classification (GTDB taxonomy): domain Bacteria; phylum Pseudomonadota; class Gammaproteobacteria; order Enterobacterales; family Pasteurellaceae; genus Spirabiliibacterium; species Spirabiliibacterium mucosae. The sequence goes on along the minus strand of NZ_JABTBO010000011.1, from coordinate 20,971 downwards.
TAATTTCATCTTTTTTGTTACATCGGTTTAGTTTGGCTGATATGTTACACCAATTACGGCGATGGGAAAAAACTTTTCGATTTTAAGCCAATTTCAGTTAAAATAAAGCGGTTTAAATCACTTTTTAAGGAGCTAGTATGTTTGTTGTTATTTTTGGTCGCCCAGGCTGCCCATATTGCGTGCGCGCAAAAGAATTGGCTGAAAAATTGGAAAAAAGCCAAGAAGATTTCAGCTATCGTTATATCGACATCATTGCGGAAGGCATCAGCAAAGCAGATTTGTCCAAATCCGTTGGCAAACCGGTTGAAACCGTGCCACAAATTTTTGTCGACGAGCAACCAATCGGCGGCTGCACTGACTTTGAAGCCTTTGTGAAAGAAAATTTGGTGTGGTGGCGTAACCGCACTTTGGTGTTGAAACGCACTGCGTTGGCAGTGCGTTTTTTTTAAGGAGTGATATGGAAACTTTACCTAACTGCCCACAATGTCAGGGCGAATACGTTTACAGCGACGGTGTGCACCTCGTTTGCCCAAGCTGCGGCTTTGAATGGCATCCCGATGAGGCGCCAATCGATGACGATGCCTTGATTGTGAAAGACGCCAACGGCAATGTGCTCAGCGACGGCGACAGCGTGATTTTGGTCAAAGATCTCAAAGTCAAAGGCTCGTCGATGGTGCTGAAAAAGGGCAGCAAAGCGAAAAACATCCGCCTGGTAGACGGCGATCACAACGTGGATTGCAAAATCGACGGCGTGAGCATGATGTTGAAATCAGAATTTTTGAAAAAAGCCAACTAAGCTGACCGCACTTTTTAAAAGTGCGGTTTTTTATAAATAGGCGGCCATGATCACGGCGTGTTCACGCCCGCCGTCGGGGGTTGGGTAGTAGTTTTTGCGCAGGCTAACTTCATTAAACCCAAGCGTGTCGTAAAGGCGCTGGGCGCGCTGGTTGGACTGGCGCACCTCAAGCCAAAGTGTGGCCACGCCTTGCGCGCGCAGGCTCTCCATCAGCGCGCTTAACAACGCTTTGCCTAAGCCTTGGCGTTGATACTCTGGCGCGATGGCGAGGTTAAACAGAGTTGCTTCATCGAGCACCACTTGGCAGATAGCAAAGCCGGCAATGTGGCCTTGGTGGGTGATTTTTAAATTGCAATAACGCTCGCCTTGGTTATTGCACAGTGTGCCATATGACCACGGCACGGCGTGGGCGGCGCATTCAATGGCATAAAGTGCGGTGAAATCCGCCTGCGTAACGGGGCTAATGGTCATCGGCTTGCGCTTTAAGCAGTGGGCTGGCTTGCAAATCGTGCCACAGCGCACGCTTGGCCTGCGCGCTGGCTTTCAGCTGTGCCCAATCAGGCAGGCTCAGTTGGCTAGTGACGCATTGAGCGTTGAATTTCGGCGCAACGGCAGGCGTGCCGACAAACCAGAGGGAAATCGGGTGCTGACAGGCAATGCGCGGCAGTTGCTCGGGGCTGGCCACGTGGCAGTGCTCAGCGCGAATGTTCAGCGCGCGTAAAATGTCACCAAACAGCGGGTGGGGCAGCTGGGCGTGAGGCTGGATAATCAGCAATTTCACCTGCGCGCCGAGTTGCAGCAAACTCGCCCCTTGAAACACCTGCGGGCGGCGGATTTGCCAGGTGGTGATGCCCATTTGAGCCAAAAGTTGCTGCTGGCGTGACATAGTGCCCCTTGAATGTAAGTTTTGCGAGAATGCGCTATAATGGCGCCATTTTAGCGTATAAAGAATAGGATTTGTAGTGTTAAGTGTTGAAAGCCAAGTGCTCACCCGCCAGCGAGATTTACTCGCAGGCCGTTCGCTCCATTTTGCCGGCGTTGTGCGCGACAGCCTGCCGGCGCAGCTCAGCGCTCAAAGTGCGGTGTCGCTCAGCAGTTTTTATTTTGATTACCTCGCACAAAACCGCACTTTGGATAATGCCCAGTTCGGCCAGCCGAGCGACTGGCAGGCGGATTTATTGATCTATTATTGGGGCAAAAACAAGCAAGAAGTGCGCTTTGAGCTGCTGCAATTGCTCAGCCTGGCACCTGTGGGCCAACGCGCACTGATTGTCGGGGAAAATCGCGCTGGTGTGCGCTCGGTGGAAAGCCTGCTGGCACCGTTTGGATCGATTCAAAAAATTGACTCCGCACGCCGCTGCGGGCTTTATCATTTCACCCTTGAGCGAGTGCCGGAGTTTTCAGCCGAGGAGCACTGGCGCTGTTATGCGCCCGCCAGCCTTGAAGGCTTGCGCGTCTGCGCCCTGCCCGGGGTGTTCAGCGCGGGGGAATTGGACGCGGGCACCGCACTTTTACTTTCCACATTGCAAAGTGCGGTCAAAGGGCGCGTGTTGGACGTGGGCTGCGGAGCGGGCGTGATTGGCGCATATATCAAGCAGAAAAACCCCGCCATTGAGCTACTGCAAAGCGACATTCACGCCATGGCAATTGCCTCCAGCCAGCGCACCTTGGCGGAGAACGGCCTGCATGGCGAGGTGGTGGCCAGTGATGTGTTCTCGCAGATTGAGGGCAAATTTAATCTCATCATCTCCAACCCGCCGTTTCATGATGGGATAGACACCGCCTATGCCGCCAGCGAGCGGCTGATTGCGCAAAGCAAAGCGCATTTATATTCAGGCGGCGAGCTGCGCCTGGTAGCCAATGCCTTTTTGCCTTACCCCGATATGCTTGCGCGTGCCTTTGGGCGCGTAGAGGTGCTGGCGCAAAGCAGCAAGTTCAAAGTTTATCGCGCTTTTGCCTAAGGGTGAAACTTGCTATAATTTGCAAAACGTACGCAGGAAACCATTATGACCGATTCAACCATGCCTCACAAACCTGTTATTATCGCCATTGCGGGCGCCTCGGCCTCGGGCAAAAGCTTGATCGCCTCTACCATTCACAAAGAGCTGTGTGAAGAGTTTGGCGGCGACGACCAAATTGGCATTATCAGTGAAGATTCCTACTACAAAGACCAAAGCCATTTGACCTTTGAGCAGCGGATTCAAACCAACTACGACCACCCAAGCTCGATGGATCACGACTTATTGGTGCACCATTTGCAACAGCTTAAAGCAGGATACGCGATTGAGGTGCCAGAATACGACTACGTTGAGCACACCCGCACCGACAAAACCCACACCTTCAAACCAAAGCGGATCATTATTCTCGAGGGCATTTTGCTGCTCACCGATGAGCGTATTCGTAATGAAATCAGCACGTCTATTTTTGTCGATGCGCCGCTGGATATTTGCTTTATCCGCCGTTTGCAGCGCGATATGCAAGAGCGTGGCCGCTCGATGGAATCGGTGGTGTCGCAATACCGCAAAACGGTGCGCCCGATGTTTTTGCAATTTATCCAGCCGTCAAAGCAGTTTGCGGATGTGATTGTGCCCCGCGGCGGCAAAAACCGCATTGCAATCAATATGCTCAAAGCGCAAATTTTGCAAATTTTGAAATAGGAGTGGGCGATGAGATTATGCGACACGGACATTGAGGCCTATTTAGACAACGGCACCATTGGGCTCGAACCGCGCCCAGGCAATGACAAAATCAACGGCGCTACGGTGGACGTGCGCTTGGGGCATTCGTTTCGCGTGTTTCGGGATTACAGCGCGCCTTATATTGACCTCAGTGGCCCAAAAGAGGCGGTTTCTCGCCAGCTGGAAAGCGTGATGAGCGATGAAATTATCTTGCAAGATGATGAGGCCTTTTTCCTCCACCCAGGTGTGCTGGCGCTGGCGACTACTTATGAATCGGTAAGATTGCCAGCGAATGTGATCGGCTGGCTTGATGGCCGCTCGTCGCTTGCCCGCCTTGGCTTGATGGTGCACGTCACCGCCCATCGCATTGACCCAGGCTGGGAGGGCAAAATTGTGCTCGAGTTCTACAACTCGGGCAAGCTGCCGCTGGCGCTGCGCCCGAAAATGGTGATTGGCGCCTTGAGTTTTGAAATTCTCAGCGGCGCGGCGGCGCGGCCGTATAATCATCGCCCGAATGCAAAATACAAAAATCAGCAAAGTGCGGTGGCCAGCCGCATTGATGAGGACAAAGCGTGAGCCGTGGCAAGCTTTATGGCGCGCTTGGCGTGCTGGCGCTGGCAGGGCTTGGCTATTTGGGCTTTAGCCAGCTGCAACAAGCCAAAGCCAACTTGGCCGCGCGCCTAAGCCAAGTGCCCAATTTCACCTTTGGTGAGCTGAGTTTTGGCGTGTGGCCAGCGCCTGAACTGCGCATCGCCAATGTGCGCTATCAGCTTGACGAGCACCAACTTCGCGCCGGCCTTGTGGCGCTGCGCATTGACTGGTGGCGGCTTTTCACACTGCAAGACACCATCAGCGAGGTGCTGGTCACCCACGGCCAATGGTGGCAGCACGGCGATGTGCAAGCCGAGCAAATCCGATTACACATTGATGAAATTGACCCCAAAAACTACGCTTTTGGCAAGGTGCAACTGCAAGGCTACTACGGCGAAAACCCCATCGCGCTCAGTGGCTGGCTGCAGCGCTTTAACAATGGTGTGAAAATCCACCAAGGCGTGTTCCGCCTAAGCCGCGCGAGTTATCGCGAAACCCTTAAATCTTTTGCGCTAGAGGCGCGTGAGCTGAGTGTGGCGTTTCAAGACAAAGCGCTGCAACTGTTCATGCGCCAAGGTGCGCTCAACCAAATGCCGATCGACAAAGCGGTGGTCAACGTGCCCGCCCGCCAAGCAGGCGCAACACGCCTTGAAGTGGCGCTTTATCAACACGCAGGCAAATTGCTGCTGCGTGAGCACAGCGAGGGTGAGCGCGTGGTCAGTGAACTCTCGGGGGAGAATTTGGATCTCGCGCCGTGGTTTACCTTTTTCGACCGCCCAGTGATTGTGCAAGGCCGCGCGCAGCTTGAAGGGCGCATTGAGCGCCAAGCGCGCACCCCACTGCAAGGGCAGATGCAGCTGCAAATCCGTGATGCCAGCGCCAATAGCTTGAACTTGCTTGATATTCTCGGCCAATATGTGCCCGTGAAGTACTACAACGCCGACAAACTCAGTGAAAAACAGCTGCCGCTTGAGCAGCTGGATGTCAGCCTAGATTGGCGTGGCGATGAGCTCTATTTCCGCAAAATGCAAGGGAGCAACGCCATTTTCGCCCTCAACGGCGCGGGCAAAGTGAATTTAGACACCCACCAATGTGTGTTTGAGCTTAAACTCAACGCACGCCGCGCAGAGTTTGAAAACCTCGCCTTGCCGCTGTCACTTTTCGGCCCATGTGGCGCGCTGCAATACAAAGTGCGGTTAGACAAAGGGCTTGGCCAAGAGCTAAAAAACAAAGCCAAAGCTTGGCTTGAAAAACAACAGCAATAAAAACCGCACGTTAAAGTGCGGTTTTCCATTATGGCGCGAGCACGCTTAAACGTTGACGGACATAGCGCTTTTGCTCAACCAAATCGAGCATGGCAATAGCATAGTCAGCATAACTGATAGTGCTTTGTTGCTTGTCATTAACGGTGAATCGTTCACCGGCAAGCTGATACTGCCCAGTGCGCTCACCATCGGCTTGAAAATCAGCAGCAGGGCTTAAGTAGAGCCAATTGACAGCACTGAATGTGCGCAATCGGGTCAAGCCTGCCCCTTGTGCTGTTGCCAGTGGCGCAAACTCGGCTGGGAATGTTGGGCTGTCTTTAAGTTGTGTTTGATGTTGCTCATCCAAATACAAACTCCCCGCACCACCCACTACAGCCAGTTGCGTCTCCAACCCTGATAATTGTTGAGCAAGATGCACCAAATGGGTTGTGTGGCCATCGAGGAGCTCACTTTGGAATACGCCGAAGGCGTCTATCACGACATCGAAGGGTTTGAAGTCGTCAGTCGTGAGATCAAAAATATCACGTTGTTGGTGTGCAAACGTAATATTCTCAAGCGTGATTGGCTGGCGGGAGAATGCGCAAACGTCATGCCCACGGTTGACTGCTTCTTGTAAGATAGCTCGGCCTGCTTTGCCGTTAGCGGCTAAAATTGCAATTTTCATGATGATTTCCTCTTGTTTGTGAATCAGGTGATGATTATCATAGGTGAATACAAAATTAAAAAGAAGTACGCACTTTAAAGTCATATAGTGACCTTTTGTATCTTTATTTAATAATCAGTATGTTATCGAGAATTTTTTATGAAAAATTTACCAGATTGCCCGGTTGAAACCGCACTTTTGTTTATTGGTAACAAATGGCAAGTGCTCATTTTGCGCGATTTGATGAATGGCAAATTACGCTCAAGTGAGCTCAAGCGATCGGTTGGCAACATCACGCAAAAAGTATTGACCGCGAATTTAAGGCTGATGGAAGAGCATGGCTTGGTTAGCCGCACAGTTTACCCAGAAGTGCCGCCGAGAGTGGAATATGAGCTCACGTCATTAGGGTTAACATTGGCGCCAATTCTTGCGCAGCTGGCTCAGTGGGGAGAGCAGTACAAGCGCCAATATGGGCAGAAAAAAACCGCACTTTAAAGTGCGGTTTTTGTGTCTGGGCAGGGCTACATCGCGCCAATCCAGTTTGGCAAGGCCAGTGAGATGGCTGGGATGTAGGTTATCGCGATCAAGAAGGTCAGCATCAGCAGCAGCCACGGCATGGCAGCTTTGATCACCTGTGGCAAGGTCAAGCCTGTGATGGCAGAAGAGACAAACAGGTTCAAGCCCACCGGTGGGGTGATCATACCAATTTCCATGTTCACCACCATGATCACACCCAAGTGGATTGGGTCGATGCCCAATTGGGTGGCGATTGGGAAGAGGATTGGCACCAAAATCAAGATGATGGCAGACGGCTCCATGAACGCGCCCGCCATCAGCAAAATGATGTTGACCACAATCAGGAATTGCCACGCTTGCAAGTCCATTTCCACCACAAGGTTGGTCAATTGCTGCGGGATTTGCTCGGTGGTGAGCACGTGGGCAAAGAGCATGGCGTTGGCGATGATAAACATCAGCATAATGCTCAGCTTGCCGGCTTCCAGCAACACTTTCGGGCACTCGCGCAGTTTGATGTCTTTATACACAAACACCGCGACAAAGAACGAGTACACCGCTGCCACCGCCGCTGCTTCCGTTGGGGTGAAGGCACCGCTGTAAATCCCGCCTAAGATAATCACCATCAAAATCAAGCCCCACAGCGCTTTGCGCGCGGAGGAGAACCACTCACGCACACTGGCGCGTGGCAGCGCTGGCAATTTTTTGATGCGTGCGACCAGATAAATGCCGATCATCAATGCGCCACCGAGCAACAAGCCTGGCACTACGCCGGCCATAAACAAGCGGCCAACGGAGGTTTCCGTTGCAGCGGCATACACCACCATCACCACCGATGGCGGGATCAAGATCCCCAGTGTACCGGCGTTACACACAATCCCAGTGCCGAACTCTTTCGGGTAGCCAGAGCGCACCATGCCGGCAATCGCAATCGAGCCGACTGCGGCCACGGTGGCTGGGCTGGAGCCTGACAAGGCCGCGAAGAGCATACACGAGAGCACTGAGGCGATCGCCAAGCCGCCGCGAATATGCCCCACGGTGGCGTTAGCAAAGTCAATCAAACGCCGCGCCACGCCGCCGGTGGTCATAAACGCACCTGCAAGCAAGAAGAACGGGATGGCCAGCAAGGTGTAGTGCTCAGAGGTTTCAAACAGTTTGATGGCCACCGAGCTTAAGGTGTCTTGACTGAAGAAAATAATGGTTAATGAGCCTGAAAGCCCGAGCGCGACGGCAATCGGCACGCCAATGAGCATTAAAATAAATAAACAGGCGAATAAAATAAAATCGTCATAACCGCTCCTTAATGATGCTCTTCTTGCAATTTCACGGCGTCTTTTGCCTCATCGGCGAGGCCAAGGTCGTTTTGTTTACCTTGCAAGATGCGAACAAAAATTTCTAAAAAGCGTGCAAAAATCATGCCATAACCGATTGGAATGATAAGCCCGATGTGCCATAGTTGAATGCCGAAATCATGCAAATCGTCGGCGCCGACGTTGGCAATCAATAGCGCTTTGACCCATTCATAGCTGGCGTAGGTGATGAGCCCTGCATAAATCAAACAGGCCGCACAGGCGATGATGCTCACCACGCGCTGCACCGGTGTTGAGAATTTTTTCACGATGGCATCCACGCCGATGTGGCCGGCGGTGCGCACACCATAAGAGGCGCCAAAAAAGATCAACATCGCAAAGAGCAATTTGGTCAGTGCCACGCTCCAGGTCATCTCTTGTGCCACGGTGATGCAAAAATCACCAATCGGCAAAAAAATGCCTTCCAGCGAGGGGAATGCGTCAGCGAGATCATAAAACGGCGTGTAGAGATTGTTGAACATTACATAGCTGAACGTCACCAGCGTCATGGCCGCCAGTGAAGTTGCGATCATAAATTCTTCTAATTTTCCCCAAAAGTAATTAAACCACTGCATAACTATGCCTTCTCAAGGTAGGACAAAGTGCGGTCGAACCGCACTTTTATAGTTGGATTATTTATTGTTTGATGCTTCCGCTGCTTGGATTAAATCAGCACCGATCGCGCCTTCAAATTTTTTCCAAACTGGGCGCATCGCGTCACGCCACTCTTTGCGTTGCTCAGGTGTGAGGGTGATGATTTCAGTGGTGCCCGCTTCTTGGATGCGTTTTTTATCCGCGAGGTTAAACTCATGGGATTTTTTATTCACGCTGTCGCTGACGGTTTCCATGATTTCACTCAAGCCTTTGCGCACATCATCAGGCAAGCCGTCCCAGAATTTGGTGTTCACGATAACCATGTAAGAGAGCAAGCCGTGGTTGGACTCGGTGATGTATTTTTGCACCTCGTTGATTTTTTGCGAATAGATGTTGGAGTATGGGTTTTCCGCCCCGTTCACCACACCGGTTTGCAAGCCTTGATACATTTCACCAAAGGCCATTTTGCGTGGCACCGCGTGGAGTTGTTTGAACTGCGCATCAAGCACTTCAGAGTTTTGTACACGGAATTTCAAACCACGCGCATCTTTTGGCACCACCAATTTTTTGTTGGCAGAGAGTTGTTTAAGGTCATTGTTCCAGTAGCCAAGGCCGGTGATGCCTTTGTCTTTCATGCTTTCAAGCAAGCTTTTGCCCGCGTCGCTTTTTTCAAAGCGTTGCACTGCTTCAATGTCGTCAAACAAGAACGGCAAATCGAACAATTGGATTTTTGGCGTATATTTGTCAAATTTCGCCAGTGATGGCGCGAGCATTTGCACGTTGTTTAGCAATAATGCTTCCATCTCTTTGCCGTCACCGTAGAGTGAGGAGTTGGAATAGACTTCAACTTTAACCTGGCCTGGGAATTTTTCTTCAGCCATTTTTTTAAACAGTAATGCGCCTTGGCCTTTCGGGGTTTCATCTGCCACCACGTGAGAGAATTTAATCACAATAGGTTCTGCGGCAAAGGCGTTTGAGGAGAATACAGCACCAAGTGCGGTTGCCGAAACGAGTACGCTAAGTAGATTTTTCTTCAATTTCATAAGGCGATCCTTTAGTTGATTTGATTACGAGTTGCTTTCATTGCATCTATACAATAGCAACGGATAAATTTTAGTAAATTACCTTTTTGTGAAAAGTTGATCTTGTTCGCAAAAATTTAACAACTATTTCACGCTTTTGAGGTATTTGCAGCATTTTTCGCCAGCATGTGCGGGCGCTCAAACGGAATCTCTGAAAGATTATTTACTTTTATAGTAACTTTAGTTATTATTATCGCGTTTATAATTAAGTGCGTATTGATTGAAGGAGATACACCGATGATTAATTTTTCCGATATTGAGAATTCAATAAAACAGTGTGCTCAATCAGAAACGGATATGCCGATTGAAAAAGTCCTCACCATCCGCTTGATGATGCACACCGTCAATGGCTATTTGGAGCATCGCAACAAATTGCTCAAACAGTGGGGGCTTAATGATACTTTGTTTATGGCGCTGGCCGTGCTGTTCACCCAGCCGGATTACACCATTCAGCCGTCAAAACTGAGCGAAATTTTAGGCTCATCGCGCACCAACGCCACGCGCATTTCCGATGATTTAGTCGAGCGTGGCTGGATTGAGCGGGTGATGAGCCCAACCGATCGCCGCTGCTTTTTACTCAAGCTCACCGAAGAGGGGCATGAGTTCATCAACGCCCGCCTGCCAAAGCAGTGGGAGAATATCAACGCCGCGTTTGAAGGCTTAAGCCCACAAGAAATTGAGCAGCTTTATGCCATTTTGCATAAATTAGCCAATAACGTTGGCGTTGCATAAAACAACAATAATAAAAGGTAAACCTATGTCAAACACTCCAACTGTGCCTGAGCAAGAGCCAAACGCCCAGCCAGGCAAAACCAAAACCAGCAAAAGCCGCAAACGCAAAAAAGCCCTGAGCATTTTTGTGCTGGTGCTGATTGTGATTGCCATTGCCAGCTTTGCTTATTGGTTTTCTTCCTCAAAGGTTATGAAGAAACGGAAGATGCTTACGTGAACGGCAACCAAGTAATGGTCTCCGCCCAAGTGCCAGGCAACATCGCCAGCATCAATTATGAAAACACCGATTATGTTGCCGCAGGTGATGTGTTGCTCACCTTGGACGACACCAACGCCAAGCTGGCTTTTGAACAAGCTAAGGCCAATTTAGCCAGTGCCGTGCGCCAAATCGGGCAGTTGCGGTTTCAAGTTTCACAACTTAAATCGATGGTTGAGGCCAAGCAAATTGCCTACAACCAAGCACAAGCCGACCTTGACCGCCGCGTGGCGTTAGGCAAAAGTGGCGCCATCGCCAAAGAGGCTTTGCAACACGCTAAAGACAACGCCACCGCTGCTCGCGCTGGGCTGAAAGCCGCGCAAGATCAACTCGCGGCGACCAAAGCGTTGTTGGGTGAGAGCGATTTGCCATCGCAACCGAGTGTGCAGCAAGCCGCTGTGGCACTGCGCAAAGCGTGGCTCGATTTGCAACGCACCCAAGTGGTTGCCCCGGTCAGTGGCCATGTGGCACGCCGCAGCGCACAAGTGGGCGCTATGGCAGCTGTTGGCACGCCGCTGATGGCGATCATCCCAACCAAAGAGGTGTGGGTGGACGCCAACTTTAAAGAAACGCAGCTAAAAGAGATGCGCGTAGGTCAAAGCGTGAAGCTCTATTTTGATATGTATGGCGACATTGAGTTTGACGGCCGCGTGGTGGGCATTGAGCCAGGCACAGGCAGCGCGTTCTCTCTGCTGCCAGCGCAAAATGCAACGGGGAATTGGATCAAAGTGGTGCAACGGGTGCCTGTGCGCATCGCGCTGGAGCCTGAGCAGCTTGAAAAACACCCACTGCGCATTGGCCTTTCCGCCAAAGTGGAGGTGCACACCGCCGAGCGCGAAGGGGACAATTTAGCCGCCGTGAGTTCAGGCGAACCGCTCTTTGCCACCGACACGCTTAATTACAATCAGCAAGAGGCGGACGCGTTAATTCAACGCATCATTCGTGACAACGCACAGCAATAGGACGCGCCATGCAAAAGACATATCCACCGCTGAAAGGCGGCGCGTTGGTCATCCTCACCTTGGCGCTGGCCTTGGCGACATTTATGCAGGTGCTGGATTCCACCATCGCGAATGTGGCTATCCCGACCATTGCCGGCGATCTCGGTGCCTCGATTAGCCAAGGCACTTGGGTTATCACCTCCTTTGGGGTGGCCAATGCGGTGGCGATCCCGATCACCGGCTGGCTGGCCAAACGCATTGGTGAAGTGCGGTTATTTTTGATCGCGACCGCACTTTTTGTGCTGTTCTCGTGGCTGTGTGGCATTTCGCACAGTTTGGGCATGCTGATTTTTTGCCGCATTATGCAAGGGCTGGCGGCCGGGCCAATTATTCCGCTGTCGCAAAGTCTGCTACTCAATAACTACCCGCCAGAACGGCGCGGCATGGCGCTGGCGTTTTGGTCCATGACGGTGGTGGTGGCGCCGATTTTCGGCCCAATTTTGGGTGGCTGGATCAGTGACAACCTCCATTGGGGCTGGATCTTCTTCATCAACGTGCCGATTGGGCTGGCGGTGGTGGCGATGTCGTGGAAAACCATTGGCAAGCGCGAAAGCGAGATTGTGCAGCAACCGGTGGATGCCGTCGGGCTGGTGTTGCTGATTTTGGGCGTGGGCTGCTTGCAGCTGATGCTCGACCAAGGCCGCGAACAAGATTGGTTCAATTCCACTGAAATCGTGGTGCTGAGCATTATCTCCGCCATTGGCTTGACCGCACTTATCATTTGGGAGCTGACCGACGACAACCCGGTGGTCGACATTTCGCTGTTTAAATCGCGCAATTTCACCATTGGCTGCTTGAGCACCAGTTTGGCCTTTTTGGTGTATATCGGCTCGGTGGTGCTTATTCCATTGCTGTTGCAAAATGTGTTTGGCTACACCGCCACCTGGGCGGGGCTGGCGGCCGCGCCTGTGGGCATTTTGCCGATTTTGCTCTCGCCGATTATTGGTAAATACGGCGCGAAAATCGATATGCGGCTGTTGGTCACCTTGAGCTTTTTTGTTTACGCCGCCACCTTCTACTGGCGCGCGGTGACTTTTGAGCCGAACATGACCTTTATGGACGTGGCGTTGCCGCAATTTGTGCAAGGCTTGGCGGTGGCGTGCTTTTTCATGCCACTGACCACCATCACGCTGTCTGAAATTCCGCCAGAGAAAATGGCCTCGGCGTCGAGTTTATTCAACTTTTTGCGCACCCTAGCAGGTTCGGTTGGCACCTCGCTGACCACCTTTTTGTGGTATCGCCGCGAGGCGCTCCACCACGCCCAGCTCACGGAGTTTATCTCGCCGTATAACATCAACTCTCAACTATTTTATGAGCAGATGCACCATTTGGGCATGAACGACACGCAAATTGGCATGTACCTCGCACGCCTCATCACTGGCCAAGGGTTTATTCTCGGCGCGAATGAAGTGTTCTGGCTCTCGGCACTCATTTTCTTGTCGCTGTTTATCGTCATTTGGCTGGCCAAGCCGCCGTTTGGCCACGCCGGCCCGCCGAAGGTGAAGCAGCATAAATATAAAAAACCGCACTTTAGTCAAAGTGCGGTTTTGTTTTCAAACGTGCGGTTAAAACAGCTTATCAACAGCTTCATAGGCTTGGGCTAGGGCTTGTTCGCCCGCCATGGCGGTGTTTTCAACGTGAATCACATTGACATTAACGAGCCCGACAAAGCCGAGTACTTGTTTCACCCAGCCCGTCATAAAGTCATAAGGCTGGCCGGCGTAGCTGCCGCCGCTGGCAATCACCACGGTCACGCCCACATCGGGCAGCAGGCCTTCAGGGCCGTTGACGCCGTAGCGAAAGGTCACGCGCGGGCGGGCGATGTAATCCACATACGCCTTAAAGCTCGCCGGCGCGGTGAAGTTGTATCGCGGCAGGCCAATGATGATGTGATCAGCGTTTTTCAGCTCGCTGATGAGCGTGTCGGCCAAGGCGATGGCCTGTTGCTGCACCGCACTTTCACTTAAACCTGCGCGAATGGCGGCCGCCGTTTCTGCAGTGAGCACGGGCACGCCGTGCTGGTTTAAGTCACGTTCGGTGATCGTCACATCAGGCGAGGTGGCTTTGGCTTTCGCCACAATGGCGTCCACCACCTTGTTTGAAAAACTCTTCTCGCCGTTGACGGAGGTTTTCAACACCAATATATTGTTCATAATCATCCTCAATTTTGAGTTGAAAAAAAACCGCACTTTAATCAAAGTGCGGTCTGAAACGTGGGGATGGGTTACATCATGCCACCCATGCCGCCCATGCCACCCATGCCCGCAGCACCCATGTCAGGCGCGTCGGCTTTAGGCAGCTCGGTCACCATGCATTCGGTGGTGATCATCAAGCCTGCGATAGAGGCAGCAAATTGCAACGCTGAACGGGTCACTTTGGTTGGGTCCAGGATACCCATTTCCACCATGTCGCCGTATTCTTCTGTCGCGGCGTTGTAGCCGTAGTTGCCTTTGCCGTCTTTCACGTTGCGAGCCACCACTGAGGCTTCTTCACCCGCGTTGGTCACGATTTGACGCAGTGGCGCTTCCATCGCGCGCAGCGCGAGTTTAATGCCCACGTTTTGCTCTTCGTTGTCGCCGGTGAGATCAGCCAGTTCGCTGGCCACGCGAATCAACGCCACACCACCGCCGGCTACTACGCCTTCTTCCACCGCAGCGCGGGTAGCGTGCAGGGCGTCTTCAACGCGGGCTTTTTTCTCTTTCATTTCCACTTCGGTTGCGGCACCCACTTTAATGACGGCCACACCGCCGGCGAGTTTTGCAACACGCTCTTGCAGTTTTTCACGGTCGTAATCGGAGGTGGATTCCTCGATTTGTTGGCGAATTTGCGCCACGCGTGCGCTGATTTGATCTTGCTCACCAATGCCATCAATGATGGTGGTGTTGTCTTTGGTGATCACAACGCGTTTGGCTTGGCCAAGCTCTGCCAATGTGGCTTTGTCCAATTCCATGCCGATTTCTTCAGAAATCACAGTACCTGCGGTGAGGATGGCGATATCTTGCAACATCGCTTTGCGGCGGTCACCAAAGCCTGGTGCTTTCACCGCAGCGACTTTCACGATGCCACGCATGGTGTTGACCACCAAAGTTGCCAGCGCTTCACCTTCCACGTCTTCGGCTACGATAAAGAGCGGTTTGCCTGCTTTAGCAACGGCTTCTAACACAGGGAGTAATTCACGGATGTTGGAGATTTTTTTATCTACCAACAAAATGTATGGGTTGTCGAGCTCCATGCTGCCGGTTTCGGGTTTGTTGATGAAATAAGGCGAGAGGTAGCCACGGTCAAATTGCATCCCTTCTACCACGCTCAGTTCATCTTCTAAGCCGCTGCCGTCTTCCACGGTAATCACGCCTTCTTTGCCAACTTTGTCCATTGCTTGGGCAATCAATTTGCCCACGGTGTTATCCGAGTTGGCAGAGATAGTGCCCACTTGTTCGATCGCTTTAGAATCAGCACACGGCACAGAGAGTTTTTTCAGCTCTTCCACCCCTGCGCTCACAGCTTTGTCGATGCCGCGTTTGAGATCCATTGGGTTCATGCCTGCGGCCACCGCTTTCAAGCCTTCAGTCACAATCGCTTGTGCCAGCACAGTCGCGGTGGTGGTGCCGTCGCCTGCAGCGTCGTTGGCTTTGGAGGCCACTTCTTTCACCATTTGGGCGCCCATGTTTTCAAATTTATCTTCCAATTCAATTTCACGCGCCACAGACACACCATCTTTGGTGATGGTTGGTGCGCCAAATGATTTGTCTAGCACCACGTTGCGGCCTTTCGGGCCTAAAGTGACTTTCACGGCGTTAGCCAATACATTCACGCCATCTAACATTTTAATGCGTGCGTCGTTGCCGAATTTTACGTCTTTTGCTGCCATAATCAGTAATCCTTTTTTCGTTGAGTTTTATTATTCTACGATTGCCAAAACGTCGTTTTCAGACAAAATCAACACCTCTTCGCCGTCGATTTTTTCTGCTTTCACGCTATAGCCTTCATTAAAAATCACAGTGTCGCCAACTTTTACATCGAGCGGTTGAACTTGGCCGTTTTCTAAAATGCGGCCTTTGCCCACTGCCAGCACTTTGCCGCGAGTCGATTTTGTCGCCGCAGAGCCTGTCAGCACAATGCCGCCAGCGGATTTAGTTTCAACTTCTTCACGTTTGATAATCACGCGATCATGTAATGGACGAATATTCATTTAAAACTCCTTCTGAGGTTAAAAACACAAGGCGCCCGCGCGCCAATTTTGATACTCACTTTTATATGGGCAGCGCGAGCGTCTTTCAAGGGGGAAAATAAAAATTATTTCAAAGTGCGGTCGTCATCGGCCTTTTTGGCGTATTCCGCCTCAAATACCGTGTCGTCAGCGGCGTTATTGCTTTGCCCTTGGCGCTTAAAGTGGCCAAACCGCTGCACAAAGGCAAAGCCTTTCACGCGCTTAATCAGCCAGCGCTCAAGCAATAGGCTGGTGGTGGGCAAGAGCAAAAGAATAGCAAAAATGTCGCTTAAAAAGCCCGGGATGAAAAACAGCACGCCGGCGGTGATCCAAATCGCGCCTTGGAACAAACTGCGAGAGGGGATTTCGCCTGCGCGCAGTTGTTGCTGGAGTTTCATCATGGTATACCAGCCGCGCATACGGATTAAAAACAGCCCCACCAGCGAGGAGAGCAGCAACAACAGCAGCAACGGGAGCACGCCAATGGCGCTGCCGATGCTCACCAACAAGGTCAGTTCAAGATAGACATAAAGCGCGATAATCGCGAAAAAAATCAAAATGGGCATGCTTTGCTCCTTTGTGGCCTAATGCCAATTAAATGGGGGCAAAAGTGCGGTTTTCAAGGCTAAGATTCATTACAAAAAGTAATGCATAAAATAAATTAATGTCGAATGATCTCGGCGCGATTTTGCGTAAAATGGTAACCACAACGAGGTACAAACCAACGAAAGGAGATGTTATGACAGCGTTTAGAAAAGAAAAAGATTTATTAGGTGAACGTGATGTGCCAGCCGATGTCTATTGGGGCATCCACACCTTGCGTGCGGTGGAAAATTTCAATATTTCCAGCGCGAAAATTTCCGACATTCCTGCCTTTGTGCGTGGCATGGTGATGGTGAAAAAAGCCGCCGCCAAAGCCAACATGGAGCTGAAAGTGATCCCAAAAGCCGTTGGTGAGGCGATTGTCAAAGCCTGTGACCAAGTGCTTGAAGAGGGCAAATGCCTTGATCAATTCCCGTCTGACGTTTACCAAGGCGGCGCGGGCACGTCAGTGAACATGAACACCAACGAAGTGGTCGCCAACCTAGCGCTGGAAATTCTCGGCCATCAAAAAGGGGAGTACCAATACCTCGACCCGATGGATCACGTCAACGCCAGCCAATCCACCAATGACGCCTACCCAACGGGCTTTCGCATTGCGGTGTACACCTCATTGATGGAGCTGGTGGAAAAAATCCGCTATTTGCAAGAGGGCTTTGAGCACAAAGCAAAAGAATTTGCCAACGTGATGAAAATGGGCCGCACCCAATTGCAAGATGCCGTGCCAATGAGCGTGGGGCAAGAGTTTGAAGCCTTTGCCGTGTTATTGGAAGAAGAAATCGCCAACCTTGAGCGCACCGCGCAATTGCTGCTTGAAGTCAACCTTGGCGCCACCGCCATCGGCACCGGTGTGAACACACCAAAAGGCTATCCAGCGCTGGCCACCCGTTATTTGGCGGAAGTGACAGGCCTGCCTTGCACTTCATCGAAAAACTTGATTGAGGCCACCTCCGACTGCGGCGCATATGTCATGATGCACGGCGCGCTCAAACGCACCGCAGTGAAAATGTCTAAAGTGTGCAACGACTTGCGTTTGCTCTCCTCCGGCCCGCGCGCAGGCTTGAACGAAATCAACTTGCCAGAGCTGCAAGCAGGTTCCTCCATTATGCCAGCCAAAGTTAACCCTGTGGTGCCAGAGGTGGTCAACCAAGTGTGCTTCAAAGTCTTTGGTAATGATTTGACCGTCACTTTCGCGGCCGAAGCAGGGCAGCTGCAACTCAACGTGATGGAGCCGGTGATTGGCCAGGCGATGTTTGAAACCATCTCCTTGCTTGCCAATGCGTGCGTCAACTTGCGTGACAAATGCGTCGACGGCATCACCGTCAACAAAGAAGTGTGCGAAAACTACGTGCTCAACTCCATTGGCATCATCACCTACCTCAACCCGTTCATCGGCCACCACAATGGTGATGTGATCGGCAAAATCTGCGCCCAAACGGGCCGCAGCGTGCGTGAGGTGGTGCTGGAAAAAGGCTTGTTAAGTGAAGAGCAACTCGATGATATTCTCTCACCAGAAAACTTAATGAACCCGACCTACAAAGCCAAAGATGTGGAATAACACCAAAGCTAAATAAGCAAAGTGCGGTCAGGTTTGACCGCACTTTTGTTTTGGGGCTACACCGCACTTTTAAGTTTGTAGTGCAGCAAGAGCATCACGCGTTTGAATCTCGGCACAAAGCGCATCATCAGTGCCACCAGCCAGCCCATGCGATGGTAGCCTTTAAGCTGGTGAAAGAGCGTGGTGTGCAAATGCATCAAGCGCGGGTGCCAACGCTCGGCGATGTGATCGTCGTCGCTGCCGAATTTGAAGTTGGCCTGCATTTGGCTGACCACATCGTGCTTTTGTGTGTTGCGCGCCATAAATGCGCTGCTCATGTCGAATAAAAACTCACCGTGCTCGATGCGATCGGCAATTTGGCTGAAAAATTGACGGTGGTGCTGCTCGTCAAAATACATCAGCACTCCTTCAATCACAAACAAAAAATGCCCGTTTGGGTGTGCGCTGGCAAGCTCTTCAATCCACTGGGTGTCAAACATCGAGCTGGCAATCACGTGCTGATTTTCCGCACAAGGCAGCAGCTGCTCGCGCACGGCAATCACATCAGGCACATCGAGCTCATAAAAAAGCGCATTTTGCGCCAGCGGCCCGATTCGCCCACGGCGATCGTCTAGCCCACAGCCAACGTTGACGATAATTGGGTGGGTGTGTTGCGTGATGAACTCACGGCATTTTTCATCAAAAAACGCCGCACGCAGCGCGGTGCCAACCGCACTTTTCGGTTTGCCGTCAAACTTACTGAAGTCGTAATCAATGGCTTGCACCAGCTTGACCGCACTTTCATCTTGAATTAATGGATCGGGCACTAAGGTCTGCTGAGCACGCATATACAGTGGAATCAGCAAAGTTTCGGAAATAGGATTAGTAAGAAATGGATATTGCGTGGTCATAATGCCTCCTTTTGATAAGGCTATCCTACGCTTATGATAATTGAGAATCAATATCAAATAAGAGGCTTTTATTGGCCGCGCAAGTTATGGTAGGCTAATCAAAATGCCACAAGGGGGAGCTATGCAATTTTACCGCACTTTGTCACCTGTGAAGGTGCTCAGTTTTGACCTTGACGACACCCTTTATGACAATGGGCCGGTGATCGCCGCCGCCGAGCAGGCCTTTTTGACCATGCTGGCGGAAAAAAGCGAGATCGCCGAGCTGGACGCGGCCTATTGGGTGAGCTGGAAGCAGCTCGTTGGCCGGCGCAATGCACAGCTGTGTGAAGACGTGGTGCGCTGGCGGATTGTGGCGATGCGCGCGCTGCTCAATCACCACGGCATCAGCGGCGTGCGTGAGCAGCAAATTGTGCTGGATTGCATGGCGGAGTTTGTCCTTTGGCGGCATAAAGTGAGCGCCAGTGAGCAGGTGGTGAAAACCTTAAACCGCCTGGCTAAGCGCTTCCCGCTGGCGGCCATTAGCAACGGCAATTTGGTGCCGCATCAAATCAACTTACCGCACTTTAGTTTATATTTACGCGGCGGCCAGCACGGGCGCGCCAAGCCCCATGGTGAGTTGTTTGCACGCACGGCGGCGCATTTTAATGTGCGCTGTGAGGAGATTTTGCACGTTGGTGATAGCCTCACCACCGATGTGGCCGGCGCGATTAATGCAGGCTGCCAAGCGGCGTGGTTGCGCGTACCGGCGCAAGATGTGTTTCATGCCCAAGACGCCCGCGTGTTGCCCACGCTGACCATTGACAGCCTCGACGAGCTGCTGGAGTTATTATAACTGCCCGCGGGTGACAATCACGGCCACATTGCGGGCATTAGCCACCGCGCTGGGCTTGCTCACTTTGATGCGCAGGGCAGGGATGGCAAACTCCGCTTGCAGCCTATCACACAACTCATAGGCCAAGCGCTCAATCAACTTAAAGGCGCGCGTTTGGATGTAATCCGTAATCAATTCGCTCACCTGCGCATAATTTAGGCAAAAGGCCACATCGTCACTTTGCGCCGCGCGCTGGCAATCCCACGCCATCTCGACATCAATGATGAGCTTTTGTTTAATCGTTTGCTCCCAGTCATAAACCCCAATGGTTGCGAGCACCTGCAAGCCTTCAATCACAACACGATCGTTCATCTTTCTTCTCAATTTTTGCGTTAATCAACATTTTTTAAGATTATGCCACTAAAATTAGGTATAATGCACCTAATTCTTTAATGGGGAACGAACATCATGAGCCTATTTGCTCTCGCCTATATGCTTTTTGCCTACCTGATTGGCTCCATCTCGAGTGCGATCATCGTCTGCCGCTTGCTCAAGTTACCCGACCCGCGTGACGCGGGATCGCACAACCCTGGCGCGACCAATGTGCTGCGCATCGGTGGCAAAGGGCCTGCGCTGATTGTGCTGGTGTTTGATATGCTCAAAGGCATGCTGCCGGTGTGGGCGGGGTATTATCTCGGCCTTAGCCAATTTGAGCTGGGCATGGTGGCGCTCGGTGCGTGTTTGGGGCACATTTTCCCGCTCTATTACCATTTTCGCGGCGGCAAGGGCGTGGCGACTGCTTTTGGCGCGATTGCCCCGATCGGCTGGGCGGTGGCCGGCTCTATGCTTGGCACTTGGCTGGTGGTGTTCTTGCTCAGCGGCTATTCATCCCTCAGTGCCATCATCACGGCTTTAGCCGTGCCGTTTTATGTCTATTTTTTCAAGCCCGAGTTCACCTTCCCTGTTGCCTTGGTGTGCTGCTTGCTGATTTATCGCCACCACGGCAATATCCAACGCCTTTGGCGCGGGCAGGAAGATAAAATGTGGGCGAAACTCAAGAAGAAAAACGACAATTGAAAATGCAAAGTGCGGTCAAACCGCACTTTTTTATTACTGCATTTTTTTGATAATCACCGCATAGGTGAGCAGTGAAATGCCGTTGGAGATAAGCTCAATCGCCAGCAGCAAGCCGAGCAAGGTGGCCGCTGCGGTGGCGAGGTTGGCGAAAATCACCAGCGAAATCAAAAGCGACAGCAATCCGGAGAACATCACAAAGCCGAAAAACGGCGTTTGGCGCAGCCGCCAAGAGGCCAGCAGTTTCGCCACACCGAGCAGTAACAGCAAGATGGAAATCATCACCGTGAGCGACACCAGGCTCTCCAGCGGGTTGTTGAGCATCACCAAG
>NZ_JABTBO010000010.1 GCF_014884965.1 Spirabiliibacterium mucosae | reverse complement strand
GAAATTACTAAAGAAGTGATTGGTAAGTTAGAAGAGCGTAGATTTAGTTATAGAAGAAAAGCAGGCCTAAGTAAATCTTCTCTTAAGGTGGAAAAAGATTAGAGAAGCTTTTTTCTTAGATGAATTGAAAAAGAAAATACGAATAAAACTAATTAGCCAAGGAGTACAAGGAAAGGCTGCAGATGAAATTGTTGAATTAATTACTAATGAAGAAAAGAGTAAAGAAAAAAGTGTAGAAAACATTAGTCGTGCGATAGCTATTTATCAAGGGCAGGCCACATTGGGTAAAATTATCACCGTTGTAATGCATGAGGGGCGAAGGCCATTAAACTACTTCCGTAATGAAGTGCCGCGTATTAGTAGGTTTCAACAAAAATTACAGCAAACTGGAAATAAAAAGAATATTGATGAAATTGTCGATATTGCTAAAGGTGTTGAATTAAATGCAGCTGTACTCTCTGATCTGTTTAAACGATTAGATCCTTTAGCATCAGGTAGAAGGGTTTCTCCTCAAGAGTTAAGAATAAAAAAAGAAATTCAGGGGTGTTTTGATGTGTTTCGCCAAGATATGAAGGATAATCAAATTCAGTATGAAATAAATGGAAACTCTGATTTAATTTTTAACTTGGCAGCAGGATATTCAAGCTATTTTTACTAATTTGATTGACAATAGCATATTTTGGCTGAAAGAAAAATCCTCATTAAACAATAGAAGAATTCTGGTGGATATAATATCAGAAAATAATAAATTGAGCTATGTTGATTTTCGCGATACCGGCCCTGGAATAGAAGCAAGTCTGATTGAGGATGGATCGATTTTCGAACCTCAATTTAGTACAAAGCCAACAGGAATGGGGATTGGGTTAGCTATTGCTGGAGAGGCGGCTGAGCGAAGCGGCTTGAAATTGGCTGCACTTCAGTCTGACACAGGGGCTTATTTTCGATTGCAGGTAGAGAATAAATAATGAATAATATCAAATTACTTTTAGTTGAAGATTCTAGAGAAGATATAAAAATTTGTCAAAACGCAGTTGATGACTTTAATAACGATAATACCGAATTCAAAGTTTGCTTAGAAGTTTGTAAAACAGTCGAAGAAGCTGAAGAAAAATTGAAGCAATCAGACTTTGATGGAGTTATTGTTGATATGAAACTTACCAGCTCAGAGCCAGATGATGGAAATAAGGTTATTCAAAAAATCAAGAATAGCCTTAGACGTATCCCTGTTGTAATTATGACTGGAACACCTTATTTTGCTGAACAAGATGATTTTCCCTTAATTAAAAGATACATAAAAGGAGAGCATTCATATTCTGAAATTATCGAAAAATTTCGGTGCATTTATTGTACGGGATTGACAAGAATTCTAGGTGGCAAAGGTACAATTGAAGAGAAGCTTGCTACCATATTTATTCGAAATCTTCTACCGAGACTTGATAGTTGGATTAAATATGCAGAATATGATCCCACAAGAACAGAAAAAGCATTGCTGAGACACACACTTAATCATCTTATCCAGTATTTAGATAATGATATTAATCGTTGCTATCCTGAGGAAATGTATATATCTCCTCCAGTTAATGATAGAATTAATACGGGCAGTATTCTCAAAAAAAAGGAGTCTGACGAATATTTTATTGTAATGAATCCAGCCTGTGATTTAGCTGAACGAGAAAATGGTCGATGTAATACTGATCGTGCTCTTTTAGTTGAGATACAACCTTTACAAGAGATTACAAAAAAGAAAAAAAACATAGAAATTCATAAGAATAAAACATTTTATTACCACTTTTTGCCAGAAACTGACTTTTACCTAGGTGGAGTAATAAATTTTCGGAGAGTTTCTACATTTACTGAGGATGATATTAAGAATCTTTTTGATAGTCCTCAAATACAGATATCTCCTCCTTTCTTAAAAGATATTATTTCAAGATTTTCTTCCTACTATGCTAGACAGGGGCAGCCTGATATTGATATAGCCCCTCAGAAACACTTATAAGACTTTATTAAAAATAAAATCGACTGGGAGATATAGGGCAATGCGAAAACTGAGTAAATTTTTCTAAACCTTAAATTAGGATGTCACACATATGCTAGCGGGGCTTTAGAAAATTTTATCGATATTAATGCAATTATTTCTGCAGAGGCTGTAAAGAAACAAGAGCATGATAAACATATGTTGCCATTTCAAACCGAAGCAATTTTGATTATACCATATTGATTTTAAATAATAAATGGTGCGACCAAGTGGACTCGAACCACCGACCCCCACCATGTCAAGGTGGTGCTCTAACCAACTGAGCTATGGTCGCATTGGAAAGTGCGATTATAATAGCGATTTTTGTGCCCTTGGACAAGGGGTTTGTTGGGGAAATCGTGTATTTGTTAAGCACTTGAAATAAAAAACGGCAGGAGTGCCTGCCGTTGATGGGAAAGTGCGGTTGACCGCACTTTGATTATTGTTGTGTGGCTTGAATTGCGGTCAGTGCCACGGTGTAGACGATGTCGTCAACCAGTGCGCCACGAGAGAGGTCGTTGACTGGTTTGCGCATGCCTTGCAACATTGGGCCGATGGAGATGAGGTCGGCTGAGCGTTGTACCGCTTTGTAGGTGGTGTTGCCGGTGTTCAAATCTGGGAAGATGAACACGGTGGCTTTACCTGCCACTGGGGAGTTTGGTGCTTTGGAGCGGGCCACGTCTTCCATCACGGCAGCGTCGTATTGCAATGGGCCGTCGATCACGAGATCTGGGCGTTTTTCTTTCGCCAAGCGAGTCGCTTCACGCACTTTTTCAACATCAGAGCCTTGGCCTGATGTGCCAGTGGAGTAGGAGATCATCGCCACTTTTGGATCGATGCCGAAGGCTTTGGCAGAATCGGCGGATTGAATCGCGATTTCTGAAAGCTGTTCAGCTGTTGGGTCTGGGTTGATGGCGCAGTCACCGTAAACCAGCACTTGGTCTGGCAGCAGCATAAAGAAGATGGATGATACCAATGAGCTGCCTGGCGCGGTTTTGATGATTTGCAACGGTGGGCGAATGGTGTTCGCGGTGGTGTGCACAGCGCCTGACACCAAGCCGTCCACTTCGCCTGCTTCGAGCATCATGGTGCCGAGCACCACGTTGTCTTGCAGTTGTTCTTCAGCCACCACTTCGGTCATGCCTTTGTTTTTACGCAGTTCAACCAAGCGTGGCACGTAGTTTTGGCGCACCATTTTCGGGTCGATGATGGTGATGCCTTTGCCTAATTGCACGCCTTGGGATTCCGCCACGCGTTCCACTTCGGCTGGGTCTGCCAGCAAGACACACTCGGCAATGCCGCGCTCAGCACACAGCACAGCGGCTTTCACGGTGCGTGGCTCGTCGCCTTCAGGCAACACGATGCGTTTTTTCGCATTGCGCGCCAGTTCGGTTAATTGATAACGGAACGCCGGCGGTGAGAGGCGGCGCAGGCGTGATGAGCCGCCGATTAAGCCGTCGATAAATTGTGGGTTGAACTGTTCACTGGTGAACAATTTGATAGTTTCAATGCGTTCGGCATCGTCGGCGGGCACTTCAAGGTTGAAGCTTTGCAGGTTCAATGAGGTTTGCCAGGTGTTGCCTTCCACGCGAATAACCGGCAGGCCAGTTTCAAAGGCTTGTTGGCACAATTTGCTGATTTGAGAATCAATTTTGTAGCCACCGGTGAGCACCAGTGCGCCGATTTTGACACCGTTCATCGCAGCCAAGCAGGCGGCCACCAGCACGTCTGGGCGGTCGGCGGAGGTCACCAACAAGCTGCCCGCGCGGAAGTGCTCAAGCATATTTGGCAGGCTGCGCGCGCAGAAGGTGATGCCGTGGATGCGGCGGGTTTTGATTTCGCCTTCATAGATGATGTGCGCATCAAGGTGTTTGGCAATATCAATCGCACGGGTGGCGATTAGCTCAGCATTCCATGGAATGCAAGCCAGCAATGTCAATGGGCTCTTAGTGAACAGGTGGCGGATTTCATTGCTGGAATTTTCACGCTCTTTAAACGCTTCAAAAATTTCGCTCAAATCCGGGCGAGTGCGGCCGCTTTCGTCCACTGGCGCATTGAATTTGTTGACCACCACGCCCAGCATATTCGGGTTAGAACGGCCACCAAAGTCGCTGGCAGTCGCTTCTAAGCGCTCGATTAATTGACTAGGGCTGTCGGTGCCTGGCGCGGCAACAAGGATGATTTCAGCATCCAGCGCTTGGCTGATGTCGTAGTTGATGCCGGCGGCATAGGCGCTTTTAGAGGTTGGAATCAAGCCTTCCACAATCACAATTTCGTTTTTAGTGCTCAATTGTTGATGTTGCGCAACGATTTTTTCAAGCAACACATCGGCTTGGTTTTGCCCAATCAAGGATTCCGCTTGGCTAAGCATGATTGGCTCGCCAGTGTCGATGGCGGTGCTTGAGCGCAAAATCGCGGTGGTGCGGTCAATTTTGTCTTCACCACTGCTTGGTTGAGAGATCGGTTTCATAAACGCCGTTTTGGCGCCTTTTTGTTGCAACGCGTGCACAAGGCCGAGGCTCACGCTGGTCAAGCCAACGCCAGCACTGACGGGGATTAAAATAATAGTACGTGACATAATCTAAACCTTTCGTTTAAATGAAAACTGCCGACAACAGTCGGCAGCGTGGGATTATTTTGCCGCTAAACGGGCAGTGTCTTGCGCAATCACAAGCTCTTCATTGGTTGGGATCACCATCGCCAATGGGGAGTCATCAGTTGTGATTTTGCCAGCATTGCCAAAGCGAGCAGCCAGGTTGCGTTCTTCGTCGAGTTTGTAACCAAAGAGTTTCAAGTGGCCTAGAGTCAACTCGCGCACGTGGGCGGAGTTTTCACCAATGCCGCCGGTGAAGATAATCGCGTCTAAACGCTCGCCGATGATTGCCATGTAGCCACCGATGTATTTCGCCAAACGGTAGCAGTAAACTTCCAACGCGCGGCGGGCGGGTTCTTCGGTTTCAAAGTTGTCTTCGGCGTAGCGGCAGTCGCTGGTGACTTCAGTCAAGCCCAACAAGCCAGATTCTTTGGTTAAGCATTTTTCGATTTGCTCCATGCTGTAACCGAGATTGTTGTAGAGATAGAACACGATAGCCGGGTCAATGTCGCCTGAGCGGGTGCCCATCACAATCCCTTCAAGTGGGGTCAACCCCATGGAGGTGTCGATACATTCCCCGTGGCGAATGGCAGACACAGAGCCACCGTTGCCCAGGTGGCAGGTGATCACATTGAGTTTGTCGACAGGGATATCAAGCTCTTTGGCGGCTTCACGGCTGACATAATAGTGGCTGGTGCCGTGCGCGCCGTAGCGGCGGATGGCGTTTTCTTTATACAGTTTGTATGGCAACGCGTAGAGGAAGGCCTCTTGCGGCATAGTTTGGTGGAATGCGGTGTCGAACACCACCACGTTTTTGTCTTTCAATTCAGGGAAGGCTTTGAAAGCTTCTTCGATACCGATTAAGTGCGCCGGGTTGTGCAATGGCGCAAATTGAATCGCATCACGGATGCCTTCGATAACGTCGTCGTTGACCAACACAGAAGAGGTGAATTTTTCACCGCCGTGTACGATACGGTGGCCAATGGCTACGATGTTGTCTTTCAGTTCAGGCTCTTTGGCGAGAATTTCGTTCACGATAAATGCCAAGGCTTCGCTGTGGGCGGCACCCGCGCCGAGGTCGGCATTGCCTTTTTCACCGTGTAATTTCCATTTAATTCGAGCGTCTGGCAAGTGGAATGCTTCAGCAAGACCAGATAGCTTTTCATCACCATTTTCAGGGTTAAGGATGGCAAATTTGAGAGATGAGCTGCCACAGTTGAGCACCAGAATGAGTTTTTCAGACATATCGATACCTATGTTGATTGATTAAGTGAAGGCGCCATTGCGCCATAAAAATAACTGCAATAGAATACACCTTTGTTGGCATAAAATAAATTATAACGCAGGATAAATGCAGGAAAAATTGATTTTTTTCAATTTTTTGAAACGCAAGACCAAAAAATGAGTTTATTACAAACCTATCGACAAGGCCGTCGCTATCTCAACACCTGGGTGTTGCATCCCAAACTTGGCATGATCTTCCCTGAAAATCGTGTGATTCGCGCCATTCGCTTTGGTGAAAAGGCCACGCCAGCCATTGCGGTGCTGGCGATAGTGTGGCAGCGGTTAACCTTGCCGCACAGCCAAATGGCGCTGGCGGCGGCGATTGTCACCGCACTTTTTGCTTTGAGTTTGCCACTGCAAGGTGTTTTTTGGCTCGGCAGGCGTGCGCAAACGCCACTCAATGCGCGCTCGCAAGTGGCTTATCAACAGATTTGCGCCGCCTTAAAAGCCAAAGGCGTGGCTGTCAACGAGGTGGACAAACCGCACTTTTACGACCTCGCCTGCGTGCTCGCCCAGGCCA
This sequence comes from Spirabiliibacterium mucosae, assembly GCF_014884965.1. Taxonomy (GTDB): domain Bacteria; phylum Pseudomonadota; class Gammaproteobacteria; order Enterobacterales; family Pasteurellaceae; genus Spirabiliibacterium; species Spirabiliibacterium mucosae. The sequence goes on along the minus strand of NZ_JABTBO010000010.1, from coordinate 73,407 downwards.
AGCAGCATCTCGATGACGCCTTTTGGGACGAGTTATAAAAGCCAAAGTGCGGTCAGCCAAGCGCGTGGGTTAATGCTCAAGCGCTTTAAAGCGGCGATTGTGATAAACCAAGGCATCACCGTGCTCGGCAATGGTGATGTCATCAAGTTCAATAAAAAACACGCTGTGGGTGCCCACTTTGTGGGTGTGAGTTACGCGACCTTGCAACACGGCCAGCGCATTTTTCAAAATCGGCACATCGTGGCGGCCAGTGCCCCACACATCCCAACTTAGCCGCTCCGCCATAGTGCTGCCGGCCATGCAGGCAAAGTGCAGCGCAAGTTCTTCATGCTCTGGCTGGAGGAGGTTGATGGCCACATGGCCGTTTTCGGCAATCACATCATGCAAGTCACTGCCTTGGTTGATGCACACTAGCACGGTGGCGGGCGTGTCGGTCACCGACGCCATGGAAGACACGGTCAGCCCCGCGCTGCCAGCCTGCCCGTGGGAGGTTAAAATGCTCACCGCCGAGGCCACATTGGCCATGGCGTCACGAAAAAGAAATGGATCTAACACGCGTTGTCCTTTTGGTTGAAATAAGGTGATTTTAGCAAGAAACGAATGCGCTGCCCAGCCTAGTTGGCAGGGCAAAGTGCGGTTTTTATCTGTTTTTCAATCTCTTTCAAGCCCGCCAAGCGCGTGGCGCTGAGATTATCACTAATACCGCACTTTGCCAGCGTGGCGTGGATATCCAGCGCTTCAGGCGTATTTTTCAAGGCCGCCAGCTGGCTGAGCAAGATCACAAACAAGCCATTGATGATGCGTGATTGGCTGTATAACCGGACTTTATCGTTCTCAAGGGCAAAAAAGATCGGCACTTCACAGCCGCCGAGTTGGCGCATTTGTCCAAGTTCGGCCTCACTGGGCGCGGGCAAAGTTTTGCCGAGCAAAATTAACGCACGGTAGCGCGCTTGCCAGTCGGGCAGGGCGGTGAATTGATTAATCAGGGTGTTGATGTCGGTCATGTTAACAAATCCAGTGATTGCGAAAGTGCGGTCAAAAAGCGCGCGAGATCGTCGTCATTATTATAAGGCGCGAAAGACACCCGCAGCAGGCTTTGCTCGCCAAGGGCATCGAGATAAGGCTGCGCACAGTGGGCGCCCGTGCGCAGGGCGATGCCGTGCTCTTGCAGCAGCATGGCGATGTCAACACTGGCAATGCCATCAAAAACAAAAGAGAACAAACTGGCCGCTGGCGTTGCACTGTAACAGTGACAGCCTGGGAGTTGCAAAAGTGCGCTCTGGCAGTGCTGTGCTAATGTGACAGCGTCACGATTAAGGGCGTCGAAATCCCACTCAGCCAGCCATTCCAACACGCGGCCAAAGCCGATCACCGCCGCCACATTGGGCGTGCCTGCCTCCAGGCGCTGGGGCAGTGGAGCAAGGCTGACCGCACTTTCACTCACGCGTTCAACCATTTTGCCGCCATAAAAGAGCGGTTGCAGCGCCTCGAGTGCTTCCATTCGCCCTGCCAACACACCAAGGCCAGTGGGGCCGTAGAGCTTGTGGGCGGAGAAAGCATAAAAATCGGCGCCAAGTTGTTGCATATCAATGCGCTGGTGCACAATCGCTTGGGCGCAATCGAGCAAAATCAAGGCATTGGGCGCGTGGCGGCGAATGAGTGGAATAAGCGTGGCGACATCTTGCACTTGGCCGGTGATATTCGATTGCACATTCAGCGCCACCAGTTTGGTATTGGCGTCAAGCTGATTTAAAAGTGCGGTCGGCGTGATCGTAAATTGCGCATCAAAGGCCACCACACGAAGGCTCGCACCGCACTTTTTAGTTAACATCAGCCACGGGACAAAATTGGCGTGGTGCTCGGCGGTGGTGGTGACGATGTTATCCGTCTTGCTTAAAGTATTTGCAAGGCTATGCGCCACCAGATTAATGCTCGCGGTAGCACCCGATGTCCACACCACGCACTCGGCAGCGGGCGCATTGAGCCACTGCGCCATAAGCTGGCGGGCGTGCTCAAAGGCTTCAGTTGTGCGCGCTTGTTGCAGCCCGCGGTGGACGCTGCCGGCCTCGGCATAAAAGGCGCAGGTGGCATCAAGCAGCACCTGCGGCTTGAGCGCACTGGCGGCACTGTCGAGATACACACCGGCATTCGGCGTGTTGAAATAAGGAAAAGCGGCGCGAAAATCGCGGCATGGTGCTGTCATGGCTGCCTTTTGTGTTGTTTGCGAAAATAATACGGATCTTGGCTGCGCGCATCTTGCCACAGCCCGCGTTTGGCCGCGCGGGCTTGCTGCTCGGCGGCTTTGTATTGCGCATTATCACTGTAATGATAAACCCACGCAAGCCCTAGTTCGAGCATCTTGAGGTTGACATCTTGCTGGCCTTGGGCGTCATACACGCGGCTGAGCAGGCGGTGGTAGCGATCGCGGCCAGTGGTATGCAAGGTGACAATGCGCTTTTCAATCAGCTCACGCAAGGCGCGGCGGGAGACGTGATAAAACGGCTGGGCGCGCTCGGGGCTGTCGATATCAAGCAAGCGCACGCGTTGCTCTTGGCCTTGGGCAAACTGGCAGATAAAAGTATCGCCATCAATCACATAACGGGCATAACACTGCTGCACCACCACCTGGCGAGTGACTTTATGGGGCTTGGCCACACTGGCCGCGCTCAGCAAGCAAAGTGCGGTCGCCAGCCCAAAAAACCTGAAAAAAGTAGGGGATTTATTGCATTGAAAAGGTGACATTGCTCACAAAAAAAGAGTAAAATTGCCTGATATTTAAAAAAGACTTTAACGCGATTTACATTCTCATACAACCTATGCAACAGAAAATTTTTCACCTATTGCGCGCCCTTGTGATCTTATATGTGGTGCTGTATATAGGGATTTTTATTGAACATTTAATTCCCATCGGGGTGCCGGGCAGCATTTGGGGGCTGCTGATCTTGTTCTTTTGTTTAACCACGCAAGTGGTGAAAGTGCAGTGGATTTCACTCGGCGCTTCACTTTTGGTGCGCTACATGGCGATGCTGTTTGTGCCAGTGAGTGTCGGCATCATCAAATACAGCGACGTGCTGCTCAACAACGCCAAGCAATTGCTCATTCCTAATTTTGTCTCCACCGTGCTGACCATGGTGGTGATTGGCTTTATGGGGGATTATTTATATAACCGCCATTCCATCAAATCGTTGCGGCGCAAAGCCAGCAAACGGCGTGGAGGGCAGGCGTGATGTGGCAATCGTTACTCAATCAAACCGCACTTTGGCTCTATTCTGGGCTAACCATTGTGGTGTTTGTCGTCGCGGTGTGGATCAGCAAGCGCTGGCGCTCGATTATTTTCAACTCCTTTGTGCTCACCATTTTAATGCTGGTGGCGATTTTGTTGCTGTTTGACATCCCTTACGACAGCTATATGCAAGGCAATGCGCCGCTCAATAATTTGCTGGGGCCAGCGATTGTGGCGCTGGCGCTGCCGCTCTATGAGCAGCTGCGCCAAATCAGCAGCCGCTGGAAGAGCATTTTGCTGATCACCACCACCGCCTCGGTGTTTGCGATGTTCACCGGTGCCGCATTGGCGGTGTTGCTTGGCGCCAATCAAGAGATTATGGCCACTTTGTTGCCAAAATCCATCAGCACGCCCATTGCCATGGCGGTGGCTGAAACCATCGGCGGCGTGCCATCTGTGACGGCGGTGAGCGTGGTGCTCGCTGGCCTGCAAGGCTCGATTTTTGGCTATATTTTGCTGAAAAAACTCAAACTCAAGCACCCCGAGGCCATTGGCCTGTCTATCGGCGCCGCCTCCCACGCCTTGGGCACGGCGCGCACGCTAGAGCTGGATAAACAAGCGGGCATTTACAGCTCGATTGCGCTGGTGCTGTGTGGGATTATCACCTCTATTTTAGCCCCACTGGTGTTCAAACTGGTGTTACTCTTGTTTTAAAAATACTGTTTATTTATACAGTATTTTTGCTATAATGCGTCATCGGTAACAACATTGGGTGAGATGGTGCAAAAGATAATCCATATTGATATGGACTGCTTTTTTGCCGCGGTGGAAATGCGCGAAAACCCACGCCTGCGCGGCAAGCCCGTGGCGGTGGGTGGCTCGCCGCAGCGCCGCGGGGTGCTGAGCACGTGCAATTATGAAGCGCGCCGCTTTGGGCTGCACAGCGCGATGCCAAGCGCAACCGCACTTCGCAAATGCCCGCAGCTGATTTTGCTCAAAGGCAATATGGCGCTTTATCGCGAGGTATCTGAGCAAATTCACCGCATCTTCCGCCGTTATACTGACCTTGTTGAGCCGCTCTCGCTCGATGAGGCCTATCTTGATGTTAGCCAGTGCCGCGCGTTTAACGGCTCCGCCACTTGGATTGCCCAGGCCATCCGCCAAGCGATTTTTAAAGAAACGCAACTCACCGCCTCCGCCGGTGTGGCGCCGCTGAAATTTTTAGCCAAAATCGCCTCGGATATGAACAAACCCAACGGGCAGTTTGTGATCCGCCCTGAAGATGTTGATGATTTTATCCCACGTTTGCCGCTGGGCAAAATCCCAGGGGTGGGCAAAATCACCGCGCAAAAGCTCAGCCAAATGGGGCTGGAAACCTGCGCCGATGTGCGCGCGATGGAGCAGCATATTTTGTTTGACACCTTTGGCAAGCTCGGGCGGCGGATTTGGCAGTTCAGCCACGGGGAAGACCCGCGCGGCGTGCAATCACAACGCATTCGCAAATCCCTAGGGGTGGAAACCACACTCTGGCGCGACATCGACACCCTCGAGCAGGCAAGTGATGTGCTCGATGGCTTGTTTGACAAACTCATCGCGCGCATGCAAGCGCACTTTCCAGGGCGGGTGTTAAGCGAGTTTCACCACCTCGGCGTCAAGCTCAAGTTCAATGATTTTCAAATCACCACGCTGGAAAACCGCACTTTGACACTCACCAAAGCCAATTTTGCGCAGCTCCTCGCCCAAATTTGGCTGCGCCGCAAAGGCCGGCGCGTGCGCTTGATTGGGTTGCAGGTGACAATTGCCCCCGAGCGGCAATTTGAGCAGCTGAGTTTGTGGCCATAACAGGTTATTTTTTTCAACAACTGCGCTATACTAACACCACATTGATTGACTTTAGGTAGCCTTATGACGATGCAAATTTATTTAAACGACAAACCCGCTGATGAACAGTGGGGCAAGGGTGCGCTGCTGAGCTTTAATAACAAAGGAGCGCAAATTCATTTCAACGGTGAGAATCACGCCATCCAAACTGCCGCACGCCGCTTGCGTAGCCAAGGCATTAACGAGGTTGAGCTGGCGGGCACAGCGTGGGATTTGCCACGCTGCTGGGCGTTTTATCAAGGGTTTTACACCGCCAAGCAAGATTTCGGCATTGAGTTTCCACACCTTGACGACGAGCAGCAACAACAGCTCTTCCGCCAAATTGAATGTGGCGATTTTGTGCGCGAAATCATCAACTTGCCTGCGGAAGTGATCACCCCTGAAGTGCTTGCCCAACGCGCAGCAGATTTTATTTTGCAACAAGCCGAAACGGTTGAAATGCAAAGTGCGGTCAGCTATCACATCACCAGCCAACAAGCGCTGGCTGATAAAGGCTACGTTGGTATTTTGACCGTGGGTCGCGGCTCGCAACACAGCGGCGCAATGCTGGAGCTGGATTTCAACCCGACAGGAGAGAAAAGCGCGCCAGTGATGGCAAGTTTGGTGGGCAAAGGCATCACTTTTGACTCGGGCGGTTATAGCCTCAAGCCAAGCAGCTCAATGGATTCGATGCGTTCTGACATGGGCGGCGCCGCGCTGCTCACAGGCGCTTTGGGCTTGGCGATTAGCTGCGGCTTGAACCAGCGCGTGAAACTCTATTTGTGCTGCGCCGAGAACATGGTCAGCGCCCAGGCGTTCAAACTCGGTGACATTATTGAATATCGCAACGGCGTGACAGTGGAAGTGCTCAACACCGACGCTGAAGGCCGGCTGGTGCTTGCCGATGGCTTGATTAACGCCAGCGCCGACAAACCGCACTTTATCATTGATTGCGCCACACTCACCGGTGCAGCCAAAGTGGCGGTGGGCAATGATTACCACAGCGTGTTGTCCATGGACGACAAACTGGTGAAAGCCTTGTTCAAAGCCGCCGAGCAAGAGCAAGAGCGCTTTTGGCGCTTGCCGTTTGAGCCATTCCACCGCGGGCAAATCAAATCCCAATTTGCTGACATCTGCAACACCGCCACGGTGCCGGCGGGCACAGGCGCAGGAGCGAGCACGGCCACCGCGTTTTTATCCTATTTTGTTGAAAAATACCCAAAACGCTGGCTGCACATTGACTGTTCCGCCACCTTTAGAAAATCCGCCAACGGCCAATGGGCCACGGGCGCCACAGGCATTGGCGTGAACACCTTGGCCAACTTGCTGCTCTCACAGGCGGACAAATAACGCAAAGTGCGGTTTGCAACCCAAGCCAGGCCTTGCCTGGCTTTTTGTTGGGCGCAAGATCGCCTGATGGGCGCAGATGGTGTATACTATGCGCGTTTATTTTTAAGGTTGAAAAGGTGTTTTAATGTATGCACTTGAAATAGAAGGGCTGAAAAAGACGTACCCTAACGGCTTCACCGCCCTGCACGGGATTGATTTGCGCGTGCAAGAAGGGGATTTTTATGCCTTGTTGGGCCACAACGGCGCGGGCAAATCCACCACCATTGGCATTATCAGTTCATTGGTGACCAAAAGTGCGGGCAGCGTGCGGGTGTTTGGCTATGACCTCGACAGCCAACTCACCGAGTTGAAAAAGCAAATCGGCGTGGTGCCGCAGGAGTTTAACTTCAATAATTTTGAAACCGCGATGAATATTTTGATCAACCAAGCGGGCTACTACGGCGTTCCGCGCAAAGAGGCGATTAAACGCGCGGATAAATGGCTGAAAATGCTCGATTTGTGGGACAAGCGGGATCAAAAATCCATGCGTCTTTCAGGCGGCATGAAGCGGCGGCTGATGATTGCCCGCGCGCTGATGCACAACCCGCGCTTGCTGATTTTAGACGAGCCCACCGCCGGCGTGGACATTGAGCTGCGCCGCTCGATGTGGCATTTTTTGCGTGAAATCAACCAGCACGGCACCACCATTATTCTCACCACCCACTATTTGGAAGAGGCCGAAATGCTGTGCCGCCACATCGGCATTATCCAACACGGGCGGCTGGTGGTCGACACCACCATGAAAGCGCTGTTAAGCCGGCTGGAATCCGAAACCTTTGTGCTCGATTTAGCGCAAAGTGCGGTCAAGCCGCAAATTGAGGGCTATGTTTCCCGCTTGGTTGACGACAACACGCTCGAGGTGGACGTCTCTCGCCGCCAAGGGCTCAATGCCTTGTTTGCGCAACTCAGCGCACAAAATATTGATGTGCTGAGCATGCGCAACAAAACCAACCGCTTAGAAGAGCTGTTTATCCGCATGGCACTCACGCAAAAAAGCACACAAGGAGAATAATATGTCGTTGTCACGCGTGGCGTTTTTCACCATTTTACACAAAGAAATTCACCGTTTTATGCGCATTTGGGTGCAAACGTTGGTGCCGCCGGTGATCACCATGACGCTCTATTTTGTGATTTTCGGCCAACTGATTGGCTCACGCATTGGCGAGATGGGCGGGTATAGCTACATTCAATTTATTGTGCCGGGGCTGATTATGATGTCGGTCATCACCAACTCGTTTGCCAATGTGGCCTCGTCGTTTTACAGCACTAAATTTGCCCGCAACGTTGAAGAGCTTCTAGTCTCGCCCACCTCCACTCATGTGATTATTCTCGGCTATGTCTGCGGCGGCATGACCCGCGGCATCATCGTGGGCACCTTGGTGACCATGGTGTCGCTCTTTTTTGTGCCGCTGCACGTGCATTCTTGGTGGGTGATTTTAGCCATTTTGCTGATGACCAGCGCCACCTTTGCCTTAGGCGGGCTGATCAACGCGGTGTTTGCCCGCTCGTTTGATGATATTTCCATCATCCCGACCTTTGTGTTAACGCCGTTGACCTACCTCGGCGGGGTGTTTTATTCCATCACGCTGCTGCCGGCGTTTTGGCAAGGCGTGTCAAAGCTCAATCCGATTGTGTATATGATCAACGGCTTTCGTTTTGGCTTTTTGGGGGGTGAGCGACATTGCACTGTACCGCACTTTTATCGTGCTGGCGCTGTTTATTGTGGCGTTGTATGGATTTGTGTATTATTTAATCAATAAAGGCATCGGCCTTCGCAATTAACAAACAAAAAGTGCGGTCACCGCACTTTTTTTGCATGTGAGGTAATTATGTTTGATGATGAAAACCGACCCGACCCGCAAGCGTTGTTGCAAAAAATTCAACGTGAAACCGAGCAAGACACCAGCCAAGGCAAGCTGAAAATCTTCTTCGGCTTTGCCGCCGGTGTGGGCAAAACGTTTGCAATGCTCAAAGCCGCGCACAAGGCCAAAGAAGAAGGGCGCGATGTGGTGGTGGGCTATGTTGAGCGCCACACCCGGCCGGATACACTAGCGCTGCTTGAAGGGCTTGAAATTTTGCCCACCAAAGAATTGGAATACAAAAATATTGCGCTGAGTGAATTTGACCTCGACGGCGCGCTGGCGCGCAAGCCAGAGCTGATTTTGGTCGATGAGCTGGCGCACAGCAACGCGCAGGGCAGTCGCCACCTGAAGCGCTACCAAGACATTAAAGAGCTGTTAAACCACGGCATTGATGTATACACCACCGTCAACGTGCAGCACTTGGAATCGCTCTATGACCAAGTGGCGTCGATCACCAAAGTGTCGGTGTCAGAGCGGGTGCCCGATGACATTTTCAACATGGCCTCGCAAGTCGAACTGGTCGACATCGAGCCGAGTGATTTGATCAAGCGCTTGCAAGAGGGCAAGATTTACCAAAAAGTGCAAGCCTCACGCGCGCTGGATAACTTCTTCAACCTTGATAACCTCGCCGCACTGCGGGAAATTGCCCTGCGCCGCTGTGCCGACAGGCTCAATCAACATTCAATCAAGCAAGGCAAGGCTGCAGGCAGCTTGGCGGGCGAGCATATTTTGATTTGCTTGTCGGATTTACCATCGAACGCCAAAGTGATCCGCTCCGCGGCACGCATGGCCGAGGCGTTTCACTGCGGCTTTACCGCACTTTTGCTTGAAAACAGCCGCACGGAGGCCATGAGCGAGCCCGAGCGTAAACGGCTGCGTGGCAATTTGCACCTTGCCGAGCAACTCGGCGCGCGCGTGAACACCATTTATGGCGAAGACCCAGCCGAGCAGATTGCGGAATACGCCAAATCCAGTGGTGTGACCAAAATTGTGCTAGGGCGCTCAACCTATCAAAAACGCGGCTGGTTTGGCCGGCAAAAAGCGCTGGCTGATCGCCTGCCGCCGCTGCTGGAAAATATTGATATTTACGTCATCCCAGATAATCAACCCGTGGACAAAGGGCGCAAGGCGCTGTTTAAACGCAACAAAAAGGCCTTTTCGTTCAACATGGGGGATTTCATCAAAATGCTGCTGATCACCGCCATTGCCACCGCGGTGGGCATTTTGTTTGACGCCAATGGCCTGCGTGAAGCCAATGTGGTGATTGTCTATTTGGTGGGGGTGTTGATCACCTCCATTGTAACCCAAGGTGTGTTTTATGGCGTGCTGTGCTCGGTGTTCAGTGTGGTGCTGTTTAACTACTTTTTCACCGACCCGCGCTTTACGCTGATGGTCAATGACCCAGAATACATCATCACTTTTGCGATTATGATTATCGCCAGTATGATTGCCAGCACGCTCACCACCAAGGTGCAAGAGCAGGCCAACCAAGCGGCGCAGCGGGCGTATTACATTGAGCTGTTGCTCAACGCCAGCCAGCATTTGCAGCAGGGCAATAATGAAAAAGAAATTTTGAGCATTGCCGCCAAGCTGTTAAGCCAGTTGCTGAATCGCTCGATTGTGTACGCCCAAACAGAGGCCAGCGGGCAGGGCACGCTGCATTTTCAAGGTGTGAACATTGAGCAAGACGAGGACAGTGAAGATGCGGTGGTCAACATGACGATTGAAGAGCGCACCGTGGCCAAATGGGTTGCCAAGAACAACAAACAAGCCGGTGCCAGCACCAAAACCTTGGCGCACGTGAATAATCTTTACCTCGCGGTGCGCAGTATGGACACCGTGATGGGCGTGGTCGGTATTCCAATTGGTGACAAACCGCTGTCGTTTTTCGAAAAAAATCTCGTGGTCGCGTTGCTAAACGAATGTGGATTGGTGCTTGAACGCCGGCGTTTGAGCATTGAAAACACCCGCATTGCGTTTGAAAATCACCTGCCAAAATCCAAACCGCACTTTTTCTCCTCGATGAAAAATCGCGTTAATCGCATCTTCCACAAAAATTAATCGCGCAAATGGCTCTGCACTGGCAGGGCCATTTTTTTGCACTGCGTCACAAAAAATTTCTCAAAGTGCGGTTTGTTTGCCTAAAATTTGTGCATTTTGATTATTTTGAAACCGCTATATCGTTTACGAAATAATGAAATTTTGCGCTTAAAATACGCTAAAAATCACTAAAAGTGCGTTAAATCGTAAAAATCACAAAACTTAACTATTTGGGTTGTTTTTTTATTTTAAAGGAGTACTATCGCCGATGTTGAATTTTTAACGGAGAAAAAACAAACAGTAAAACAGTAAAAATTGAGTATTTCATAGACAAAATCATGATATGACCTCCACACCATGGAGGCTATTTTTTTTAAGGGCAGAATCAATTTCTCAATCAAACCAGGAGGTGAAATATGCTCGATGTCGCAATGTTAATTGCAATGGTTTTAGGTTATGGACTAATTTTCGTTCTCATAGCGTGGTGTCAAAGCCAACTTAATGCGAAAGAATAGAGAGAGGTAAATATGTGGATACTTGGAATAATGATTGTTTTACTGGTGCTATATCTGTTTTACGCGCTGGTGCATCCCGAACAGTTTTAACCTATTTTAGGAGATTCGTATGTTTCAGCTGAGTTTAACATTTATCATCTTTTTGCTGATTGTAATCCCGATGGGGCATTACTTAGCCAATATTGCACAAGGCAACAAAACCGTGTTTGACCCTGTGTTTAACCCAATTGATAACCTGCTTTACAAAATCATCGGTGTGCGTTACGACAGCGCCATGAACTGGAAGCAATACGCCGTTGCGCTGGTGCTAACCAATGCGGTGATGGTGCTGATTGGGTATCTCGTGTTGCGCGGACAAAGCATTTCGCTGTTCAATCCAAATGGGATTGACGGCATGGAATCGTCTTTGGCGTTTAACACCATCATCAGCTTTATGACCAACACCAACTTGCAGCACTACAGCGGTGAGTCTGGCTTGTCTTATCTGTCACAAATGATTGTCATCTGCTTTATGATGTTTGTCTCCGCCGCCAGTGGTTATGCTGCGTGCATGGCGTTTATCCGCGGCTTGGCCGGCAAAAGCAAAGACAACATGGGCAACTTTTATGTCGATTTAACCCGCGTGATCACCCGGGTGATGCTGCCATTGTCTGTCATCGGCTGCTTGTTGCTCGTTTGGCAAGGCGTGCCACAAAATATGGACGCCAATGTGGTGGTCAACACCCTTGAAGGCCACAAACAAGTGATTGCCATGGGGCCTGCTGCCGCGATTGAAATCATCAAACACATCGGCACCAACGGTGGTGGCTTTATCGGTGCAAACTCATCAACACCGATTGAAAACCCGAACATCATCACCAACCTCATTGAGCTTTACGCCATGATGATTTTGCCAGGCTCTTGTGTGATTGCCTTTGGTAAAATGGTGAAAGATCGCATGGCGAAAAACGCCGCCGCGCGGGGCATGAGTGTGCGCTTTTTTGGCCGTGAAGGCCGCAGCATCTTCTTGGCGATGAGCATTTTGTTCTTGTTGGCATTAGCGCTGTGCTACTGGGCTGAAAGCCAAGGCAACCCAATTTTGTCCAACATTGGCTTAAATCAAGCGATGGGCAGCATGGAAGGGAAAGAAGTGCGCTTTGGCATTGCTCAATCTGCAATGTTCTCAACCACCACCACCTCATTCACCACCGGAACTGTGAACAACATGCACGATACCTTAACCCCATTGGGCGGCATGGTGCCATTGTTGCAAATGATGCTCAACGTTGTCTTCGGCGGTAAAGGTGTGGGCTTGATGAACATGATTTTATACGCCATTTTGGCGGTGTTTATCTGTGGCTTGATGATCGGCCGTACGCCTGAATATTTAGGCAAAAAAATCGAAGGCCGTGAAATGAAGCTGACCGCACTTTGCATTATTGTGCACCCGTTGTTGATCCTCGCCTCATCAGCGCTTGCTGTTGCGACACAAGGTGGGCTTGAGGGCATTACCAACCCAGGCTTCCATGGCCTGTCACAAGTGTTGTATGAATACAGCTCATCTGCCGCCAATAACGGCTCAGGCTTTGAAGGCTTAAGCGATGACTCGCTCTTTTGGAACGTGTCCACCGGCTTTGTGATGCTCTTTGGTCGCTACATCTCCATTGCATTGCAGCTGGCGATTGCAGGCTCAATCATGAAAAAAGCCTTTGTGAATGAATCCACAGGCACATTACACACAGACACTATCTCTTTTGCCATTATTCTCGTGTTTGTTGTTTATGTTTTTGCAGCCTTAACTTTCTTCCCAGTGCTTGCACTTGGGCCGATTGCAGAACATTTAACAATTTGGGGATAATTAGGGGGAGAACATGAGTAAGAAAAAACAAAATCAAAAACTGATTACACCAGAGATTTTACGCCAAGCAATTGTGGGGGCGTTTACCAAACTCAACCCGCTTTATATGATGAAAAATCCGGTGATGTTTGTCGTTGAAATCGGCTTTTTCATCACTGTGGTGTTGTCGATTTATCCGGCCATTTTTGGCGATGAAAGCTCAAGCAATGCCCGCATTTACAATATTATCGTAGCGGTTATTTTGTTTGTGACCATTTTGTTTGCCAACTTTGCCGAATCCGTAGCAGAAGGCCGGGGTAAAGCCCAAGCCGCCAGCTTGAAGAAAACCCAAAAAGAAACCCAAGCGCGCCTGTTGGCCAGCGATGGCAGTGAAACTGTGGTCTCTTCAAGTGAGCTTAAACGTGGCGATATCGTGATGGTTTCTGCCGGTGAAGTCATCCCAAGTGATGGGGAAGTCATCGAAGGGATTGCCTCTGTTGATGAATCCGCCATCACTGGGGAATCCGCCCCTGTGGTGCGTGAGTCGGGCGGTGATTTCTGCTCGGTCACCGGCGGGACAACCGTGGTGTCTGACTGGCTGAAAATCCAAATTACAGCCGACCCAGGTAACAGCTTTTTAGATCGCATGATCTCATTGGTGGAGGGTGCATCACGCAAGAAAACCCCAAATGAAATTGCGCTCAATACGCTGTTGGTGTCACTGACCATTATCTTTATGATTGTGATCATCACGCTCTACCCAATCAGTATCTATTCTGGCGTGCAATTGCCTATTTCGACCCTGATTGCCCTGGCGGTGTGTTTGATTCCAACCACCATCGGTGGCTTGCTCTCTGCCATCGGGATTGCTGGTATGGACCGCGTGACACGCTTTAATGTGATTGCCATGTCTGGTAAAGCGGTGGAAGCCTGTGGTGACGTGGACACCATGATTTTGGATAAAACCGGCACCATCACCTTTGGTAACCGGATGGCGGCCGAGTTTTACCCTGTCGGCAACGCCAGCAAAGAAGATTTGATCCGCTGCGCGGTGTTAACCTGTTACAAAGACCAAACCCCAGAGGGTAAATCAACACTCGAGTTGGCTCGCAATATGGGTGACAACACCCCAGAGCAAACTGATGCCGAGTTTATTGAATTTACCGCACAAACTCGTATGAGTGGGGTGAATTTGGCCGACGGCACCGCCATTCGCAAAGGGGCGAGTGATGCCATTCGCAACTATGTGTTGGAAAAAGGCGGCGAAATTCCAGCCGATTTAGAAGACACCGTCAGCGAAGTCTCTGGCCTCGGTGGTACACCACTCACCGTGTGTGAAAACAACCGTATTTTAGGGGTGATTTACCTCAAAGATACCGTGAAACCTGGCATGGTTGAGCGTTTTGAACGCCTTCGCGCGATTGGTATCAAAACCATTATGTGTACCGGCGACAACCCGCTGACCGCGGCTACCATCGCCAAAGAAGCTGGCGTGGACGGTTTTGTGGCCGAATGTAAGCCAGAAGACAAAATTGATGTGATCAAAAAAGAGCAGTCTGAAGGTAAAATTGTCGCCATGACAGGGGACGGCACCAACGACGCCCCAGCGCTGGCGCAAGCGAATGTTGGCCTGGCCATGAACAGTGGTACCACTGCCGCGAAAGAAGCCGCCAACATGGTTGACCTGGATTCAGACCCAACTAAAATTTTGGAAGTGGTTGAAATCGGTAAACAGCTTTTGATCACCCGCGGTAGCTTGACCACATTCTCTATCGCTAATGATATCGCGAAATATTTCGCCATCATTCCAGCGATGTTTATGTTGGCCATTCCGCAAATGCAAGTGCTCAACATTATGAACCTAGCAACGCCTGCAAGTGCGATTTTATCTGCGTTGATTTTTAATGCGATTATCATCCCGTGCTTGATTCCATTGGCCATGCGTGGCGTGAAATACCGCCCAATGTCCTCTGGCAAGTTGTTAGCCCGCAATATGATGATCTACGGTCTTGGCGGTGTTGTGGTGCCATTTATCGGCATTAAACTCATCGACATCATCATTGCGCCGTTATTGCAAGCATTAGGTTTTTAAGGAGAGAAGAATGAAAAGTATTGTGCAAAACTTACGCCCAGCGATCGTTATCTCGCTGCTGTTTATGGCCATTTGTGGCTTGGGCTACCCGCTGGCGATGACCGCACTTTCCTCTTGGCTCTTCCCTGATCAAGCCAAAGGGAGCCTGGTGATGGTTGACGGCCAAGCCGTGGGCGCACGTTATGTGGGCCAGCAATTTGATGCCGACTACTACTTGTGGTCACGTCCATCGGCTGTTGGCTACAACATGTATGACGAGAAAAACGGCGAACAAGTCACCTTAAGTGGTGATCAGTTTGAGGGCGTGAGCTCAGGCTCTGATAACTATGCGCCGTCTAACCCAGAGCTCAAAGCGCGCGTGGCGCAGGATTTGCAAGCCTTTTTGGCGCGCAACCCTGACATCAAGCAAACGCAAATCCCAGCGGATTTGCTCACCGCCTCAGGCTCAGGTTTAGACCCAGACATCTCACCTGAAGCGGCGGCTGTGCAAGTGCCACGCATCGTGAAAGCCTCAGGCCTAAGCGAGCAGCAAATCAACCAAATGATTGCCAACAACACCTCTGGCAAATTGTTTGGCGTGTTTGGTGCTGACACCGTCAACGTGCTGGCGGTTAACCTGGAAATTGCCAAAGCGATGGGCTTGATTAAATAACCCCACGCGCAGGCAAACAAAAACCGCACTTTGAAAAGTGCGGTTTTTTTATGGTGCTTATTTCATGATTTTATAACACGGCTGGTAGGCATCACCGCCTGGCAGCTTCATGCGGTCTTGGGTGATGAAATCTTTAAGCACTTGGTCCATCTTCTCAAGCAACATTGGGTCACCGTGGAGCTCATACGGGCCGAGTTGCTCGACTTTTTCGATGTAATCCGGCTTGATGTTACCCGCCACAATGCCTGAAAACGCCCGGCGTAAATTGGCTGCCAAATCCGCTTTGCTTTGCTCTAAGTGCAAATCCAGGCCACTCATGTTTTCATGCGTTGGCTCAAACGGCTGCTGGAAGGCCTCAGCAATATCCAACCGCCAGTTGAAGCCATAAGAATCATTGCTTTGCGCCCGCGCGTTTTGGATTTTGCCCATATTGCGGCTCACTTCGCGCGCCAGTTTCACTGGGTCGTCAATGATGATTTCATACAGCGATTGCACCTCTGGCCCAAACACATCACCGATAAAGCGGTCAATGGTGGCGAAATAATCTGCACTTTCTTTCGGGCCGGTCAAATACAGCGGCAGCGGGATGTCTTTGTTCGCTGGGTTGAGCTTGATGCCAAGAATATAGAGCAACTCTTCAAACGTGCCTGGCCCGCCTGGGAAGACCACAATGCTATGGCCCATGCGCACAAAGGCCTCAAGGCGTTTTTCAATATCGGGCATAATGATGAGCTCGTTGACGATCGGGTTCGGCGGCTCAGAGGCGATGATCGACGGCTCGGTGATGCCGATAAAGCGGCTATTTTTAAAGCGCTGGTTGGCATGCCCAATGGCTGCACCTTTCATCGGTGCTTCCATCACACCCGGGCCACAGCCGGTGACAATATTGAGCTCACGCAAGCCCAATTGCAGCCCCACCGCACGGCAGTAGGCGTATTCTACATCACCGATGGAGTGCCCACCCCAGCAGACCACCAAATTTGGCGATTCGCCCACAATCAACGCTTTGGCGTTACGCAAAATAGTGAAAATGTAGTTGGTGATTTTGTTCGCGTTGCTGCCACACACGCCGTTGGAGTTGTGCTTGGTGATAACATTCACAAACAAAATATCCCGCAGCACCGCAAAGAGGTGGTATTGAATATTGCGAATCAATTTGTTGTCGACAAACGCATCCTCTGGCGGGTTGATGAGCCGCAGGGAAATCCCGCGCTCACGGGCGATCAGCTCAATTTCAAAATCGGCATATTTAGCCAGCAAAATGCGGCTGTCATCGGTGACAGAGCCCGAGTTGAGCACCGCCAGCGAGCAGTTGCGATAAAGTGGGTATAAATTGCCTGCCGCGCCTTTTTGCAGCAGCTCGACTTCCAAATGCGAGAGCTGGTCCATGCTCCCGCGCGGGTTGATGATATGAGAACTCATATTTTCTCCTTCTCTAATGCCGCTATTGCCGTGCAAGGCGGCCATGGGGAATAGTATCAGGCACAAAATTGGCGCGCAATGGGTTTATATCCAGCCCGCCGCGGCGGGTGTAGCGCGCATAAACGCACAGCTTGTCAGGCTTGGCGTAGTGCATAATGTCGTGGAAAATGCGCTCCACGCAGTGTTCATGAAATTCGTTGTGTTGGCGAAACGACACCAAATAGCGCAACAGCAAAGTGCGGTCAAGCAGGCGGCCAGTGTAGTGAATCTGCACGCTACCCCAATCGGGCTGGGAGGTGATAAGGCAGTTGGATTTCAGCACATGGCTAACTAACGTTTCACTTACGCGCTCGCCGCTGGCAGCATCGCGCAGCAGCTCAGGCGAGTAGTGATAGGTGCTGATCTCAACACTAGGGTCATCAATGCACTCGCCTGAGAAATGAACTATCGGCGTTTGTTCGTAGTGGGCAAGGGGCTGCAACCGCACTTTGACTTCCCCTTGCGCGCAATCACGCAAATCTTGCTCGAGCCTGGCTTGTACCGCATCAATACTGGCAAAAGGGGTTTGGTTGAAGCTGTTGAGATAAAGCTTGAAGCTTTTCGATTCGATTAAATTTTCACTCATGGCATCCACTTCCACCTCACCAATCGCCACCTGTGGCACGCCAGTGGGGCTCAGCCACGAGAGTTCATAGAGCGTCCATAAATCCACGCCAAAGCAAAAGTGCGGTTGGCCACCTAAGGTTTGGCGCTGCAGCGCACGCGGCACACCTTGGAGCAGCGTGCGGTCGTATTCGGCTTTGTATTGCACCTGTTGCCCAAGAGTGAGCTGGTACATGATGTCCTGTGTTTTCGGCATATTCTTGAATTTGTGCAAAAGAGAAAATACTATCACAAAGCAGCAAAAAAATTGCAAAATTTACGTTGCGCGCGATTTAACGTAGAATAGCGCAAAACTTTGATGAGGACAGATATGATCCAACACGTTGAAACCCAGCTCAGCGCCCTTGAGGCCGCCTTAGTGGCGCTGGAATTGTGGCAAAGCCAGCCACCTGAGCCAAGTCGCCTGGCCAGCCAAGAACCTTTTGCTATCGACACCCTTGAGCCACACGAGTGGTTGCAGTGGATTTTTATCCCGCGTATGCGCGCATTGCTCGAGGCGCAAGCCGCGCTGCCGCGCAATTTTGCCATCTCACCTTATATTGAAGAGGCGATGAAAGAAACGGCGCAGCTTGAGCGCATTTTAACCCCGATTTATGCCCTAGAAGCACTGCTCAATGACACTGCCGATTGAGATTATCTACCGCGACGACGACCTTGTCGTGGTCAACAAGCCTGCTAATATGCTGGTGCACCGTAGCTGGTTGGACCGCCATGAAAGCGTGTTTTTAATGCAAACGCTGCGTGATCAGCTCGGCCAACATGTGTTCACCGTCCACCGCCTTGACCGCCCGACTTCAGGCGTGATGGTGCTGGCGCTCAATAACACGGTGGCGCGCCAGCTCAGCGAGCAATTTGAGCAAAAAACCATTCAAAAAAGCTACCTTGCCATTGTGCGTGGCTATTTGATGGGGGAGGGTAGTGTGGATTACGCCCTGAGCCATCGCCACGATAAAATCGCCGATAAATTTGCCCAAGCCGACAAACCAGCACAAGAAGCGGTAACGGAGTACACCGCACTTTTGCACGCCGAGATGCCTTTTGCCAGCAATGAACGCTATCCCACCTCTCGTTATACGCTGGTGATACTCAGGCCACAAACGGGACGCAAACACCAACTTCGCCGCCATATGAAACATCTCCGTCACCCTATCATTGGCGATACCGTGTATGGCGATTTGCGCCAAAACCGCACTTTTGCTCAGTATATTGGCGCAACAGGCTTGATGTTGCATGCAAGCGAATTATGCTTTACTCACCCGATAACAGGTCAGTCTATTTTATGTCAAGCGGGACTTGATATGCGTTGGCAGTTGGCGCTGAGTGCGCTGGATATGCACAGATCACTAAATAAATACGCACAAAGTGAGGTTTGGCTAGCTATTGCTTAAAATTTCGTTCAAATTTGAGAGCAAACGCAAAAAATTTACATTTGATCCGAGATGTTTCGCAATTGTAGTTGATTTTTACATAACGTTTGATATATGTTATCAATTAAGCTTATCTCGGAGCTTGCCTTCTTTGTCAGTAACACACTGATTATAAACACAACATAGGAGAGAATATGAAGAAACTCTTTAAGTTATCTTTAATTACAGGTCTTATGGTGTCTTCTGCTGCAGTAATGGCGGAAGATAAATTCATCACCATCGGTACAGGTGGCCAAACTGGGGTTTATTATGTGGTGGGGCAATCTGTCTGCCAATTAGTGAATCGCGATTCCGCCAAAACAGGCATCAAATGTAACGCGCCGTCAAGCGGTGGCTCGGTGGGCAACCTCAACGCCATTGCCAGCAACCAATTTGACATGGGTATTGTGCAATCCGACTGGCAATACCACGCCTACAATGGGTCAAGCACCTTCAAAGACAAGAAAAACGATCAACTTAGAGCCATTTTCTCTATTCACCCTGAGCCGTTCACTGTAATGGCGCGCGATGACTCTGGCATCAAAAACTTTGATGACCTCAAAGGCAAACGTGTCAACGTCGGCGACCCAGGCTCTGGTACGCGTGCAACGATGAACGTGATCCTCAACGCCAAAGGTTGGGATGACAGCGCGTTTAAAGTGGCCTCTGAGCTCAAACCGGCTGAAATGGCTTCCGTGATGTGTGACAATAACCTCGATGCCATCACCTATAACGTCGGCCATCCAAACGGTGCATTGAAAGAAGCGGCCGCCTCTTGTGCTGCGCACTTGGTGCCAGTGACAGGCGAGGCTATCGACAAATTAGTGGCTGAGTTCCCATATTACGCCAAAGCAACCATTCCAGGTGGCTTGTATAAAGGTTCTGACAAACCAACCGAGACTTTCGGGGTTTATGCCACATTGGTCACCCAAGCCAATGTGGGTGAAGATAAAGTCTATGAAGTGGTGAAAGCGGTGTTTGACAACTTTGATCGTTTCAAACGCTTGCACCCAGCATTTGCAAACTTAAAAGAACAAGACATGATCAAAAATGCCTTGTCTGCACCACTTCACCCAGGTGCTGAACGTTACTACAAAGAGCGTGGCTGGATGTAATCTAACCGCACTTCTAAACTCTTTTAGGGCAGGGGATTCCCCTGCCTTTTCGTGTCATATTATGTAGGGATTAAGTATGTCTGATATTAAAAATACGGCCCTAGATCAAGATGATTTGCAAGATATGGTGGCCGCCAATGATACTGGTGGGCGAAATCCATACGGTTTTACTAAAAAACTGATTATTGGCGTTGCGATTGCGTGGTCGTTGTTCCAAATTTACTACGCCTCGCCGCTGCCATTTGTGTTTCAAGAATTCTTGCGCTCTATTGGTCTAGGCTCGATTAACGTGGTGTTTGACGACACCAAAGCGCGCTCCATTCACTTGGCGTTTGCGCTCTTTTTGGCCTATTTGTCGTACCCAGCATTTAAATCATCGCCGATTCACCGCGTGCCACTGATTGACTGGATTTTTGCCTTTGTGGCAGCCTTTTGTGCGGCGTATTACCTCTTTTTTTATGAAAGTTTGATCACCCGCTTCGGCGCGCCTAACACGCAAGATATTATCGTCGGTGTCGTCGGGATTATTCTATTGCTTGAAGCCACCCGCCGCAGCCTGGGCTTGCCATTGGTGATCATCGCCACAGTATTTTTGCTCTATAACTACTTCGGGCAATTCTTCCCAGGCGATTGGATTGTCAGCCACCGCACCGGCACAATGGAGCACATCATCAACCAGCAATGGGTCACCACTGAAGGTGTATTTGGTGTGGCATTAGGTGTTTCCACCAAATATGTCTTCTTGTTTGTACTCTTCGGTGCTTTGCTTGAAAAAGCCGGCGCAGGCAACTACTTCATCAAAACCGCCTTTGCCTACCTTGGCCACTTTAAAGGCGGCCCGGCCAAAGCGGCGGTGGTGGCCTCAGGCTTGACAGGCTTGATTTCAGGCTCATCCATTGCCAACGTGGTGACCACTGGGACATTTACCATCCCGATGATGAAACGCGTGGGCTTTTCGTCTGAAAAGGCCGGCGCCGTTGAGGTGGCCTCGTCGGTGAACGGGCAAATTATGCCTCCTGTGATGGGTGCGGCGGCGTTTTTGATGATTGAATACGTCAATATGCCGTATAACGAGCTGATCACCCACGCCTTTTTGCCGGCGGTGATCTCCTACATCGCGCTGGTGTACATCGTGCATTTAGAGGCGTGCAAAATGAACCTGCAAGGCCTTGAGCGCTCCGATGCGCCGTCGCCGTTAATGGTGTCAATCCTGCGTGCACTCGGCACCTTTATCGCCATCTGCTTGCTTTATTTCGCGATCCAATATTCTCTTGGCTGGATTAAAGTGGTCGCCCCAACCCATGCTTTTGCGATTGTTTCAGTGATTGTGGCGATTGTCTACTTCCTGCTGCTTAAACGCGTATCACGCTTTAAAGATTTGGAAATCGACGACCCTGAATCACCGGTGGTGAAATTGCCATCCGTGAAGCCAACCGTCAACGCGGGCTTGCACTTTTTGCTGCCTGTGGTGATTTTGATTTGGTGTTTGATGATTGAGCGGATGTCGCCTGGGCTGTCAGCTTTTTGGGGCAGCTTGGCGCTGTGCTTTATTTTGCTCACCCAGCGCCCAATTTTGAAGCTTTATCGCAAACAAAGCGACATCGGCCGCGCGTTCAAAGCAGGCTTTAGCGATCTCATCACCGGCCTTGAGGGTGGTGCGCGTAATATGATCGGGATTGGCATTGCCACCGCCACAGCAGGCATTATCGTCGGTGTGGTGTCGCTGACAGGCTTTGGCGTGCAGCTTTCCAGCATTATCGAATTTTTATCGATGGGTAATATTTTGTTAATGCTGATTTTGGTGGCGATTTTCAGCCTGATTCTCGGCATGGGCTTGCCAACCACCGCCAACTATATCGTGGTGTCATCTTTGATGGCCACCGTGATTGTTGAAGTGGGCCGCCAAAACGGCTTGATTGTGCCATTGATTGCGGTTCACTTGTTTGTGTTCTATTTCGGCATCATGGCTGACGTCACTCCGCCGGTGGGCTTGGCCTCGTTCGCCGCGGCGGCCGTGTCGGGCGGCAAGCCAATTCAAACCGGGTTAATCGCCTTTGGCTACAGCCTGCGGACCGCACTTTTGCCGTTCTTGTTTATCTTCAACACCGATTTGTTGTTGATTGATGTGGATATCTGGAAGGGGATAATGGTGTTCGTGGTCGCCACCATCGCGATACTGGCGTTCACGGCAGCCTCAATGCGCTATTTCTTTGACCACAACAAATGGTGGGAAACCGCACTTTTGTTGTTGATCTCCTTCGCGCTGTTCCGCCCAGGATTCTTTATGGAATACATCTCGCCAACCGACCGCCACGTGCAACCGAGCCACTTGGTAGAAGAGTTGGGCAAAGCGCCAGTGGGCGAGCCGTTCACCCTGAAAGTGGCAGGTATCAACCAATATGGCTCGCCAGTGGAGTTCTACACCGAGCTCAAAGTGCCTGAAGGGCAAGACGGCGAAGCGCGCTTGAAAGAGCTTGGCCTGCTGCTGCTCGACACCGGTGAAACCATCGAGGTGGAAGGCGAACAAATCCATAAAATCATTATTGATAACGCAGAGCTTGGTTCACCTGCGGCCAAAGCGGGCTTGAACTGGGATCAAACCATTCTGTATGTCGCCTTGCCACGCCACGACACCTTGCCAAAAGAGCTAGTGTTTATCCCAGCATTGGGCTTGTTGGCAGGGCTTGGGTTAAATCAGCGCCGCCGTCGGCTGCGCCAACAACAGGGAGCTGCCCATGTTTAATAATATCCTCGTGGTCATTGATTTAAGCCATTTGAATGAGGCCAAGCGCCTCATTCAAACCGCACTTGACATGACCGCACATCAAGAAAAACCGTCTACCGCGTCGCCGGCATTGTGCCGGCGCCAACCAACAGCATTGTGTCATCGTTTTTGCCGAAAAACTTTGATAAAGATGTGCTGGCGGAGGCCAATAAAAACTGCACGCCTTTACACAAGATATCTTCCCTGAAGGCAAAAAAGTGCAACACATTGTGGCTTACGGCACAGTGTATGAAGAGGTCAACCGCATTGCGGAAGAAAAGACGTGGATTTGATTATGATGATGGCCACCCAAAAGGCGCGCCAACAACAGAAAAAAGAGGGCCTAAGCTCAGACACCGTCAAAGTCGCCCGCTACAGCCATCGCCCAGTGCTGGTGATGCGCTAACAAAAACCGCACTTTTGTATATCAAAGTGCGGTCAGCAAAAAGCCACCTTACGGTGGCTTTCTTTTTAGTCTTCTTCAACCTCTGGGTCTGGCTTGATTGCCAGCACGTCGCAGTTGAGCCGGCCGATGACGTGCTCGGCAGTGTTGCCCAAAAACGCGGCCGAAAGGCCAGTGCGGCCGATGGTACCCAGCACCACCATTTCGGCTTTAATTTCTTCAGCCACTTGCGGGATCACTTCCTCCGGCAAGCCTTCTTCCACGTGGGTGTGGTCTTCATCAATGTGGAAGTGTTGGCGCAGTGCTTTCATGTTGATCAAATGCTGGCCACGCACACTGTCGGTGTAGGCGTTCGGGTTGAACTCAGGCAAATCGATCGCCATGTTCACCGGTGTGGTCGGGTAGGCTGAAACCAAGTGAATGCGCCCAGCGCTGAGCACGCTGGCCAAATCACGGCTGGAGGTGACCAATTTTTTGTTCAACACATCGTGGTAGGCCTCATCGTCAGAGACGTTCACGGCCACCAAAATGCGGCCTTCACTTTGCCATTCGTGCTCTTTAACCATCAAAATTGGGCACGGGCATTTGCGCAGCAACTGCCAGTCGGTTGGGGTGAAAATCAGGGCATCCAAGCCTTCAGCAGGTTTGGCCTCTTTCACTACTAAATCGTGCTTGCCAAGCTCCACTTGTTCGATAATCGCTTCATAATCGCGGGATTTCCACATCACGGCGGTGTCAGTTTGAATTTGCGAACCGGCTGGAATGTGGCTTGCGATTAACTGCTCAAGCCAAGCTCTTTTTTGGCTGATCACACCTTGGTGCATACTTTCGCGCTCTTCAGAGGAGAGCATTGCACTCATTTCAAAAGAGAAGTCATACAACGAGAGAAACAGCGTGAGTTTCACCGCATCGTGAGCTTTTTCTAATTGTTGAGCAAGGTGTAGGGCACGGGAAAGGCTAGGTTGCGTATCTGAAGTGGGGTCAATCACCACTAAAATGTTGTTAAAGCGCATAGGACAAACCTCTAAGCTAAGAAATACTGTTTATAGAATAGAGTAAAATCACTTAAACAACAACAATTTTAGTGGCTAGGCCGTTATTTTCCTTTGCATTTTGTGGCATCGGCCATAGTTTTGAGCTTTTCCATATCATTAATGGTGATGAATTTGCCTTGCACGGATAAAATACCGCTCTTTTTAAACCGCCCTAAAAGCCGGCTGATGGTTTCTACCGTCAAGCCAAGGTAGTTGGCGATATCGCCACGGGTCATGGTCAAGCCAAACTCTTTGGCAGAAAAGCCACGGGCTGAGTAGCGCACGGAAAGATTATTAATAAACGCCGCCAAACGCTCTTCGGCATTCATTTTAGACAGCAGCAAAATCATTTCTTGATCGCTTTTAATCTCACTGCTCATCAGCCGCATAATTTGCTGGCGCAGTTTGGGCATTTTGCCGGCCAAATCATCTAAAATATCAAACGGGATTTCGCACACCATCGCGGTTTCCAACGCTTGCGCAAAGCTTGGGTGGCGCATATCGGTGATAGCGTCAAAGCCGACCAAATCGCCAGGCAGGTGAAAAGAGGTGATTTGCTCTTGGCCTGTTTCACTGATGGTGTAGGTTTTAATGGTGCCTGAGCGGATGGCATAGAGCGAGCGCAAAGGGTCGCCCGCTTTAAACAAAATTTGTGATTTCTGAATCGGTTTTTTTCGTTCTATAATGTTATCGAGCTGATCTAATTCTTGATTATTCAGCGTAAACGGAATGCACAGCGTGCTGATGCTGCACTCCTGACAATGAATTGCACAACCACCAGACTGTACGCGAACACCTGAGATGATTGGAGCCATAAAAACACCCTTAAAAAAATTGATCTAACTCAATAATTCTAGCATTATTTTGCCAGTGAGAAAAGAAAAGGATACACCATGCCCGCACAAAAACTGACGAAAGCCCGCGTGATTCAGCTGATTATCGCCCTTATCATTTTAATTGGCTTGTTTTGCTACCGCACTTATCACAACCCGCATAGCCAAAGTACGGTGCAAATAGAGCAGAGCGAGCAATAAAAAAGCCACCCGCAGGTGGCCTTTTGTGACAGGGTAACAATTAACCTTGGAGAGCTTCCGCGCCAGCCAATTTCGCCAGCTCGTTATCAATGTGATAAAGGCCACGGCCGTCGGTGCCGACGAGGTTGAATTTATCCAAAATCGAAGTGAAGAGTTTTTCTTCTTCGTGTTGCTCGGCAACATACCATTGCAAGAAGTTAAAAGAAGAGAAATCTTTTTCACTGAAGGTGATATCCACCAGTTCATTGATTTGTGAAGTTACCAGCTTTTCGTGCTCGTAGGTGAGCTCAAACACTTGCTTGAGGGATTCAAACTCATGAGCAGGCGCCTCAATTTTGCCGATCACAGCCAACGCGCCAGTTTCGGTGAGGTAAGTGAACAAACGGCGCATGTGCTGCATTTCTTCATCGGCGTGCGCGAGTAAAAATTTCGCCGCACCTGGGTAGCCTTGTTTTTCACACCATGCACTCATTTGCAAGTATAAATTGGATGAATAAAATTCGAGATTAAGTTGTTCGTTTAAATCGTTAATGATGTTTTGCGATAACATGGTTGCCTCCTTACAGTGCTGCCAATTCTTTGTCGATGAAATAGAGCGATAAACCGCTGTCGCCGAGCAAGTTGAATTTATCCAAAATGCTGCCGAAGAGTTTTTCTTCTTCGTGCTGTTCAGCCACATACCATTGCAAGAAGTGGAAGCTGGATTGGTCGTTGCACTCAAAAGTCACTTCAACCAATTCATTGATTTTTTTGGTGATGTGTTTTTCATGCTCAAGGGTCAGCTCAAACACATCTTTAAGAGATGCAAAATCGGTTTTCGGTGCTTCAATTTCACCGAGCACAGGCATATTCCCTGTGTCGTTGAGGTATTGAAACAATTTTTGCATGTGTTGCATTTCTTCATCGGCGTGTTTCAGCAAAAACGCCGCCGCACCTTCAAAGCCTTTTTGTGAACACCACGCGCTCATTTGCAGGTAAAGGTTAGAAGAGTAGAATTCTAAATTAATCTGTTCGTTTAATTTATCAATAATTTTACAATTTAACATATTGATATCCTTTTAATAGAAATTATTTCGATTTGGACTATTAAAATGCGTTTTTAATAGCGATAGCCTAATCATACCGTCTTTTTGTATAAAAGCAAGCCAATTTTGTTTGTAAGTTGTTAAAAATAAGGAAATAACAACTATTATCATTTCACCTTTCAATTTCTTAAAAAAAGCAAAGTGCGGTCAGCGGCGCAGAATTTAAAATCTGACGGGCAATGGGTGATAAAAAATAGCAGATTTCACGTACACGCGTTTTTTAAACCGCAGCATTAATCACATCAAGCTTTCTTCCTGTGACCCAGTCACAAAAATGGATTAATGAAACTTACAAGACCGTCTTTATTTTTAACGCACAAAACCGAGAGCAATAAGAGCAGTGTAAAAATCCAGTTGTGACATTTATGATTATCTTATTTAACATAATATACATTATGCGCAATTAGTGATAAGGTAAGTGGCCACTACGATATAATAAAATCACAGAGTTATCCACAATGTGTCTTTTTCACCAAAACGCGATAAAACGCGACATTTGTCACTTTTGACCCGTTATTACTCATCAGTTATACAGCGATAATCTGTACTTGTCATGGTGTTGTAAAAAGCATGCGCTGCGTGCGCGTACGTGAAAAATAGATTCGTTGTGTGAGGAATGTGGCGTGTTTTTAAAATAACACGCATAAAAAATGCGGCCAAAACCGCACTTTTATTTTTGTAGAATTAACGATGGGCGAGTTTGATGTGCGAGAAAAATTGCTCGATGGCGTGATTGTTGTTGAGCAATTCAGCCTGCTCAACCGCACTTTTGGTTAAGTGCGGTGCGAAAAACTCGATGAAGTCATACATATATTGGCGCAAAAAGGTGCCGCGCTTAAAGGCAATATGCGTACTGCTGTGTTGAAATAAATGCGCGGCATCCAATGCGATTAAATCACTATCGGCGCTGGTGTGCGCCATGGAGGCAATAATCCCAACGCCAAGGCCCAAACGCACATACGTTTTCAGCACATCGGCATCGGTTGCGGTGAAAACAATATGCGGCATAATGCCCTTGTGATTAAAAGCTTTGGCCAAATCAGACGCGCCCATAAAGCCAAAGGTGTACGTCACCAGCGGGTATTGGCCGAGGGTTTCGATGCTCAGCTCTTGCTCAATCAACGGGTGATGAGGCGGCACTATGACAGCGCGATTCCAGTGATAACACGGCAACAGCGCCATGCTTTCAAACAAATTGTGCCCCTCGGTGATGATCGCCATATCGACACTGCCCGACTCCAACTGCTCTGCCATTTGCGCTGGCGTGCCTTGGTTGATTTGCAAGCTCACGTTGGGGTAACGTTTAACAAAGCGCTTGACCACCTCTGGCAGCACATAGCGCGCTTGGGTGTTGGTGGTGGCAATGCGCAGCAGGCCGTGATCGGGGCGGTTGTATTCTTGTGCGATGGATTTGATATTCTCCGCCTTGGCCAGCAACTCACGGGCGATTTGGATAATCTTCTCCCCTTGCGGCGTGATGCTTTTGATATGCTTGCCGTTGCGCTCAAAAATCTCAAGTTCAAGCTCTTGCTCGAGCAACCGCACTTGCTTACTGATGCCAGGCTGAGAGGTATAAAGCGCTTCAGCGGCATCGGTAATGTTAAGGTTTTGTTCTGCTATTTCAACTAAATAGCGCAATTGTTGCAGCTTCATCGCGGTTATTTGCGCCGTCTTGTGCTAGGCGTTGAAAAGCGCTTGACCGCTTTGCGGATTTTAGCGGTTTTTAAACGTCGTTGTGGCTGGTGCTGCTCAAGTTTGGATTCAGTTTCCGCTGGTAGCCCAACGAGCTCACGCAGATAATTCACTTCGGTCAGCGCCATTTCTTGCCAGCCACCGCGCGGCAGCTGCTTGGTTAGCGCAATGTTGCCATAGCGAATGCGAATCAAGCGGCTGACTTGCACCCCTTGCGATTCCCACAAACGGCGCACTTCGCGGTTGCGCCCCTCGGTTAAGGTGACATCAAACCATTGGTTGATGCCCTGGCCACCGCGCGGGCTGATTTGTTTAAATGCCGCCATGCCGTCTTCCAGCTGCACGCCTTTGCGCAAGGTGTTGAGCATGGCATCGGTCACTTCACCAAAAATACGCACGGAGTATTCGCGCTCAATTTCACGGCTCGGGTGCATTAGGCGATTCGCCAGCTCCCCGTCGGTGGTAAACAGCATCAAACCAGAGGTGTTAATATCTAACCGGCCGACCGCAATCCAGCGTGCGCCACGCAATTTTGGCAAGCGCTCAAACACCGTAGCGCGGCCTTCAGGGTCACGGCGGGTGCACAACTCCCCTTCAGGTTTGTAATACATCAGCACGCGGCAAATTTGTTTTTGCTCGCTCTGCACGCTGACCAGCTGGCCATCAAGGCGGATTTTGGTGTCACTTCGCAGCTCCACACGGTCGCCTAAGGTGGCCATTTTGCCGTCCACACTCACGCGATTTTGCGCGATCATCGCCTCAATTTCACGGCGTGAGCCTTTGCCCGCGCGGGCAAGGATTTTTTGCAGCTTTTCGCCTGCAGCTTGTTGTTTATTTTGCATAGAATTCCTTTATGTCACTCTCTCGGGTGTCATTCAAATGGGGTGGTGTCGCCATTGCCCACGCGCACAATCTCGGGCGCGCTGGCGGTGAGGTCAACCACGGTGGTTGGGCTTTCGCCTAAATAGCCGCCGTTAATGATTAAATCCACCTGTTTTTCAAGGTGATCACGAATCTCTTCGGGGTCAAATTGGGTGGTGTCGTCGCCTGGCATAATCAGTGAGCACGACAAAATCGGCTCACCCAGCTCGCTGAGCAGCGCCAGCGCAATGGCGTTGTCAGGCACACGCAAACCAATGGTTTTGCGCTTGGTCATCAGCCGGCGCGGCACCTCTTTGGTGGCGGTTAAAATAAAGGTGTAATGCCCAGGCGTATTATTTTAATCAGCCGATAAGCCACGTTGTCCACCACCGCGTAGTTCGATAACTCCGACAAATCATGGCACATCAGCGTGAAATTGTGATTAGGCGGCAGCTGGCGAATGGTCACAATGCGGTCCATCGCGTGCTTATCCCCCAGGGCACAGCCTAAGGCATAGCCTGAATCGGTCGGATAGACAATCACGCCACCGTCGCGCACGATATCGGCGGCTTGTTTAATCAAACGCGGTTGAGGATTGTCGGGGTGAATATAGAAAAATTGGCTCATCGTTTTACCCAATTGGCATCAAATGGCGCAATTATACACGAAAGTGCGGGATTTATTTAGTAAAAAGTGCGTTAAAATCGCGTCCAAATTGGGGTGACACCTTCAGGCAGCCACAAGTTTTTGCCCAATTCCACCCAACCGCACGGGAAGTGAAAGTCCGACCCCGCCGAGGCCAGCAGCCCTATCTCTTGCACAATCGCGCCAAGATTGTGGCGTTGGTCAGGTGACTGCCCAGTGTGTGCCACTTCCACGCCATCGCCTCCTGCGGCCTTGAAATCATTGAGCAGGCGCAAAAGCCATTTGCGCGTAAGTGGGTAGCGCAATGGGTGGGCGCACACCGCCAAGCCACCGGCTTGATGAATCACCTCAACGGCTTGGGCCATTGCACACCAATTGGCGCTGACATGGGCCGATTTGCCTTGGCCAAGATAGCGCTTAAAGGCTTGGGTTTCGTTTTTCACTTTGCCAGCTTGCACCAACAAGCGTGCGTAATGAGCGCGTGTGACCTCGCCGCCGGCGAGTTGTTTCGCGCCTTGATAGGCATCAGGCAAACCGCACTTTGCTAATTTTTCACCAATTTCAATCGCGCGCGCTTCACGCAGCCGTGCTTGCTCGCGCAAAAGTGCGGTCATGGCCGGACGCGTGTCGTCAAAATTGAGACCAACAATGTGAATGCCGCGATTTTGCCACAGTGTTGAAATTTCAACGCCGGTGATCAGCGTGATGTTGTGCGCCGCTGCCGCTTTTCGCGCGGCATCAAGGCCCGCGGTGGTGTCGTGATCACACAACGCCAGCGTTTGCACGCCTTGCTCGGCAGCACGCGCAACCACATCGGCGGGGCTGAGCACGCCGTCGGAGGCGTTGCTGTGGCAGTGGAGGTCAAAGGTGTGTTGCGCGGTCATATCACGCTCGTTGTTGGGCCAGCGGCGCGTGTTCTTCAGCCACGGCTATCGGCATGGCGCGCAAGCGGTTGGCAAAAAGGCGCAAAGGCTGGGCAAAGGTTAAGTTCAGCCCTGGTAAGACCAAAGTGCGGTCAAGCAGCAAGCAGTCGGCCACATTACCACCGATTTGCACCAGCAGCAAATTGACCCACTCGCCGCTGTCTTTGATTTGCGCTTGCACCAATTTCGGCTCGGCTTCATCGCAAATTTCAATGCCGTTGAGGGGGGTGAAAAACCAGCTTTTTGGCTGAATCGGCAGCAAAAATTGCCGCACTGCCACGGCGGAATAGGCTAAAAACTCGCGCGTGGCATCCTCGGCGGGGTGATGTTTGAGGGCGTCAACCACCACGTTGAAAAAGAGGAAATCCTCCATATCGCAGTCGCTGACGCTCAGGGCTGATTGGGTTAACATCGATTTTTCAAGGGAGGTGCGAATGCGTCGCCCAGTGTCTTGCGAGCAAAGCATCAAACACTGTGCCACGTGGCTGTATTCCCAATAAAAAAATCCGTTCATATCGCCTTAATTGCCCTACATTTCATAGCACTATCCTACCCTTTTTTGTGCTTTTTCGCGACAGATTTATCTCAATTTTGTGCAAAAAGTGTCACAATTTCCCCCACCGTGTGAAAGGAGCCAAAAATCAGCACAATATCTTGCCCGCGCGCTTGGCGCAACGCAGCTTTGGTGCCCGCCTGCACATCGTCAAAGCATGTTATGTCTACATCGGCCAGCTCGGGGGCAATTTTCCCTCGCAGGGCAACCGCACTTTGCCCGCGTGCGCCTTCCAGCGTGCAGCAAAACCAGTGGTCGATCACATCACTTAGTGGCTTAGCAACCTGGGTGGCATCTTTGTCTTGCAACATACCGAACACGCCCAACACGCGCACGTCGTCGGCCTTCAGCGACCGCACTTTTTGCGCCAAATAACGCGCCGCGTGCGGGTTGTGGCCCACATCGAGATAAATCTGCTCACAAGCACTGTCACCCAGCGCGGCAAACAGCGCGCTGCGCTGAGCGGCGTTGAGGCGTTGAAAGCGCCCTGTAAGTGTCATCTCGCGTAAGGCTCGGGTTATCATCTCGCGAGAAATCGCCCACGGCAGCTGCTCACACACCGCCAACGCCGTGGCGGCATTTTGCACTGGCATGGCCGGCAGCGGCAAATCCTCCAACCGCACTTTTTGCCCGGCAAAGGCCCATGAATTGTCGTGAAGTTGATAGTGCCACTCAATGCCGTTGCGCAAAACGTGACAGGGTAACGTGGTTGCATAATCGGTTAAGGTGTGCGGAATATCACGCTCGCCTATCACCGCACTTTTGTGTGCGCGCATGATGCCTGCCTTTTCAAAGGCGATTTGCTCACGGGTGTCGCCGAGGTAATCCACGTGGTCAATGTCAATCGAGGTGATGGCGCAGATGTCGGCATCAATAATATTGGTTGCATCCAAGCGCCCGCCTAAGCCCACTTCCAAAATCACCACATCGAGTTGCGCTTGTTTGAACAGATACAACGCACCAAGGGTGCTGAATTCAAAATAGCTCAACGAGTGGGACTTGTGGCTGTCGATAAAGGCAAAAGCCTCGCTGTGGCACACATCGGGCAAGGTGGCGTTGTTGATGCGCACGCGCTCGTTGTAATCAATCAAGTGCGGTGAGCTAAACACGCCCACGCGCAGCCCCGCGTTGAGCAAAATCAGCTCAAGCAAGCGGCAGGTGGTGCCTTTGCCATTGGTGCCGCCAACGGTGATCACATAAGGCGCAGGGCTGAGCAAATCAAGCTCTTGCGCCACCGCTTGCACGCGCGCAAGGCCCATGTCGATGGCTTTGCTGTGGCTGTGTTCAATATAGGAAAGCCACATCGCAAGGGGCGATGTGGCTGTCAGTTGTGGCGTTGTCATCAGGCGCTCTCGCCCTCGGTTAAAATAGGCTCTTGCACCGGTGGGATAATCACGCTCTCCGCGGGCTCAAATGGCGACGGCTTGCCGCTGAGTTTGGCTAAAATGCTCGCGAGTTTGTCGCGCATTTCTTTGCGGTTGACAATCATATCAATCGCGCCTTTTTCCAGCAAAAATTCACTGCGTTGGAAGCCTTCAGGCAATTTTTCACGCACGGTTTGCTCAATCACGCGGGGGCCGGCAAAGCCGATCAATGCTTTTGGCTCGGCAATGTTGATATCACCGAGCATTGCGAAGCTGGCTGAAACGCCCCCCCATGGTTGGGTCGGTCAGCACGGAGATATAGGCAATGCCCTCTTCTTTGAGTTTGGCTAAAATTGCGCTGGTTTTGGCCATTTGCATCAAAGAAAAGAGCGCCTCTTGCATCCGCGCGCCACCACTGGCAGAAAAACAGATCAGCGGGCAGCGTTCATCGAGTGCGGTTTGCGCCGCTTTGACAAACTTGCCGCCCACCACGCTGCCCATTGAGCCGCCCATAAAGTTAAAATTGAAGGCCGCTGCCACAACCGGCATGCCATAAATGGTGCCTTTCATCACAATTAACGCGTCTTTTTCACCGGTTTGTTTTTGCGCGGCGCTGAGGCGGTCTTTGTATTTTTTCAAGTCTTTGAATTTTAAGATATCTTCTGGTTCAACTTCGGCGCCGATTTCTTCAATTGAGCCTTCGTCGAGCAGTTTTTCCAACCGCACACGTGGGTCGATACGCATATGATGACCGCACTTTGGGCACACCTCGAGGTTGCGCACCACTTCATCGCGATAAAGCACTTGGTCGCAGCCAGTACATTTGGTCCAAATGCCCTCCGGCACGTTGGCTTTTTGGTTATTGCTGCTCACCGAGCCTTTGTTAAAAATTCGTTCAATCCAACTCATGGGTCTACCTTAATTCGTTATTTTTAGGCTAATGAATTAGCTCATTACACCATATTTACGCCCGCTTTTGAACCGTTTTATCACAATTTTTAATCAGGCAAAAAAAGCGGGCCAAGTGCGGTTTTCGGTAATCCAAACTGTGCGGGATAACTCACCGAAACCAAATATAAGCCGTTGGGTTTGGCGGTGGCGGGGGCTAAAGTGCGGTCGCATTGCGCTTGCAGCTCACCAAGCCATTCCACGCGCTGGTTGCCGTTGCCCACCTCCAGCAGGCTGCCGACAATATTTCGCACCATGTGGTGAACAAACGCATTGGCTTGAATATCCACAATCACATATTCGCCCACGCGAAACACATTCAAATGGTGAACATTGCGCCATGGCGTGTGGGATTGGCACTGCGCGGCGCGAAAGGAGCTGAAATCCCGCTCGCCGAGCAGCAACTGGCCGGCTTGGTGCATTTTTTCGTGATCAAGTGGCAGGTGATAATGGGTCAAGCCATCGGCTAAAATCGCTGGGCGCAGCGGGTGGTTGTAAATAACATAGCGATAGCGCCGCGCAGTGGCACTAAAACGTGCGTGAAAATCGTCATCCACCTCTTTGGCCCACCGCACTTTGATATCATCTGGGAGGTTGGCGTTCACGCCGAGATACCACGCTTTGAGCGCGCGCACGCACGGCGCGTTGAAGTGCACCACTTGGCCGGTGGCGTGCACGCCAGAGTCGGTGCGGCCTGCGCAAAAGAGGTGAATGTCGGCGTCCGCCACTTTCGATAACGCCGTTTCTAAGCGTTGCTGCACGCTGTCAACGCGCTCTTGGCGCTGCCAGCCGAAATAATTGGCGCCGTT
Organism: Spirabiliibacterium mucosae; assembly: GCF_014884965.1. GTDB lineage: Bacteria > Pseudomonadota > Gammaproteobacteria > Enterobacterales > Pasteurellaceae > Spirabiliibacterium > Spirabiliibacterium mucosae. Next base: position 39,237 of record NZ_JABTBO010000010.1, on the reverse strand, counting down.
GTACTCCACACCCAGTGCAATTTTCACTCTCGCCTCCCCTATTTTGAGATGAAAAAAAACACCAAACAATCGACGATTGCTGGTGTTTTTGGCGTTTAATGATTAAACGCGTTTGAAATCTAAATGAAGCAATTTTGGTTTGAATGGGTGGCGTTGCATCGCTTGGATTTTCACCACAACATCTTTGCCGTCGATCACTAAAGTGATGTTTTCGCTGTAGAATTTTTCATCGGCTTGCGCGTTGTTCACTTTATCGTGGTCTAACACGATAGCAACTGGCGCTTCACTGCCGCCATAAACGATAGCAGGCAATTGACCTTGTAAACGCTGACGGCGGCTCGCACCCGTACCTTGCGCTTCACGAACTTGTGCATCAAATTTAAACATAGTTTTCTCTCTATTTGTTAATGTTCAAGCTGTAGGCGACCCTACAACTCAACGTTGTTGGCTTGAGCGGTTGCTCAAGGGCGCATATTCTACCCAATAAGCGCGCGCTTGGCAACTAGATTTGCACCTTGTGCGTTTTTCGTTGCAATATTCGCCCTCAGGCTATGGTAATTAGCGTTAAAAAAAGGCACAATAAGTCCATTGATTTTCACGCTAAATGGCGTCCATTTTAGAAAAATTAGGTTACCCGTGCAATTTTTTATCGATTTTTTTACTAACTATGGCTATGCCGCTGTCTTCGCTGTGTTAATGCTCTGTGGGCTGGGTGTGCCCATTCCTGAAGATATCACGTTAGTCTCAGGCGGCATCATCTCAGGCCTGGGGTATGCCAACCCGCACTGGATGGTGGCCGTGGGGATGCTCGGCGTGCTGCTTGGGGATTTGCTGATGTATCTGCTCGGGCGCTTTTATGGCGTGAAAATCCTGCGCTTTCGCTTAATCAAGCGCTTCATCACCTTCAAACGCCTGCAAATGGTGAAAAGCAAATTCGACCGCTACGGCAACCGTTTGCTGTTTATCGCGCGCTTTTTGCCTGGCCTGCGCACCCCAGTTTACATCATCTCTGGCGTCACTCGCCGCGTTGGGATTTTGCGCTTTATTTTGATTGATTTTTGTGCTGCGATTATCTCGGTACCAATTTGGGTTTATCTCGGCCATCACGGGGCTGAAAATCTCGATTGGATCAAAGCGCAAATGCGCCACGGCCAAATGGGGATTTATGCCATTCTCGGCATTATCGTGGTGTTTGTGGCCTTTACCTACTTCAAACGTAAACGCCAAGCCAAAGCTGAACAAGAAGAATAATTAATAAGAAAGAGAGAAAAAAGTGCGGTTGAGCCACAAGCTAACCGCACTTTTTCTGTGAGATAAAACTTACAGCGGCATCACGTTGAGTGATGAGCCACCGATGATTTGCACGCGAGCACCAGGCACTAAGCGCGCATCAGCTTTTTGCACCACCACAATTTCTTTGCCGTCGTCTTTTTTGATCACCATTTGCACGCCATTGGCTTGGCTGGCTTTTTGCTCAACGGTGTTGCCGATCACGGCACCGGCAATCGCGCCCACTGCGGTGGCAATGGCATTACCTGTGCCGCCGCCCACGCCTGAGCCCAAAATGCCACCCAATGCGCCGCCACCAACGGTGCCAATCACGCCTTCGTTAGGGGCTTGAATGGTCACAGGCTTGGTCGACACAATTGTACCGTAGCTGATTGAGCGAGCTTCTTTGGTTTGATCGCCGGTGTAAACATCACCACGATAGATATCTTTATTCGCGCAGCCAACGGTGGCCAGGCCGATAAACAAAGAAGCGACTAAAACTGATTTTTTCATTGTGTTTTCCTTATTAACTAAACTCGGATTCTGAGTCAATCACCTCAATTATAGAGTGTGAGTGGAGCTTAATACAACATTTATTTTTACTATTGTCAAGTTTTGTAATTGCAATCGTGGTGTTATCTAGCCCTTCACCTGCGCCTTTGGGTGCGTCGATTTTCAGGCAAAGTGCGGTTTTCGCCTTAAGATCAAACTGTTCGATCACACGCGCACACCACTGGCTTGGCGTTTCCCCAGCGCGGGTGGGCAACACCACTTCAATGTGCTCCCAGCCTTCAATTGGGTAAGGCTTTTTCGGCATCGGCAGCTCCACAACGGCAATGGATTGTGCAAACAAATGTAAAGGCTCGCGTAATTTGATGAGATAAATCGGCCGGCCGTTGATGATGTTACTGGAAATCACCTCGCCATTGTCTTGCAACACCGCCAGCCACGCCTGACCACGCTCAGGGGTGTTGACGCGCAGCGCGATATGGTCAATCTCATAATTACTCAAGGTCAGCCCAATTTCCTGCGCAAGGGCTGAAATCTGCTGCTCAAAGCCCGCCAACTGCTCTGCCAGCGTGGGCAATTGGGCTTGCAAAAAGTGCGGTTGTGTCATTTTATTAATCTCTCTTTTCTCAAACGCGATATCAAGGTATTATATCGAAATTTATTTGATAATGCTTACAACAAGGACAATTCGTGAACATTCAAACAATTTTGTCGCACAACATCACCCAAGCGCTGGATAGCGTCGGCGCGCACGGCTGTGATGCCTTGGTGCGGCAATCAGCAAAGCCGCAATTTGGTGATTACCAAGCCAACGGTGTGATGGCGGCGGCGAAAAAGCTCGGCATGCCACCGCGTGAGCTGGCACAACGTGTGGTTGATGCGCTTGATGGCGGCGAGATGATTGAAAAATTAGAAATCGCAGGCCCTGGCTTTATTAACATCACGCTTAACCGCACTTGGCTTGCCGCACAAGGGCACGCGCTGCTTTCACAAAAGAAATTAGTCAGCCCCGTTGCGCCTGCGCAAACCATTGTGGCGGACTATTCTGCGCCGAATGTGGCGAAACAAATGCACGTGGGGCACTTGCGTTCTACCATCATTGGCGATGCGGTGGTGCGTGTGTTGGAATTTTTAGGCCACAATGTGATTCGCGCCAACCACGTGGGCGACTGGGGCACCCAATTTGGCATGCTGATCGCCTATCTTGAAAAAATGCAAAAAGAAAACGCCGACGACCTCGCGCTGAGTGACTTGGAGGCCTTTTATCGCGCCGCCAAAGCCCATTACGACAGTGATGAGGCCTTTGCCGAAAAAGCACGTCAATACGTGGTGAAACTGCAAGGTGGCGACAGCTACTGCTTGGCGATGTGGCGTAAGCTGGTGGACATCACCATGGAGCAAAACCAGCGCACGTATGATCGCCTCAACGTCACGTTAAGCAACGACAACATCATGGGCGAGAGCCTCTACAACCCGATGCTGCCAGGCATTGTGGCTGATTTAAAAGCCAAAGGCATCGCGGTGGAAGACCAAGGCGCCGTGGTGGTGTTTTTAAACGAGTTTAAAAACAAAGACGGCGAAGCGATGGGCGTGATTATCCAAAAGCGTGACGGCGGCTTTCTTTACACCACCACTGACATCGCGGCGGCTAAATACCGCTGGGAAACACTGCACGCCAACCGCGCGCTCTATTTCACCGACACCCGCCAAAGCCAGCATTTGCAACAAGCCTGGACCATTGTGCGCAAAGCCGGCTACGTGCCCGATGAGATGCAACTTGAGCACATCAACTTTGGCATGATGCTCGGCAAAGACAACAAGCCGTTCAAAACCCGCTCGGGCGAAACGGTCAAGCTCAACGATTTGCTTGATGAGGCCGTCGAACGCGCGGGCAAACTCATTCGTGAAAAAAGTACCGCACTTTCTACAGCTGAGCTTGACGATGTGATCAACGCCGTGGCGATTGGCGCGGTGAAATATGCCGATCTCTCCAAAAATCGCACCACCGATTATGTGTTTGACTGGGATAATATGCTCTCGTTTGAGGGCAACACCGCGCCTTACATGCAATACGCCTACACCCGCATTCACTCCATTTTCGCGAAAAGTGGCATCAACCCTGAGCAAGTGCAAGGTGAGATTCACATCAACGAAGACAAAGAGCGCGCACTGCTGTTGAAACTGCTGCAGTTTGAAGAGGCCGTGGCTGTGGTGGCGCGCGATGGCACACCGCACGTGCTGTGTGGCTATTTGTATGAATTAGCGGGCATCTTCTCGCAATTCTACGAACAATGCCCGATTTTAAGCAGCGAAGATGAGGCCGTGAAAGCCAGCCGCTTGCAACTCGCCGCGCTGGCGCAACGTACCCTCAAGCAAGGCCTTGAGCTGCTCGGGATTGAAGTGGTCAATAAAATGTAATAAAAAACCGCACTTTAGGCAAAGTGCGGTCAGTCAAAAGCAGTGCGTTGGCACTGCTTTTTTTATCGCTCGATTAAGCTTAAAAACTCTTTGCGGGTTTCGCGGTCTTTTAAGAATACGCCGCCAAAGGCTGATGTGACAGTGTAACTATTGCTGTCTTTAATGCCACGGCATTTCACGCAAAAATGGGTCGCTTTGACATAAACAGCAACATCATCAGTTTGCAAAATGGTTTGCAACGCGGTGAGAATTTGCTCCGTCAAACGCTCTTGCACTTGCGGGCGCTGAGCGAGAAAGGCCACCACGCGGTTGATTTTCGACAGCCCAATCACCCACTCTTTGGGGTAATACGCCACCGAGACTTTGCCGTCAATGGTGACAAAATGGTGCTCACAGGTGCTGGTGAGTGTCACATCGTTGACCAGCACCATTTCACTGACCTGCATCCGGTTGCGAATGGTGGTGATTTTCGGGAAGTTGGCGTAATCCATGCCAGTGAAAATTTCATCGAGGTACATTTTCGCCAGCCGCGCTGGGGTTTGCTCAATGCTGTCATCGGTCAAATCAAGGCCAATTAGCTCCAGCACGCTTTTCATGTGTTGTTCGATTTTAACTCGCCGTTGGTCAAGGGAGAGATCCAACGCTTTCATCGGGGTTTCAATGCCTTTGGCTATCAGGGCGGCTTGAACGCGCTGCGCCTCTGCTGAAATTTTGCTCATTGTGGTTTAACATCTCCAAAAAATAAGGCGATTATTTTAACAGAATTATTAAAAATACAACAAGAATTCTACGAAATTAACTGAAAATTTCTCAAACTTTGCTAGAATAAAGCCAATTTCAACCACAAGGTGACCGACATGAACGCACTGATTTCCCTCAACGACGCGCTGGCTAAAATTACCAGCGCATTGAGCTACCCGCCTGATTCACAAACTGAACTCGTAACCCTTGATGAAGCGCACAACCGCATTTGTGCAGAAGATATCCGCTCGCCGATTAATGTGCCAGGCTTTGACAACTCAGCAATGGACGGCTATGCCGTGCGCATGGCGGATCTCACCGGTGAACCATTGACCGTAGCAGGTAAAAGCTTTGCGGGCAGCCCGTTTGACGGCCCGTGGCCACAAGGCTCGGTGGTGCGCATCATGACAGGTGCGGTGGTGCCTGAGGGCTGTGAGGCGGTGATCATGCAAGAGCACGCCGAGGTGCTTGAAGACGGCAAAGTGCGGTTCACCGCTGAGGTCAAGCCGGGTCAAAATATCCGCCACCTAGGTGATGATGTTAAGCAAGGCGACGTGGTATTAGCCAAAGGCGCGAAGCTGACCGCACTTTCACTGCCGCTGCTCGCCTCCCTTGGGCTTGAGCGCGTGCGGGTTTATCGCAAAATTAAAGTGGCGCTGATTTCCACCGGCGATGAACTGGTCAGTGTCGGCAAGCCGCTGGCCAAGGGCCAAATTTATGATACCAACCGTTTCACCGTGCGTTTATTGTTAGAAAACTGGCACTGCGAGATTTTGGATTACGGCATTTTGCCGGATGACAAAGTGCGGTTTGCCAAAACCTTTTCACAAGCGCAGCAAAAGGCGGATTTGGTGATCACCAGCGGCGGCGTGTCGGTCGGCGAGGCAGATTTCACCAAAGATATGCTCGAGCAACTCGGGCAGATGAATTTTTGGAAATTGGCAATTAAGCCAGGCAAGCCGTTTGCCTTTGGCAAGTTTGATCACGCGTGGTTTTGCGGCCTGCCGGGCAACCCCGTTTCCGCCCTGGTCACCTTTTATCAACTGGTGCAGCCGGTGCTCGCGCGCTTAACGGGCTTTAGCCAATGGCAGCTGCCGCCACAACTGCCAGCCATTGCAGGCAGCGCGATGAAAAAAAAGCCTGGCCGGCTGGACTTCCAACGCGGGTATTATCACGTCAACGCACAAGGGCAAATTGAGGTGCAGCCAGTTGGCTTTCAAGGCTCACATATGTTCAGCTCTTTTGTGCAAAGTAATTGCCTGATTGTGCTCGAGCGCGAGCGTGGCAATGTCGCCGCGGGCGAAGGGGTGATGATTGAGCCTTTTGGTGATGTGTTACAATAATGGCTGATATCTTATCGGATGCCGAAGCGCTGCGCTACAACCGCCAAATCGTGCTGCCACAAATTGACTTTGACGGCCAAGAGCGGCTCAAGCTCGCTCATGTGGCGATTATCGGTTTAGGCGGGTTAGGCTGCGCGGCAGCGCAATATCTGGCCGCCAGCGGTGTGGGCACGCTCACGCTGGTGGATTTTGACACGGTTAGCCTGTCTAATTTGCAGCGCCAAGTGCTGCACACCGATGCACGCATCGGCCAGCCCAAAGTGGACTCCGCCAAAACCGCACTTTGCGCCCTCAACCCACATTGTCAAATTCACACGATTGATACTGATTTAGACGACGATGGCCTTCGTGACGTTGTCACAAAAGCAGACGTAGTGGTGGACTGTTGCGACAACGTAGCCACCCGCAACCGCCTCGACCAGCTCTGCCAGCAGTGCCAAACGCCGCTGGTTTTCGGCGCGGCCATTCGTATGGAAGGTCAACTCTCAGTCTTCACCTACCAGCCCAACACGCCCAATTACCGCAGCATCAGCCGCCTGTTTGGTGAAAATACGCTCTCGTGCGTGGAAGCCGGCGTCCTCTCCCCCATTGTCGGCATTGTCGGCACACTGCAAGCGATGGAAACCCTGAAATTACTGCTCAACATCGGCGAGCCTTTGGTGGGCAAATTGTTACTGATTGATGCGTTGAGTATGCAATTCAACACCCTCAAACTGCCTGCTTAAAAACCTAAAGTGCGGTCGACCGCACTTTGCATCACGCCCCCTGCCAGCGTTCAAACAGATCTTCAGGCAGTTCGATGTCGAATTGGTCGCACAGGCGGTTGACGGATTGGTTGATGATGTCGTCGATGCTTTGTGGTTTGTGGTAAAACGCGGGCATCAGTGGCGTGAGTGTGGCGCCGATTTCCGCCGCTTGCGTCATTAGCCGCAGGTGGCCTAAGTGCAGCGGCGTTTCGCGCAGGCAAAGATGCACAGGTTTGCGCTCTTTTAAGCAGACATCCGCCGCGCGGGAGATGAGATCGTCGCTGTAACTGTGGGCAATGGCGGAGAGGGTTTTAATCGAGCACGGCACCACCAGCATGCCCAAAGTGCGGTAGGAGCCCGATGAAATAGCCGCACCGATGTCGCGATTGTCATACACCACATCGGCTAGCGCCTTGACGTCATTGAGGCTGAAATCCGTTTCAATCGCAATGGTTTGGCGCGCGGCGTTGGAGATAATCAAATGGGTTTCCACCTCCGTTTGTGACAGCACTTGCAGCAAACGGATGGCATAAATGGCGCCTGATGCGCCAGTAATGGCAATAATCAGTCGTTGTGGTTTCATTAGGCTTCGTTATGCATCTCTAAATTGGTTTCATCACGCTCTTGTTTGCGCTTGGCTTTGTCGTTGCGCATCGCCTCGACTTGGGCAAGATATTCGTCAGTCACATCGCCTGTGATGTAGCAGCCGGTGAACACCGAACTGTCAAAATGCTGAATACTGGCGTTTTCTTTGCGGATTGCCGCTTCCAAATCGGCGAGATCTTGGAAAATCAACCCGTCCACGCCAATTAACTCGGCAATTTCCTCAACACTGCGGTTATAGGCGATCAGCTCGTTAACTGATGGCATATCAATGCCGTAAACATTCGGGTGGCGCACTTCTGGCGCGGCGGAGGCGAGGTAAATTTTCTTCGCACCCGCTTGGCGCACCATGTCGACAATCTGCTCCGAGGTGGTGCCGCGCACGATGGAGTCGTCCACCAGCAGCACGTTTTTGCTTTAAATTCTGATGAAATGGTGTTGAGCTTGCGCCGCACCGAATGACGGCGCTGGGTTTGGCCTGGCATGATAAACGTGCGGCCAACGTAGCGGTTTTTCACAAACCCTTGGCGATAAGGCAAATTCAGCTCTTTGGCGATGCGCAAGGCGATGTCGTTGGAGGTTTCTGGAATCGGGATGACCACATCGATATCGTGATCGTACCATTCTTTGGCAATTTTGCGCCCTAACGCCTCGCCCATGTGTACCCGCGCGGCATAAACCGACACGCCGTCGATATAAGAGTCTGGGCGGGCGAAATAGACGTATTCAAAAATGCATGGGCATAAATCCGGCTGCGTTGAGCACTGGTGGGAGTAAAATTGGCCGTTGAAATCAACATAAATGGCTTCACCGGGCGCCACATCACGCACAAACTCAAAGCCGATAATATCCAGCGCCACACTTTCAGAGGCGAAGGCATACTCCACTTTGCCGCTGTCAAGCTCACGCTTGCCGAGCACCAGCGGGCGGATGCCGTGCGGGTCGCGAAAGGCAATCATGCCAAAGCCGATAATCATCGCCACACACGCATAAGCGCCTTTGATGTCATCGTGGGTTTTGCGCACCGCGGTGAAAATATCATCTGGGCTTAAGTGGTTGTGAGGGCTTTGGTCGAGGTGGTAGGCGAGAATATTTAACAGGGCTTCGGAGTCAGAATTGGTGTTCACGTGGCGGCGGGCGAGCTTGAATAATTTATCCTTCAAGGCGCGCGAGTTGGTCAAATTGCCGTTGTGCACCAAGGTGATGCCATAAGGCGAGTTGACATAAAACGGCTGCGCCTCTGACACGCTTGAGCTGCCCGCCGTTGGGTAGCGCACATGGCCCACACCCACCGTGCCTTGCAGCCGCTCCATGTGCTCTTGGCGGAACACGTCGCTGACCAGGCCATTGGCCTTGCGCAGCCGAAAGCGGTTTTCACGGTCAATGGTCATGATCCCCGCTGCATCTTGGCCGCGATGTTGCAGCACCGTGAGCGCGTCGTACAACGCTTGATTGACAGGGGTTTCGCCGATAATCCCAATAATGCCACACATAATTTCGCCCTTACAATTTCGGAGTTAAAAATGAGGAATTTTGTTGAATCTGTTGAAAAAACCAGTCAACCACAAAGCCAAAGTGCGGTATCAATTTTGAATTTTGCCACCACTCGGTTTGATTTAAATTGGTGAAGGTGTCCATGCAAAACAGCAGCGCGGCCACTATCAACACGCCACGCAACACGCCAAAACACGCACCTAGCACGCGATCGGTGCCGCTTAAGCCTGTTTTATCCACCAATTGGCCTAAAATATAATTGACGATGGCGCCCACAATCAGGCTTGCGATAAACAAAATCGCAATCGCTACGCCAATGCGGATGTTTTGTGATTCAATTTGGGTGAGGTACCCTGCCAAATACGGATAAAATCGGCTGGCCACAAAAAAGGCCACCACCCAACTGCCCAGCGACACCGCCTCGCGAACAAAGCCACGTAACAGGCTGACAATTAACGAAAAAACAATAATACCGATAATAAGATAATCAATCATAACTTTTGGGTTGTGGCTTTAAATAGTGTTGAAATAAGAATATTTATTGTACAAAAAAATAGCGCGCTTGCGTAGCACTATTTTTGCGCTGCGCTATTTTAAGCGCAGCACTTTCACGTTGCGATACCCTTGCTGGCGCAGATACTGCGCTTGCAGCTGGCTCATCACCCCTTTTTCGCAATAAAGCAAATAGGTTGTGTTGGCGTCCAACTGCGCAAACGCACTGCTGAGTTTGAAAAACGGGATCGCCAGCAGCTCACACTCAGGCAGATAAACGGGCTTGTCTTCACGCTCGTCGTCACTGCGCACGTCAATCACCACCTCGCCTGCACTCACGCTATCCACAATCTCCACCTCCTCGACCGCACTTTTATCGGCATTGGCGATGTCGCGAATGTCGAGGTATTGTGCGCTGGCTACCGCCTCGTCCAGCACGCTGAAATCAAAGTGCGCCTCTTCTTGGGCGATGCGTTCAGGGATGGCTTTCACCGTCGGGTTTTTTGAGATCACGCCACAAAACTCCGGCATGGATTTGGCAATCTCATCAGTGCCAATGTGTTGCGCGGTGGCAATGATTTGCGGCTTGTCGTGGGTGATGAGCGGGCGCAGTACCAGCACGCTGGCGGCTTCATCAATCAAGCGCAAATTGGTCAGCGTTTGGCTGGAAACCTGCCCGAGCGCTTCGCCGGTGACAATCGCTTGAATGCCAAAGCGTTCTGCCACGCGGCTGGCGGCGCGCACCATCATGCGCTTGAGCACCACGCCCATTTGGCCGTTATCGATTTTTTCTAAAATTTCGGCCACCACGCCTTCAAAATTGACCGCCACAAACCGCACTTTGACCGATGAGCTATAACGCGACCAGATGTGATAGGCCATCTGCTTCACGCCGATTTCGTGCGCCTGCCCACCGAGGTTAAAAAAGCAATAATGCACCTTGGAGCCGCGGCGGATAAACATATAGCTCGACACGCCCGAGTCAAACCCGCCCGAAATCAGGCTGAGCACATCTTCTTGCGTGCCAACAGGATAGCCGCCAATGCCCTCAAAGCGGTTTTTCACCAGCAGCATTTGGTCGTCTTCAATCGTGATGTTGACGGTCACATCGGGGTTTTTCAACCGCACTTTGGCTGTTTCAATGTGTTGGTTCAAGCCGCCGCCGACATAGCGCTCAAGATCGAGCGAGCTGAACGGGTGCTTGCCCTTGCGCTTGACGCGGACACAAAAAGTGCGGTTTTCCAGCTGCTCGCGGGTGTGTTTTAAGGTGTATTCAAAAATGTCGTGCATCGAGGCAAACGGGATGCCTTCGACTTCCAAAATGTGGTGAATGCCCGGCGTGCGTTGCAAAAAATCCAGCAGCAAATCGCGCTTGCTGGCGTCTTTTGACCGCACTTCGATATAATCCCAATGGTGCACCACGGCTACGGTGTCGTCTTGCTTGCTTAAAATATTGCGGATGTTGCCGGTTAAAATTTTGATGAAGCGTTTGCGCACAGAGTCGCTTTTGACCATCACTTCGGGGAATAATTTGATAATAAATTTCATAGAATCACTGCTAATGTCAAAATTGGCGGTATTGTACCTGAAATTCCCGTTGACAGCTAAAAAAAACGACAAATAATGCAAACTCAAGTACAATAGGCAAAAATGACGTTTTTGGATACTGTTATGGCGAAAAAAGCAACTTCTTTAGATTTTGAAACCACCTTAAGCGAGCTTGAGGCGATTGTCAGCCGGCTGGAAAGTGGCGAGCTGCCGCTGGAAAAGGCCTTGGCGGAGTTTGAAAAAGGCGTGCAGCTGGCGCAAGCGGGCCAACAACGGCTGCAACAGGCGCAGCAACAAGTGAGCATTTTGCTCGAAAAAAGCACCGTTGCGCCACTGGCCGACTTTGAACCAGATGACAACACGCGCAAGGCGAGCCAAAGCCGTAATCCCGAAGAAGAGATTTACAGCGATGACGACATCCCTTTTTAAGGTTTAGTTATGTACGATTTTCAAACGGATTTGCAGCAGCTGCGCGAACGCGTCAATGCTTTTTTAGAAGCTAACCTCACCCTCAACTCCGCGCCTGCGCCATTGGCCGATGCGATGCGCTATGGCGTGTTGCTCGGTGGCAAGCGCCTGCGCCCTTTTTTGACCTACTGCACCGGGCGCATGCTTAATGCCGAGATGGCCAGCCTAGATTACGCCGCCGCCGCTGTGGAGGCTGTGCACAGCTATTCGTTAATTCATGACGACCTGCCCGCGATGGACGACGACACCCTGCGCCGCGGGCAAAATACCTGCCACATTGAATTTGATGAAGCCACCGCCATTTTAGCCGGCGACGCGCTGCAAAGCTGGGCCTTTGCGCTGCTTTGCGACACGCCAGCGGTGAGCGCAGAACAAAAAGTGCGGTTGGTCCAGCTGTTGGCGCAAGCCGCTGGCGCGCAAGGCATGTGCTTAGGCCAAGCGCTTGATCTCTTCGCCGAGCAACAAGCCTTGGATCTGGCTTTTTTAGAGCGCATTCACCACAACAAAACTGGCGCGATGATCGTCTGCGCAGTCGAGATGGGGCTGGGGTGCTCACCGCACTTTAATGATAGCACCATTGGCTATCACCTGCGCCAATTTGCCGCCTTAATTGGCCTGGCCTTTCAAGTGCAAGATGATATTTTAGACATCACCGCGGACTCCGCCACTCTCGGCAAAGACGCAGGCTCGGATTTGGCCCATGACAAAACCACCTACCCGAAACTCTTGGGGCTTGAGGGGGCGCAAGCCAAAGCGCAAGAATTGGTGAGAGAGGCGCATTGTGCGCTTGAGCAGCTGGCCACATTGGGGCTGGATGTCAGCGCGCATCAGGCGTTGGCCAATTTTGTTATCACCCGCGGGAGTTAAATGCGCCGCAATCACGCCGAAATGGCATTTTGTGATTTATGTTTGACGCAATTGTCGTTATAATCCACGCTATGCAAAAATATTCTTTATTATCGACCATCAACACACCAGACGATTTGCGTTTGCTCCCGCGTGAGCAGCTGCCACAGCTGTGCGACGAGCTGCGCGCGTTTTTGTTGGAATCTGTCAGCCAAAGCAGTGGGCATTTGGCATCGGGCCTTGGCACCGTGGAATTAACGGTGGCACTGCATTATGTCTTCAACACCCCGTTTGATCAGCTCATTTGGGATGTTGGCCACCAAGCCTACCCGCACAAAATCCTCACCGGCCGGCGCGAGCAGATGCACACCATTCGGCAAAAAAATGGCCTGCACCCGTTCCCGTGGCGTGGCGAAAGTGAATACGACGTGCTCAGCGTTGGCCACTCCTCCACCTCCATCAGCGCGGGCCTTGGCATTGCCATTGCGGCGGAAAAAGAAAACGCCGATCGCAAAACCATTTGCGTGATTGGTGACGGCGCGATGACCGCTGGCATGGCGTTTGAAGCGCTCAACCACGCCGGCTCTTTGCACACCGACATGCTGGTGATTTTAAACGATAATGAAATGTCGATTTCAGAAAACGTCGGCGCACTGAACAATCACCTCGCACGGCTGCTTTCTGGCTCGTTTTACTCCTCCATTCGTGAAGGCAGCAAAAACTTGCTCTCTGGCCTGCCGCCAATCAAAGCCTTTGTGAAAAAAACCGAAGAGCACCTCAAAGGGTTTGTCTCCCCAGGTGGCACGCTGTTTGAAGAGCTTGGCTTTAACTACATCGGCCCGATTGACGGGCACAATGTTGATGAATTGGTCTCCACGCTGAAAAATATGCGCAACCTCAAAGGCCCGCAGTTTTTGCACATTATGACCAAAAAAGGCAAAGGCTATGCGCCAGCCGAGAAAGACCCGATCGGCTTTCACGGTGTGCCAAAATTTGACCACCTGCTTGGCCAATTGCCGAAAAAAAACTGCGCAAGTGCCAACCTACTCAGCCGTGTTCGGCAGCTGGTTGTGCGAAATGGCGGAAAAAGACGCCACCGTGGTGGGCATTACGCCTGCGATGCGCGAAGGCTCAGGCATGGTGGAGTTTTCCAACCGCTTTCCTCAGCAGTATTTTGACGTGGCGATTGCCGAGCAGCACGCCGTCACACTGGCGGCCGGCATGGCGATTGCCGGCCTCAAGCCCGTGGTGGCGATTTATTCCACCTTTTTGCAACGCGCGTATGACCAACTGATCCACGATGTGGCCATCCCGAATTTGCCTGTGCTCTTTGCCATCGACCGCGCAGGCGTTGTCGGTGCTGATGGGCAAACCCACCAAGGCGCGTTTGATATCAGCTTTATGCGCTGCATCCCAAACATGGTGATTATGACGCCAAGTGATGAAAACGAGTGCCGCCAAATGCTCTACACAGGATTGCATCACAATGGCCCGGCCGCCGTGCGTTACCCGCGTGGCAGCGCCACAGGGTGCACGCTTGACGCGTTGGAGCTACTCGAGATTGGTAAATCACGCAAAGTGCGCTCTGGCGAGAACATTGCCCTGCTCAATTTCGGCACCTTGTTGCCTGCGGTGATGCAAGCCGCCGACACGCTCAACGCCACGGTGGTGGATATGCGCTTTGCCAAGCCGATTGATGAGGCTATGATTAGCTCATTGCTTGAAAACCACAGCCTGCTGGTCAGCGTTGAAGACAACGCCCTCAAAGGCGGTGCGGGAAGTGCGGTGGGGGAATTCCTCAACCAACTTTCACTCACCCGTGGCCACAGCGCCCGCTTGCTCTCCCTTGGCTTTGGTGATGAATTTATCGCCCAAGGTGAGCCGGCTGAGGTGATGGCGGAATTGGGGCTCGATGCCAACGGAATTATTGAAAAAATTCAAGCGGTTAAAAATTTTTAAAAAAATCTCACTTTTTTATGAACTTTTCAACCGCACTTGAGTCTTAATTAATGCTAGTGCACTGCAAATGCAGTTGTCTTTTTACATTTTACTTATTGTAAGACCTCCCCCGATATGCCCTCTTTGGCTATCGGGTTTCTTTTTTTAAGCACTCACGCCAGTTTGCAGCGCGCTGTAGATCAAAAATAAGCCAAAGCTCAAAAACACTAAACCGCAGACGTTATCAATGTAACGGCTGTATTGAAAATAAAATTGTTTGACTTTGCTAAGCGAAAAAATGCGTGAAATCAGATAAAAATAGACAAAGCTCTCCAGCACCACCATTACGGCAACAAAGCCAACCCAGCCCGCACCGAGGTGGGAGACCAGCATCGAGAAAATGCCACTGAAGAAAATCAGCACTTTAGCGTTGGATAAATTCACCCACAGCCCTTGGCGAAAATGCGCCAAGCCCTCACGCCGCTGCCGGGTTGGGTGGCGCTGAGCGAACTGCTCTGGCGTGATGTTTTGCCGCACGCGCACCAGCTTGACGCCTAAATAGCTTAAATACGCCCCGCCGAGCAGCCAGACCGCACTTTGAACGGCTGGATAAAGCGCAAACAAAATCGCCAAGCCCACGATGCTGGCCACCACCCAAATGCTCAAGCCTGCACAGATGCCCAAGATGCCCAGCACTACATTGCGCTGCGGCTCAGCCAAGGATTTACGCGCGACAAAAAAGAAATCAGGCCCAGGGCTCATCAGCGCAATGGTGTGAATCAATAAAATTTTCAGGGCAAACAACATAACAGCCTTTTACTACACAAGCCAATAAATCAGATACAGCACAACCAAGCTAAACACCGCGGCTAGGGTGTCATCAATCATAATGCCAAAGCCGGTGTGCAATTTGCGGTCAAGCGCTTTAATGGGATAGGGTTTGGTGATATCGAACACGCGAAAGGCGACAAAACCGCCGAGCGCCCAAAGTGCGGTTTGCGCCGGCAGGCAGGCCAGCACCAGCCAAATGGCGGCAATTTCGTCCCACACAATTGAACCGTGATCATGCACGCCTATATCTTGCGCTGTTTGGCCGCAAATTTTCGGCCCGATGAGGCTGGCGATAATCGCCAACACCAACAAAGCCGTGGTGCCCAGTGTGGCTATTACGCCAAGGCCAATCAGCCAGCCGGCCAAGGTGCCCCAAGTGCCGGGGGCGGGGTAAATCAAGCCCGAGCCAAAGCCGATGGCGGCAACGTGAATCGGGTTTTTAAAATTGAGTTTTTGCAATTCCGGGCGTTTATTCATTCTCTGCTCCAAAGTGATCGTAGCCAGTGTGCGCGGGGCGGGGATGATTTTTCCGTTACGTTGTAACAAAACCGCACTTTCCCCTTTGGCTGCGCGCAGCTGCCCAATGCAGGTATAGGCCACGCCAATGTGGGTTAAGGCCTTTTCAAGCTTGCTGCGTTGCGCCTCGGGCAGGCAAAAGCACAGCTCGTAATCCTCGCCGCCGGTGAGCGCCAGCGTTTGCGCCTGCTCAAGTGCGGTTGTTGCCAACAATTGCGGTGACAGCGGGATTTTGTCGATATCCAACACCGCACTTACGCCGCTGCGCGCAACAATATGGCCCAGATCGGCCAATAGCCCGTCGGAGATGTCAATCGCTGCGCTGGCAAAAGGCACAATGGTTTGGCCAAACAGCACGCGCGGGGTTGGGCGCAGGTGGCGCTCAATGAGATAACGCTCAATAGCATCGGCCGTTGCTTTGCTTTTGCCCTCGCTTAACAGTGCAAAACCTTTGGCGCTGTCACCAAGAGTGCCTGTGACATAAACCCAATCGCCCACATGGGCATGGTGGCGGCAAATGCCTTTGTCACGCGGCAGCAAGCCATGGGCGGTGATGGTGAGCGACAGCGCACCGCGAGTGGTGTCCCCGCCGATTAAATCAACGTTATAGTGATCGATAATCTCAAAAAAGCTTTCACTAAAGCGCGCCAGCCAGTCATGGTCAATTTTCGGCAAGGTTAAGGCCAGCGTCACCCACGCAGGCTCTGCGCCCATGGAGGCGAGATCGCTTAAATTCACGGCCACGGCTTTGTAGGCGAGATCGGCGGGGTCAATATCGGGGTAAAAATGGGTGCCTTCAACCATGGTGTCACAGGTGATGGCGAGGTGTTGATTGGGTTGCACTTCACAAATGGCGCAATCATCGCCCACCGCCAGTGGCACATCACGCCGCGGGCTGCGGCGCGAGGCACTAAAATAGCGCTTGATTAAATCAAACTCAGCTTTGTTTTGCGACACAAGCACTCCTTACAACATGAGGTGATGTTTTATTTCGCAAGACCTTGTGCAATTTTGTCTAACACACCGTTAATGTATTTGTGGCCTTCTTCCGCGCCGAAGGTTTTGGCCACTTCCACCGCTTCGTTGATCACCACTTTATAAGGCACGTCTTGAAAACGCAGCTCACAGGCGGCCATCAACAACAATACGCGCTCGATTGGGTCAAGGCTTTTGAACGCGCGATCTAAGTGCGGTTCAATCAAGGCTTTCAGTTCATCTTCATGGGCGACAGTGTCTTGCAACAGGGTGCGGAAATAGACCACGTCCACGCCTTTCATGTCTTGCTCAAGCATAAACGCCACTTCCACATCGGCGACGTCATTTTGCGACATCAACCAAGAATAGAGCGCTTGCAGTGCGCATTCGCGCGCGCGATGACGCGGGGAAACTTTACTCATTTTTTGCCCCCTTGTTTGATTTGCTCAAGCACGCTGATCATCTCAAGCGCGACCATTGCCGCCTCAGCGCCTTTGTTGCCAGCTTTGGTACCTGCGCGCTCAATCGCTTGCTCAATGTTTTCTGTGGTTAACACGCCAAAAGCCACGGGCAAATCCGCCAGCATTGCCACTTGGCCTAGGCCACTGGCCGCTTCGCCGGCGACATACTCAAAGTGCGCTGTGCCACCGCGTATCACAGTACCGAGGGCGACAATCGCGTCATACTCGCCTGTGGCCGCCAAGCGGCGCACCACCAGTGGCAGCTCATAGGCGCCAGGCACTTTCACAATCGTGATGTTGTCGTCTTTGACTTGGCCGACGCGTTTGAGTGCGTCCACCGCGCCTGCTTGCAGGCTGTCGTTGATAAAGCTGTTAAAGCGGGCAATCGCCACCGCAATGCGGGCATTCGGCGCGCTCAACTGGCCTTCAATGTGTTTCATAGTGTTCCTTTTGGTGTATTTCACAAGTTTGCGCGGATTCTACCACAAAAAGCCAAGGGCGTTTAAGCAAAATCTTAAAGGCGATTTTCAAGCCGTTTAAAAAGGCCAAAAAACCGCAATAAAATCAAACAGTAAAACCGCACTTTTATAGCGTGAAAAAAGTTTGCAAAAATGGCCAAAAATGCGCGGAATTTTTTGTCATCTTAAAATCAATTGTGGTATTCTTACGCCTTTGTATTGACCTAAAACAACCATGATTGCGCGTCAATCGTAAAGGGGGAAACCAAAGAAAGTGGAAACTATTGTCAACGCTGCGCCCGTTATTGAGCTGCGTTCCATCCGCAAAGAGTTTGACGGAAAGGCCATCATCGACAATTTTTCGTTGTCGATCAATAACGGTGAATTTATCACGATTTTGGGGCCATCTGGCTGCGGTAAAACCACCATTTTGCGCCTGATTGCAGGCTTTGAATCCCTCGATGGTGGGCAAATTATCCTCGATGGGCAAGACATCAGCGACATGCCCGCCGAGCAACGGCCGGTTAACACGGTGTTTCAAAGCTATGCCCTGTTCCCGCACATGAGCATTTATGATAACGTAGCCTTTGGCTTAAAAATGCAACAAGTGCCGGCGGATGAAATTAAACCGCGCGTGATGGAAGCCTTGCGCATGGTGCAGCTTGAAGCGTATGCCAAACGTAAGCCCGCGCAGCTCTCCGGCGGCCAGCAACAACGTGTGGCGATTGCCCGCGCGGTGGTCAACAAGCCAAAAGTGCTGCTGCTTGACGAATCCCTCTCTGCCCTTGACTACAACTTGCGCAAGCAAATGCAAAACGAACTCAAAGCATTGCAGCGCCAGTTGGGCATCACCTTTATTTTTGTCACCCACGACCAAGAAGAAGCCTTGAGTATGTCGGATCGCATCATTGTGCTGCGTGAAGGTAAATTGCAACAAGACGGCACCCCGCGTGAAATCTACGAAGAGCCAAACTCGCTGTTTGTCGCGCGCTTTATTGGTGAAATCAATATCTTTGACGCCACCGTGATCGAGCGCCTTGACGAGCGCCGCCTGCGCGCCAATGTGGAAGGCCGCATTTGTGATATCTACGCCAACCGCACTTTTGATGTTGGCGCCAAGCTCAAAGTGCTGCTCCGCCCTGAGGATCTGCGCTTGGAAGAGGTCAACCACGGCGAAAAAGGCAATGGTTTGATCGGCTTTGTGCGCGAGCGAAACTACAAAGGCATGACGCTGGATTCCACCATCGAGCTGGAAAACGGCAAAATTGTGCTCATCAGTGAGTTTTTCAATGAAGATGACCCTGATGTGGATCACTCCTTAAACCAAAAAGTGGCAATCACCTGGGTAGAAAGCTGGGAAGTGGTGTTGGAAAATGAAGATAACAACGCGTAATTTTCAAACCATGACCGTGGCGGTGATTTTCGCCTGGTTGATCTTTTTCATCCTCGTGCCCAATTTGCTGGTGCTCGGGGCGAGCTTTTTAACCCGCGACAGCAGCGAGCTGATTGATTTCACCTTTTCACTCGACAGCTACAAGCGCCTTGTCGACCCGCTTTATGCCAAAGTGATTTGGAACTCGCTGTATATGTCGGGCATTGCCACCATTGTGTGCTTACTGGTGGGCTATCCGTTCGCGTTTTTCATCGCGCGGCTGCCGCAAAAATACCGCCCGATTCTGCTGTTTATGGTGATTTTGCCGTTTTGGACCAACTCACTGATTCGCATCTACGGCATGAAAATTTTTCTCGGCGCGCGCGGTGTCCTCAACAACACCTTGATTTCGTTAGGCATTATCGACACGCCACTGCGCATCATCAACAGTGAAAGTGCGGTCATCATCGGCTTGGTGTACATTTTGCTGCCGTTTATGATTTTGCCGCTCTACTCCGCGATTGAAAAGCTCGACGCTCGCTTGCTTGAAGCCGCCAAAGACCTCGGCGCCAACGCCTTTCAGCGCTTTGTCAAAATCATTTTGCCACTGACGATGCCAGGCATTATCGCTGGTTGCTTGCTGGTGCTGCTGCCAGCAATGGGGATGTTCTACGTCGCCGATTTGCTCGGTGGGTCAAAAATCCTGCTGGTGGGGAATGTGATCAAAAACGAATTTTTGGTCTCCCGCAACTGGCCGTTTGGCTCGGCGATTAGCATTGGGCTGACAGTGTTAATGGCGTTATTGCTCTACGTGTATTACCGTGCAGGCAAGTTACTTAACAAAAAACCGGAGTTAGAATAATGGGCAAATATTTACGCGGCGGTTTTATGTTTTTGGTTTATAGCTACCTCTATATTCCAATTATTATCCTGATTATCAACTCCTTCAACGAAGACCGCTACGGCCTGAGCTGGAAGGGCTTCACCTGGAAGTGGTATGAAAATCTCGCCCAAAACGACACCTTAATTCAAGCAGCGGTACACTCTGTCACCATCGCCTTTTTTGCCGCCAGCATGGCGACCATTATCGGCGGGCTGACGGCCATTGCGCTGTATCGCTACCGCTTTCGCGGCAAGCAATTTGTCGGCGGCATGCTGTTTGTGGTGATGATGTCGCCTGATATCGTGATGGCGGTGAGCCTGTTGGCGCTGTTTATGCTCTTTAGCTTGCAGCTGGGCTTCACCTCGCTGTTGCTGGCGCACATCACCTTCTGCCTGCCTTATGTGGTGATCACGATTTTATCGCGCCTTAAGGGGTTTGATATCAAAATGCTTGAAGCCGCCAAAGATCTCGGCGCCAGCGAGTTGACCATTTTGGGCAAAATCATCCTGCCACTGGCGCTGCCGGCGATCGTCTCCGGCTGGCTGTTGAGCTTCACCATCTCGCTGGATGATGTGGTGGTGTCTTCATTTGTCAGCGGCATCAGCTACGAGATTTTACCGCTGAAAATCTTCTCGATGGTGAAAACGGGCGTGACGCCAGAAATCAACGCACTGGCATTTTTGATGATCATCCTCTCGCTGGTCCTCGTCACTATCAGTTTGCTGTTAACACGCAAAAAATAGCCACTCACCGACTATATTGTTGACATAACTCACAAAAAGGTCTTTTTTCGAAGACCTTTTGTTCTTTTTCGCGTAATATGAGGGCAATAATAACAATAAATGAGGTGCTATATGCCAAACCATTATCAGCCAGAACATCACATTTCGGACAAAGTGCGCGAGGCCTGTGGGCAGTTAAAAGACCAAGCCTTGGCGCAAACGGTGTTCACGCTGTTCAGCGAGCAGCGTTTTAATGCCTACTTACCGCACTTTGCGGTGCGCCATTTGTGCGACAAGTTCAACCTCACCGCACGCGAGTTGTCGCTGGCGCTGTTGCCGGTGGCGAGTGCGTATGCTCACACGCCAATTTCGAAATTCAACGTTGGCGCCATTGCCATTGGTGAAAGTGGCGCGTTTTATTTTGGTGCGAATTTAGAGTTCAAAGCCAGCTGCATTCAGCAAACGGTGCACGCCGAGCAAAGCGCCATTGCCCACGCTTGGATTCGGGGCGAAACCGCGCTTCGCGAGATTTCGGTCAATTACGCGCCGTGCGGGCATTGCCGGCAATTTATGAATGAGCTCAACAAAGCCGACGGATTGGTGATTAACTTGCCTGAAAATCCGAATAATGCGCTGAAAACCTTCCTGCCCCACAGTTTTGGGCCCAATGATCTCGACATTAATGAGCGGCTGTTGCTGCCACGGGATAATGGCTATTTGTTGCTGTGTGAAGACCCATTGCACGAGGCGGCACTGGCTGGCCTTAACATCAGCCATGCGCCTTATAGCGGCGCCTTTGCCGGCGCAGCATTGGAGACAGAAGACAGTTTCTACTTCTGGGGCAGTTATGCTGAAAATGCCGCATTCAACCCAAGTTTGAATGCGTTGCAGGTAGCGATTAACCATTTGATTTTAAGTGGCTTTGAGCTGCAAAACATCAAACGCGCGGTGTTGATTGAGAAAAAATCACCACTGAGCCAAAAAGTGATGGCGCAACAACTGCTAGCCACGCTGTGCAAGCTGCCGCTGGAGTTTGTCAGCCTAGAATAACAAAAGTGCGGTCAGTGATGAGCTGACCGCACTTTGCATTTTAGCTTAAGAAAATTACGCTTGCGCGTCGTCTTGGTGCTTGGCTGCCACTTCGCTTAGCAGCGGTTGCAATTCGCCTTGTTGGAACATTTCCATAATGATGTCACAACCGCCGATGAGCTCCCCTTCCACCCACAATTGCGGGAAGGTTGGCCAATTGGCGTAGTTTGGCAGCTCGGCGCGAATGTCGGGGTTTTGTAAAATATCCACATAGCCAAACGGCACTTTGCAGTGAATCAATGCCTCAACGGCGCGCGCTGAAAAGCCACAAGACGGAAACTTCGGCGAGCCTTTCATATACAGCAGAATCGGGTTTTCGCTAATTTGTTGTTTAATGCGTTCAATCGTTTCCATAATTGCCTCTAATAGTTTTCTGTTTTAGTCAAGTATTATAATCCTAACGCACGCTTTGCGCCAGCCCTGTGGCAATTATTTCGCTTTTGCTTTGCCAAGCAACACACTCACCGCCAAAGCAACTGCCGCCGGCAGCAGCCACATCAAGCCTTGATTGGCCAGCGGAATATGCTCCACCACCTGCGCAATCCCTTGTGGCAATAGCTCCATATTTTTCAAGCTGTCACACGCACTTAAAAGTGCGGTCACGGCAATGGTGAGATTATACGCCAGCGCCACATTCGGCAAGCGTGGGCGCAGCAGTTGCAATACCACCAGCATGATCGCGATCGGATAAATCAACAACAACGCAGGAATGGTCACGCGCAGCAAGGTGTCTAGCCCCGTGTCTGAGATGATGATGGTTAAAATGGTGAACAAAATGACAAAAAAGCGGTAGTTCAAACGGTGGTGGAACTTCGAGAAATAATCGGCGCACGCGCTGGTCACGCCTACCAAGGTGGTGAGGTTGGCCAGCATCACGATGCCGCTCATGATCCACGAGCCTTGGCGGCCGAAGAGCACGTCCACCGAACGCGCGAAAATCTGCCCGCCGTTGGTTGAGCTGCTCGCCACCTGCTCGCTGGTCGCACCCAGATAAAACAAGCAGAAGTAGAGCCCAGAGAGCAACAGCACGGAAATCGTGCCCGCAGTGAGGGTGTATTTCACAATCGCTTTGCTGTCTTTCACGCCATTAACGGCCATTGCGCGCGCCACAATGCCGCCGAACGCCATCGCTGAAAGCACGTCCATGGTTTGATAACCGCCGACTAAGCCTGTGATCACCGCGGAATTTTCAGCATAGGCGTGGCTTGGCGCCACCATCGGTGAAATCGGGTTTGTGATCACGCCATAGGCGACAATGAGTAACAAAATCAGCAACGCCGGCGCCATAAACTTCCCGATAGTGGAAATCATGGTGCTGCGCCCAAGCATGAAAAACATCCCTATGAGGTTAAACGCCGCCGCGAAAATTAAATGGGCGTTTTCGCCGATATATATATCAAGCGGCACCCAGGCCATTTCAAAGGCGACGTTGGTCACCCGCGGCATCGCAAACGTAGAGCCGATCACCAAATACAAAATCGACCAAAACACCACGCCCGCCCATTTTGGCAAATCGGTTGAAAGCGCCTCACCGCGGCCTTTAACGGAAACCACAATCAAGGTGATAAACGGCATCAGCACGCCTGTGAGCACAAAACCCAACGCCGCCCAAAGCCAGCTTGTGCCGGCGTGATACCCTTCCATTGGCGGGAAAATAATATTACCAGCGCCGAGAAAGAGCGAAAAAATCATCATCCCGAGCACAGCCAGTTCTTTACGACTTAACATTGCGTATCCTTCAACAAAATAAAGCGGAATTCTACCTTATTTTTGCGCTAAAAAAAATTCCAAAGCTACACAGGGTGTGAAAAAAGAGCAAAAAAAACCGCACTTTTCAGCAAAGTGCGGTCATCTTAGCGGTTATCGCTTATTTTTTCGCGTCTAATTGCGGCAATTGGCTCTCTTGGCTGGCGGTCAGCAAGCCTGTTTGGGTGTAGATGCCAATCTTATCGCGGGTGTCCACAATGTCGAGGTTGCGCATGGTCAACTGGCCGATGCGGTCAGCTGGGCTAAACGGTGCGTTTTCAACTTTTTCCATGCTCAAACGCTCAGGTGCGTAGGTCAAGTTTGGTGACTCGGTGTTGAGGATTGAGTAATCATTGCCGCGGCGCAGCTCAAGGGTCACTTCACCTGTAACGGCGCGCGCTACCCAGCGTTGCGCAGTTTCACGCAGCATCAACGCTTGAGGGTCAAACCAGCGGCCTTGGTAGAGCAAGCGGCCAAGGCGCAAGCCGTTGATGCGGTATTGCTCGATGGTGTCTTCATTGTGAATGCCGCTGACCAAGCGCTCGTAGGCGATGTGCAACAGCGCCATGCCTGGGGCTTCGTAAATGCCGCGGCTTTTCGCTTCAATGATACGGTTTTCAATTTGGTCACTCATGCCCAGCCCATGGCGGCCACCGATGCGGTTCGCCTCTAGGAATAGTTCCACTGGGTTGCTAAATTCTTGCCCGTTTAACGCCACCGGCACGCCCTCTTCAAACCGCACTTTGACTTCTTCAGGTTTGATAATGACGTCTTCTTTCCAAAACGGCACGCCCATGATCGGGTTAACAATGCGGATGCTGGCGTTTAAAAACTCGAGATCTTTCGCCTCGTGGGTGGCGCCAAGCATATTGGAATCCGTTGAGTAGGCCTTTTCCACCGACATTTTGTAGTTGAAGCCGTTGGCGATCAAAAACTCAGACATTTCATGGCGACCGCCAAGCTCGTCGATAAATTGCTGGTCAAGCCACGGTTTATAGATTTTCAAATTAGGGTTGGTGAGCAAGCCATAGCGATAAAAGCGCTCAATGTCGTTGCCTTTAAAGGTGCTGCCGTCACCCCAAATGTTGACGTCGTCTTCTTTCATCGCCGCCACCAGCATGGTGCCTGTCACCGCGCGGCCTAATGGCGTGGTGTTGAAATAGGTCATGCCGCCGGTGGTAATGTGAAACGCGCCGCATTGAATGGCGGCAATGCCCTCGTGGGCGAGTTGTTTGCGGCAGTCAATTAAGCGGGCATCTTCTGCGCCGTATTCTTTGGCTTTGCGTGGGATGGCCTCGTAGTCGTCTTCATCTGGCTGGCCGAGGTTGGCGGTGTAGGCATAAGGCACTGCCCCTTTTTGGCGCATCCACAAAAGTGCTGCACTGGTGTCCAAACCGCCTGAAAAAGCGATCCCCACTTTTTTGCCTTTCGGCAAAGATTCAAGAATTGTCGCAGACATAATAATCCCTATTGATTTGGTGTTGATAAAAGACAATGCTGTGCATTATCCAAATTTTTCACGTTGTTGTCCACCATAAATATTCATTTTTAAGAATAAATATTCATTTTGGCGCGATAAAAAACCGCACGTTGGCGGTTAGTTAAATAATCTATAAAGTGCGGTCAAACGCACCTTGCCAGAGCCGTCACGCAATTCCAAGCGCTCAACGGGGGCCTTGCGGGTGACGACATCATAGCGCACCGCACTTTGCAATGCCGCAATCCCACGCTGCTCGTCGCCGTGTGGGCACAACATACGCGTGCTGGCCACATCTGAGGCGAGTTTGAACTGCCCGTCTTGCGCGCGCTCAAGCGCGGCGATGATGCGATTGCAACCAAAATAAGCACTGAGTTTGCCATCACGCGCGATCGTCAGCGCATAATCGCCCTCGGCGGGCTTGCCGTCAAGCTCAATCACCTGCCAGTGGCGCACCAGCAGGCTGTCGGGGGTGTGCGTTGTCATCGCTGTGCTGCAGGCGGCCAAAAGCAAGCTTGCGCTTAAAAGTGCGGTCAGTTTTGGCATGCGCTCTCCTGTGCGTTAAATTTGCGCAATTTTAGCACTAAAGGCTGTTGAGATCGAGCACATCTGTCATGTCGAACAAACCGCACTTTTGTTTTTCAAGCCACTTGGCCGCGCGCACTGCGCCGTTGGCAAAAGTCATGCGGCTGGAGGCTTTGTGGGCAATTTCAACCCGCTCGCCTTCGTCGGCAAACCACACAGTGTGCTCGCCCACCACATCGGCGGCGCGGATGGTGGCAAAGCCAATTTCATTGCGTTTGCGCTCACCGGTGATGCCCTCGCGGCAAAACACGCCGTCTTTGGCCAAATCGCGCCCCAAGGTTTTGGCAATGTGTTCCCCCATTGACAGTGCGGTGCCTGATGGCGCGTCCACTTTGTGGCGGTGGTGGGCTTCAATCACCTCGATGTCGCAATATTCGCCCATCACTTTGGCGGCTTTTTCAAGCAGTTTAAACACCAAATTCACCCCAACGGAATAGTTAGAGGCAAACACAATGCCAATTTGCTTGCCCGCACGCGCGAGCACCGCCTTTTCGTTGGCATCGAGGCCGGTTGTGCCAATCACCATTTTTTTGTTGTGCTCCACGCAATGCTGGAGGTAAGCCAGCGTGCCCTCAGGGCGGGTGAAGTCAATCAGCACGTCAAAGTCTTGAATGACCGCTTCAATGTCATCGCTCAGGCGCACGCCATTGTGCCCGATGCCCGCCAGCTCGCCGGCGTCCACGCCTGTCAAACTCGAGCCCTGGCGCTCAAGGGCGGCGGCAAGCACCACGCCGTCGGCTTGGCTGACGGCTTTGATTAAATTTTTCCCCATTCTGCCGCCGGCACCTGCCACGGCAATGCGTAATTGTGTCATCGCGTTATCCTTTTAAAGTGATATAAACGGTAATTTCTTCTCGGTCGTGATAAAGGTGTTTAGCCTGCAAGTTGTACGCCAGCCCCGCGGCGCTTAAGGTTTCATCAATCAGGGCAAAGCAGGCCATCACCTCTTGGTAGCGTTTTTTCATCGGCAGTTTCAAGTTGAAAATGCTCGAGCGCGCCCAGCCGTTAACGAGCCATTTGCAAATCAGCGCGCTGATGCGCTGCGGCTGCTCAACCATGTCGCACACCAGCCAATCAATGTTGGCGTGCCTCGGCGGCTTGAACACAAAGCCGTCTTCGGCGCAGTGCTCAACTTTGCTTGTTTCCATCAAACTCGGCGCAATTTTGCCGTGATCCACGCCATAAACAAACAAACCACGCTTTACCAATTGATACGTCCAGCCACCAGGGCACGCGCCGAGGTCGACCGCTTGCATGCCCTCGCGTAGGCGTTTTTCGCCTAATTTGCCAGGCAAAAAGGTGGTGATGGCCTCATCGAGCTTCAACGTTGAGCGGCTTGGCGCATCGTGCGGGAAGCGCAAGCGCGGGATGCCCATAAAGTGCGGTGAATGATTGCCGTTGAGCGAATAGCCCAGCAGGCAGTGATTGTTGGCTAAAAACAGCCCATGCACGCTGATGCCGCCAGCTTGGGTATGTTGCAGCCAACCGCACTTTTTCATCGCAGCGCGCAGCGGCACGGTGAATTTGCGGCAAAAGGTTGACAGCGCCTTGCCCTCGTTGGTGTCTGGCGTTTCCAGCCACAGGGTGTCGCTTTGCTCAAGGCGCGCCTCGCCGATGTGCTGCTTAAGGCTGGCTAAAATTGGTGAAAGGCGATCTTGCGCGGGGAGATCACTTAATTCATCACACAGCACGATCACTTGGCGAGCAAAAATCAGCGTGGAAAAATCAAGTTGTGCGGCCAAATAATGGGCGCAGGCAGGCGCATGCACGGTGAAGCGCACAAACGCGCTGTTTGCCACCACGCTGGCATAGCCAAAGATGCCCAGTTGCGCGGCTTTGTCGCTAAGCTCGGCGGCGACTTCTTTTTCAAAGCCCGCGCGGCAATAGATGAGTAAGGCGTTCAAGCTTAATCCCGCGGTTTAATGCAGTTGCCGATGCTGATCACCGCCAGCGCGCCCCAGCCGAGGATAAATGCCACGCCGCCAATTGGGGTGAGGTATTTCACCGCCTCGGTGCCGGTGGCTGCCATCAAATACAAGCTGCCGCTAAAGCACACAATGCCCACCGCCCAGCTATAACCAATCCAGTTGAGCCCCATGCGACGGCACGATGGCTGCGGCTGATGTTTGGTTGCGGCAACAAAAAAGCCCAGTGCCAACAGCGCCAAGGTGTGAACAAATTGATAATGTTGTGCCTTAGTCAGCCAATCTTGTGCCAGTGGACTCATGTCGGGTGCCAAGGCGTGGGCGCTGTAAGCACCAAAGGTGACTGAAAACAAGCCGCTGAGGGCGGCTAAAACTAAAAATCGATTTCCCATAATGCTCTCCTATTGGCTGTGTTGCGAAATCCAATCAACAAAGGCCACCACCGGCGCTTTGTCTTTGTTGTCGCTATGATACACTACATAAAATGATTTTGGATCCGTCACGTCGGTTAAAAACACCTCGCTTAAAAGCCCTTCGGTGATGTATTTTTGCGCCAAAATGGTGTTGGCCAGCACCACCCCTTGCCCGTGCACCGCCGCTTGCAGCGCCATAAAAGTGTGGCTAAACACCACGCCGTGGGCGATGTCGACGTCTTCAAGGCCGAGGTGATTGACCATGCTCTGCCAGTTTTCGCGGTTGTGAATGTGCAGCAAGTTGTGATTTTTCAGCGCCTCGACGCTTTCAAGCGGCTTTTGCGCCAGCAGATTGGGTGAGGCAAGAATTGACAATTTGCCTGAAAACAGCTGGTGGCTGTCTAACCCCGCCCAGTTGCCGCGACCGTAAAAAATCGCCACATCGGCATCGGTGATGACCGCACTTTCATCATAATCCACCCCTTGAATGGCCACCTCAATTTGCGGATGCAGCGCGTTGAACTCGCCCAAGTGCGGCACTAGCCATGCCATGCCAAAGGTTTGCGGCACTTTGATGGTCAAATGCTCGCTTGAGCGTTGATTTTTAAGTTTACGCGTGGCTTGCGCCAGGCGCTGCAATGCCGCGCGCACATCGTAATAATAGGCACTGCCCTCATCGGTGAGCACCAAAGTGCGGTTTTTGCGCACAAACAGCGCCAGGCCGAGGTAGTCTTCGAGCAGTTTGATTTGGTGGCTTATCGCTGCCTGAGTGACAAACAGCTCATCTGCCGCTTTGGTGAAACTCAACAGCCGCGCCGAGGCTTCAAACGCCTTGAGTGCATTGAGTGGCGGCAAATTTTTATTCTGCATACGGCGTCCTTATTCATAAAAAAACTAATGCAAGCGATAAAAAAATATAGATTGTTGCGCGTGTTAAGAGCCCTTAAAATACAACCATTACTTAAGCAATTAACTGCTGCTTTAAGTATGATGTTGTGTTTTATCTAGTTTTCTAGATTTGAGTTCTACTCTTAACTTCCTGTATAGTTTGAACCGATTTGGTTTATAGGCCACCCACTTGGGTGGCTTTTTCTTATCTGCGATATACTACCACAAATTCCGCTCGCTGCTATCGCCTGCGCGCAAAATTCTTGCCCTAAGTGGCTGTTGTGTTGGCAATTTAGCCAATTGCAAATTAAAGATTGATTTCACGCGCAAAAGGATTAAAAATACCCTATTACTCAATACATTTTAAGGACACCCTATGACAGACAGCACACTTGATTGGGCTAATCTTGGCTTTAGCTACATCAAAACCGATTATCGCTTTATCGCGCACTGGAAAGACGGCCAATGGAGCCAAGGCGAGCTGACCGAAGACAACACCTTGCACATCAGCGAAGGCTCCACCGCACTTCACTACGGCCAGCAAAGCTTTGAGGGCTTGAAGGCCTACCGCTGCAAAGACGGCTCAATTAACCTCTTCCGCCCTGATCAAAACGCCAAACGCCTGCAAAAAAGCTGCCAGCGCCTGCTGATGCCGGAGGTGCCAACCGAGATGTTTATTGACGCGTGCAAACAAGTGGTGAAGGCCAATGAGCGCTTTGTGGCCCCTTATGGCTTTGGTGCGACCTTATACTTGCGCCCGCTGATTATCGGCGTGGGCGACAACATCGGCGTGCACCCAGCCCCTGAGTTTATCTTCACCGTGTTCTGCTGCCCGGTGGGTGCCTATTTCAAAGGTGGCATGCAGCCAACCAACTTTATTGTTTCTGACTACGACCGCGCCGCCCCTAATGGCACGGGTGCGGCCAAAGTCGGTGGCAACTATGCCGCCAGCTTGCTGCCAGGCCACCTCGCTCACGAGCGCAAATTTGGTGATTGCATCTACCTTGACCCGAAAACCCACACTAAAATTGAAGAGGTGGGTTCAGCCAACTTTTTTGGCATCACCCGTGACAACAAATTTGTCACCCCATACTCGCCGTCGATTTTGCCAAGCATCACCAAATATTCGTTGCTGGAAATCGCCCGTGATCGCCTCGGCCTTGAAGCCGTGGAAGGTGATGTTTACATCGACAAACTCGATGACTTTGCCGAAGCCGGCGCCTGCGGCACAGCAGCGGTGATCACACCAATCGGTGGCATTCAATACCACGATGACTTCCACGTGTTCTACTCTGAAACCGAAGTCGGCCCAATCACGCAAAAACTTTACGATGAGCTCACCGGCATTCAGTTTGGCGACAAACCTGCGCCTGAGGGTTGGATCGTCAAAGTCGACTAATCTCACCTGCCCTTGCTTGCAAGGGCATTTTTTTGCCTGAAATTTTAGAAATCATCTAACAAAACCGCACTTTTACTTTTAAAAATAAAACACATCAGCAAAAATGATATAAATTTGATTAATATCATTGCGCAAACCGCACTTTTTTTGTTAAATCTATCACAAAATTAAACATTATGACTTTACAACTAAGGATAATTTATGCAGCAGTATAGTGAGATGCGCAACAACATCAGCATGCTCGGGCGCTTTTTGGGCGACACCATCAGTGAAGCACAAGGCAGCGAGATTTTAGAATTAATCGAAAAAATCCGCGTACTTTCTCGCAACTCTCGCGCTGGCGACAACCTCGCGCGCGAGCAACTCCTCGACATCTTGGGCAACATCTCAAGCGATCAAATTATCCCAGTGGTGCGGGCGTTCAGCCACTTTTTGAACCTCACCAACATCGCCGAGCAATATCAATCCATCTCGCGCCATCACAGCGATCTCGCCCTCAGCCAGCGCTCAATTAGCGACTTGTTTGAAAAGCTCAAAGGGCAAAACGTGGCGAAAGAAGACGTGTTAGCCGCGATTGATAAACTATTAATTGAACTGGTGCTAACCGCCCACCCAACGGAAGTAACCCGCCGCTCGCTGACCCACAAACACGTTGAAATCAACAAATGTTTAAGCCAGCTTGAGCACTCGGATTTGACCGATAAAGAACGCAAAAGCATCGAGCGCCAGCTCAAACGCTTGATTGCCGAAGCTTGGCACACCAATGAAATCCGCACCCAGCGCCCAACCCCGTTTGAAGAGGCTAAATGGGGCTACAGCGTGATTGAAAACAGCTTGTGGCACGCGGTGCCCAACTTTTTGCGCCAGCTCAACGACTCGACGGTTGAATATTTCGACTTCCGCCTGCCGGTGGAATTCACGCCTGTGCGTTTTTCCTCTTGGATGGGGGGCGACCGTGATGGCAACCCGTTTGTCACCAGCAAAATCACCCGCCGCGTGCTCAACCTCGCGCGCGCCAAAGCCGCCGAGCTCTTTTTGGAAGACATCAAGTTGCTGTGCGACGAGCTTTCCATGGTTGAAGCCTCGCCTGAATTTATCGCCAAATACGGCGAGCATGAAGAGCCTTATCGCCATGTAGTGAAAGGCCTGCGCGCCAAATTAAAACTGACGCAAAATCACTTCAACGATTTGTTAAGCGACAAACAACCGCGCACCACGCAAGAGCACATCATCACGCGCAATGAGCAGCTGTGGGAGCCGTTGCTGGACGTGTATCAATCTCTTAATCAGTGCGGTATGCGCATCATCGCCAACGGCTTGCTGCTGGATACTTTACGCCGGATTCGCTGCTTTGGTGTGACGTTGTCACGCATGGATATTCGCCAAGAAAGCACCCGCCACACCGAGGCCATTGCTGAAATCACACGTTACATCGGCTTAGGCGATTATGCCCAATGGTCAGAGGAAGACAAACAAGCGTTTTTAATCCGTGAGCTCAACTCCCGCCGCCCACTGGTGCCGATTGACTGGCACCCAAGTGAAGAAACACGCGAAGTGCTCGACACCTGCAAAGTGGTGGCCGAACAAAACGAGGGCGTGATTTCTGCCTATGTGATCTCCATGGCGCGCAGCGCCTCCGATGTGCTGGCGGTGCATTTGCTGCTCAAAGAAGCGGGCAACACCAAACGCATCCCGGTCGCACCTTTGTTTGAAACACTCGACGACCTTGATCACGCCGAAAGCGTGATGGAGCAACTCTTTAACGTGGGCTGGTATCGCGGCTTTATCGACAACCAACAAATGGTGATGATTGGCTATTCTGACTCTGCTAAAGATGCCGGCATGATGGCCGCCTCATGGGCGCAATACCGCGCGCAAGAAGCGCTAGTGAACCTGTGCGAGCGGCTGCATATTGAGCTCACGCTTTTCCACGGCCGCGGTGGCACCATTGGCCGTGGCGGTGCGCCAGCGCACGCCGCACTGCTCTCTCAGCCGCCGAAATCGCTGAAAAACGGCCTACGTGTGACCGAGCAAGGCGAGATGATCCGCTTTAAACTGGGGCTGCCGCAAGTGGCGATTGACAGCCTTGAGCTTTATGCCAGTGCGATTTTAGAGGCTAATTTGCTGCCACCGCCGTCACCGCAACAAGGCTGGCGCGATATTATGGATGAGCTCTCCACCCTCTCGTGCGAGGCTTATCGCGATGTGGTGCGCAAGCAGCCCGATTTTGTGCCGTATTTCCGCTCCGCCACCCCAGAGCAAGAGCTCTCCCGCCTGCCACTGGGCTCGCGGCCGGCTAAACGCAACCCGAAAGGCGGCGTGGAAAGCCTGCGCGCCATTCCGTGGATTTTCGCCTGGATGCAAAACCGCCTGATGCTGCCAGCCTGGCTCGGTGCGGCGCAATCCATCCAGCAACTGCTCGCGCAAGGTAAAAGTGCGGTGGTGGAAGAAATGTGCGAAAAATGGCCGTTCTTCTCCACCCGTGTGGGCATGCTGGAGATGGTGTTCAGCAAGTCAGACTTGTGGCTGGCGGAATATTACGACCAACGCTTGGTGGACAAATCCCTGTGGCCACTGGGTGAGCACTTGCGCGCGCAGCTGCAAGCCGATGTGCAAACGCTGCTGTCACTTTCTCACCGCGACCAGCTGATGGCGGATTTGCCGTGGATTGCCCAATCCATCGCACTGCGCAACGTTTACACCGACCCGCTCAACTTGCTGCAGGTGGAATTGCTTCACCGCTTGCGCCAAGTCGATGAAGCCGAGCAAGATGCCAACCTCAACCAGGCGTTGATGATCACCATCACCGGCATCGCCGCGGGCATGCGTAACACAGGCTAAAAGCAAAGCGCGGTTGAGCGCACTTTCACTGCGAGGTTTTATGACACTTTCCGACGAGCAAATTTTAGACACCGCCTATGCCATTTTTCTTGAAATGGCAGGCGAAAACTTGAAAGAAGACGACATTGCGCTGTTCAACGCCCAGTTTGCCGAGCATGGCAGCTTGCAGCTGATGGACACCGCCGAGAATTGGGATGAAGAAATCGGGGTGCTTATCGACCCCGAGGCCTTTGCCGAAGTTTGGATTGGGCTTGAAGGCCGTGATGGCACACTCACGCATGTGTTTGCCAAAGTGCTCGTGAGCACCGAGCCCGACGCCCCCGATTTTCATATTGTGTGGTAATTAAAAGTGCGGTTTGACCGCACTTTTGTTTTTTAGAAGGTGTAAGAGAGTTTCACGCCCACTTCATGGGTGAAGTTTTTCGGCTCGACAATTACACCGATTTCGCCGTCAATGTTGCGCTCAATGCGGTTGGAGTCAAACACCTTCCAGCCACGATAAAACGGCGCAAAGGTTACGGTGCCCTTGCCCAGCGCTTTGCTCAGCCCCAGTTCAAACTCCAGCCCTTTGCCGTTGCGTTGCTTATTGATCGCCGTTTGCGGAATGTAAGAATACTGCCGCGCGCGGATGAGTTGGTTGTAGCCCACTTTTGGCGTCAAGGTGAAGCCCTGTGGCAGTGCAAAATCGGTGCTCACGCCAATGTGGGCGTATATCAAGCGGTTTTTGCGGTCGTAATCCTCGGCGTCTTTGCGGCTGTTGAGATCGTTTAAAATGCGATACCCCAATCCCACCTGCACGCGCCAATCACGGCCAAAGCCGTTTAAGCGGTGCTGATAAAGCGCGCGCACATCATAGCTGTTGCGCGGTGTGCCATGAATGGTGACCGAGCCATAAGGCGTGCCCTCAGGCTTGTCGGCGCTTGGGCCTTCACTGCCAACGTAATGACTCTTGCCTTTGACATAGCGCCCTTCAAGCATCACCGCACTTTGGCTGTTGATGTGATACGCCAGCGCACCGCTGAGCCCGTGCATGTGGGCGCGCTGCTGCATAAAGCGCTCGTGGCCGTTGACATATTCACGATAAGTTTCGCGATAAACTTCACCGCCTAATGTGTATTCCCAATGGCTTGCCAACGCCGCAGGTGTGGCTAACACCAGCGACAAACTGAATGTGATTTTTTTCATCATCAATAACCTTATTATTTTTATTGTTAAAAGGGAGGCGGATTATAGCGACAGATTTTTGATATGGGAATAGTTCTCACTCCCGTTTGCGCAAAAAAGACGCAATAATAACGTGAGTTTACTATTATTTGATGAAATGACCGCCAACGTGCCTGACCGCACTTTAGCTAATTATCGTACGGCAGTAGTTTAATCGCTCCAAATTGGTGATGAAATGCGCCAGATCTTTGCTCTCTGGGTGATGCAAATACGGGATTTGCCCCAGCAACGGCGCGTTGAGCTTTTGCAGCAATAGCTCGATAATCGCCGGGTAATTGCTAATGCCTGGGTTGATGCGGTTCGCGACCCAGCCAAGCAATGTCACGCCGCTTTTGGCGATAGATTCGGCTGTAAGCAGCGCGTGGTTGATGCAGCCTTCTTTGATGCCCACCACCAGCACCACCGGCATTTTGCGCTCCACCACCCAATCGGAGAAAAACTGCTGCTGGGTGATCGGCGTTTTCCAGCCAAAACTGCCCTCCACCAGCACGGTTTCATAGCGGCTGGCGAGTGCGTCAAGGTCGTGGTTGATTTTGTTGATGTCAATGGACTGGCACTGGCTGAGCAAATCAACAATGCCAGGCTCAAGGCCGGCGTGCAAGGTGTAGCTGTTGATGTCTTGATAGCCCACGTCTTGCTGGGTGCTGTCGAGCAGGGTCAGCACATCGGCGTTTTGCTCACTCGGTTGCGGGCTTTGGTTGAAATAACTCACTGCATGACTATTGCAAGCAATAGGCTTGTAGCCCACAATTTGGCAGTGTTGTTGCTGCATGGCTTGAATGATGGCACGGCTGACAACCGTTTTGCCCACGCCACTGTCGGTGCCGGTCACAAAAAAACAGCTCATGATTCTTCCCTATGTCAAAACATAGGGAAGATTGTAGGCAAAAATGAAACGGCATTTCTTGAGCCAAAACAAGTTTTCGCCAAAAAATGCGTTATTTGAGGATTTCCTCAAAAATATGGCCGTTATAAAGCTCTTGCTTCACCGCTGATGAGGCAATCGCAGGGTCATTCCAGCTAAATTTCGAGGTGATGATCTCCACCTGCTGCTCGTCGGAGAGCAACGCATCTTGCAATTTCAGTGCCAAACGCTGCAAAAAGAGCTCTTTAACCGCCAACAGCCGCGTGTTGATCATAATCTTCTCGGAGGCGAAAATATTGGTGAGATACATCAGCAAATACGACACACTGTCGGCCAGGTGATGGATAATGCGAATCGCCTGCGGGTTTTCCGCCTGCGCTTGCTCGCACAAGTAGGCGATTTTGCTTTCATCATTCGGCAAGTCATTTGGCAGCAGCAAATCCACCAGCTGATAAATCGCCTTGTTGCTCACTTGATTGTAGAGATAATGGCGCTCAATTTCAGGCACATCTTGCGCGATTTTGTCACTCAAATCACTGATTTTTGGCAGCGCGACTTTGTCGATGTTCATCCGTTTTTGTTTCTCGTTGCGGATCATCTTGCCCTCACTGAGCACACTGATGTTGATCGCATCGTCAAACTGCAGAAAAATCACGTTATTGGAATGAATCGCATTGCCCAAATGACTTTCGGCAAAGGTCCACATCGCAAAATGCTCCGCCACCAAAATGGGGAAGTCGTAATGCGCTTGCAAATGCTCTTGCAATTCCGCGCCCAGCTCGGTGTGGCCAAGGTAGACTTTTTGCTGCACTTTATCCACCCGCCCGAGAATACACAGCGAGCAGGCCAAAATGTTGGTGACTTTTTCAAGATGCTCGCTAACAAAACTGTCAATGGTGTTTAAAATCACCTCTTCCACGCCTTGCGACGGCGCATAATGAATCTGTGAATGGGCCACCACGCGCCCGTCAAGCTCGCACAAGTTGATATCGAGCGTGGTTTCTGCCAAGGTGATGGCGAGATATTGCCAATAGTGCGGCGACAAGCAAATGCCCACCGCCGGGCGGCCGCGCACAATGGTGTTTTGCACCGCTTTTTCTTCGATAAAGTGCATTTTAATCAGTTCACGGGTGAGATTGGTGATGCTCGCCGGTGCAAAGCCCGAGATTTTAGACAAATCAATCCGAGAAATCAGCTCAAATTGCTCAATCAAGCGATACACGGTGCCTAAATGGCGCAAATTGATGCGGCTAATATAATAATCATATCTTGTTTTTGGCATACTACCCATCCTGCTTTTTATTCTTGATTAGGACTTTATACCCACAAAATCACGCTTTGACAACCAAGCGATCCAAAATCTGTTACTTAACTCACGAAATGCCCTCGCAAGTGCTCAGCTATTATGCAAGAAAAAACCGCACTTTGGCTAGATTTCAATTGTAATTTCAGTGGGAATAAGTAAACTAACACCCATTATTTTTGAAGTGCGATTTAGAGGACATAATGGCTAAAATAGCATCCGTTAAAGAGATTTTGCAAAGTGCGGTCAGCGTCGGTGAAACTGTCACCATTCGCGGCTGGGTGCGCACTCGTCGTGACTCCAAAGCAGGCTTTTCGTTTATCGCGGTTTACGACGGCTCATGCTTTGACCCCATCCAAGTGGTGGTTGAAAACAGTTTATCCAACTACGAGCAAGATGTGCTCAACCTCACCACCGGCTGCGCGGTGATTATCACCGGCCAAGTGGTAGAATCCCAAGGCAAAGGCCAAGCCGTCGAGCTCAAAGCCAGCGACGTGGTTGTCACCGGCTTTGTTGAAGACCCAGAAACCTACCCAATGGCCGCCAAACGCCACAGTGTGGAATACCTGCGAGAAGTCGCTCACCTGCGCCCACGCACCAATTTGATCGGCGCTGTCGCACGCGTGCGTCACTGTTTGGCGCAGGCCATTCACCGTTTTTTTCACGAGCGTGGCTTTTATTGGGTGGCGACTCCGCTTATCACCGCCTCCGACACCGAAGGCGCTGGCGAAATGTTCCGCGTTTCGACACTGGATTTAGAAAACCTCCCGCGTGGTGACAACGGCTTGGTAGATTTCAAGCAAGATTTCTTCGGCAAAGAGGCCTTTTTGACGGTATCTGGCCAGCTCAATGGCGAAACCTACGCCTGCGCGCTGAGCAAAATCTACACCTTCGGCCCAACTTTCCGCGCTGAAAACTCCAACACCAGCCGCCACTTGGCGGAATTTTGGATGGTCGAGCCTGAAGTGGCCTTTGCTGATCTCAGTGATAACGCCAAACTGGCAGAAGATATGCTCAAATATGTCTTCAACGCCGTGCTCCAAGAGCGCATGGACGATTTGAAATTCTTTGAACAGCGCGTGGACAAAGACGTGATCAACCGCCTGCAAGCGTTCATTAACTCCGATTTTGCCCAAATTGACTACACCGACGCCATCGAAGTGCTGCTCAAATCCGGCAAAAAATTCGAGTTCCCTGTGGAATGGGGCATTGATTTGTCATCTGAACACGAGCGCTACCTCGCCGAAGAGCACTTCCACTCCCCTGTGGTGGTGAAAAACTACCCGAAAGACATCAAAGCGTTTTACATGCGCCTTAACGACGACGGCAAAACCGTCGCCGCCATGGACGTGCTCGCCCCAGGCATTGGCGAAATCATCGGCGGCTCACAACGGGAAGAACGCCTTGAGGTGCTCGACAACCGCATGCAAGAAATGGGCCTCAACCCAGAAGACTACTCGTGGTACCGCGACCTGCGCCGCTACGGCAGCGTGCCGCACTCTGGCTTCGGCCTCGGCTTTGAACGCCTTATTGTCTACGTCACCGGCGTGCAAAACATCCGCGACGTCATCCCATTCCCACGCTACCCTCGCAACGCGAGCTTCTAGCGTCTAAACAAAACCAAAACCGCACTTTAAAAGTGCGGTTTTTTTGTGCCTAAAGTTTTATTAATTCCTAATAACGCCCTTATGAGCAATTCCCCGACGGCACCGCACTTTGCATCGCCGATCAAATCCCATTTGATATTCCTGAAGGGTGGCATTGGTGTAGGTTGAAAGAAATTTGTATTTTTATTTCGCGAGGAAAATCCCCTAAATATTCAGATATTAAAAAATATCCTGTTTTTGCTCAAAAATGCAACTTAAAAGAAGGTGGAATATCTCTTGAACAAGCAAAATTCTTAAATCCAGAAACATTATATAAATGGCCTGAAGAGTACAAATTAAAAACGAATGATGTTTTAATTAATTCAACTGGAACAGGAACTGTGGGAAGAGTTTGTTTATTTGATGAAAAATATTTGAATCATTATCCTTTTACGGTACCTGATTCGCATGTTTCAGTAGTTCGTTCTAGTATAAATATAAATTCAGCTTATTTATTTAATCTTCTTAATTCTCTTGTTTATCAAAAATATATAGAAAATAATTTAGCGGGAAGCACAAACCAAAAAGAATTATATATTGGCGTTGTTAAAGAGATCTTAGTTCCCCTCCCACCACTTTCCGAGCAACAGCGAATTGTTGAGCGTATAGAGCAATTGATGCCGTTGGTAGAGCAATATGGTATGTACGAGGAAAAACTCACGAATTTAGAAAAAGCCTTACCACAAAGGCTTCGCCAAGCCGTTTTACAACACGCCATCACGGGCAAGCTTGTGCCACAAGATCCTAATGATGAGCCTGCCAGCGAGCTTTTGAAACGGATAGCTAAACAACGTGAAGAGTTGATTAAACAAGGCAAAATCAAAGCACCTAAAAAGGTAAAACTACAATACAAACTTCCGATACCTCCCCTTATGGGAACTTGCCTAGTGGCTGGGCGGTTTGTAGGTTAGAAAAATTGTGCTGTATTCAAACAGGAAAAAAAGATGCAAATTATGGATCCCCTGAAGGTAAATATGCTTTCTTTACTTGTTCAATGACCCCGATTAGATGCGATGATTACTCATTTGAAGGGGATTGTATTATTCTACCTGGAAATGGTGCGAATGTTGGAAAAATTTTAAGATACAACGGCAAATTTGAAGCATACCAGAGAACATATGTATTAAATCCTATTGGTGTTAATAATGATTATTTTCATACAGCTCTTTTATCACTATGGCAAAAATCATTAGAGGGAAAAC
>NZ_JABTBO010000001.1 GCF_014884965.1 Spirabiliibacterium mucosae | reverse complement strand
CTGACCGCACTTTAGTTTTTCATCACTCCGTCATCTCATTTTTTCCTTTCCTTTTTCTCTCTCAGCACTCCGTCATGGCGCTACGGTTTCGCCGTTGGCGACCCGATTTCTTTGCTCGCCCAAAGAAATCGGGGAAAGAAAGGGCGTTGCCATTTTTAAGGAAATCTCGCTTGTTGGGAATTTCTACGTCGCATGCAATACAGGCGTTTGCATGCTTCCTTGAAATTTACCCAACCGCTCCATTTCCGCGCGAAAAATGGCGGATCGAACTCCATCAGCCTGTATTTTCAACACCAAAGTGCGGTTTCAACGTGGGTTTAAAAGTGCGCTTAAAAGCTTTTTAAAAGTGCGGTGACCGCACTTTGCCTTTTTGAAAAACGAGCCTTGAACATCCACCTCGCCCCCGGAATAAGATGCTGAGCGGGTGCCTAAAGTGCTAGGCGAGGGAGGGTTTGATCCCGAGCGAGCCTTAGCAATTTGGCGCTAAGCGAATATCTTATGGACAGGGGCCATTGCCGTTTCTTTGCTTCCTTTCTTTGGACAAGCAAAGAAAGGAAGTCGCCAACGGCGAAACCGTAGTGGCATGACGGAGTGATGAAAGAAAATAGATCACAAAAAAAAGAAATAACGGAGTTATGACCGCGCGCGCGGAGCGCCAGCTCATAATAGCGCGCAATAAAAAACCGCACGTTAAAGTGCGGTTTTGGTGTGTTACCCAGGCAAGCGTTAGTGGGTGCTTGTGCTGGTGGTTGTGCGGTTGGCGCGTTTGCGTTCGTTTTCCGTCAAGAGTTTTTTGCGGATACGGATAGATGATGGGGTGACTTCCACCAACTCATCATCATCGATAAACTCAAGCGCTTGCTCAAGGGTGTATTTTACTGGGGTGACGAGTACAACGGCGTCGTCTTTACCAGCCGCGCGCATATTGGTGAGTTTTTTACCTTGTAAGCAGTTGACGGTTAAGTCATTGCTGCGGCTGTGGATGCCGATCACTTGGCCTTCGTAGACTTCGGTGCCGTGCTCGATCATCAATTTGCCGCGGTCTTGCAGGCTGAACAAAGCGTAAGCCAGTGCTTTACCGGTGGCGTTGGAGATTAGCACACCGTTGATGCGTTGGCCGATTTCACCTGGTTTGATGTCGTCGTAGTGGCTGAAGCTGGCATACAGCAAGCCTGTGCCCGAGGTCATGGTCATAAATTCGTTACGGAAACCAATCAAGCCGCGGCTTGGGATGATGTATTCCAAACGAGTGCGGCCTTTGCCGTCGGGCGCCATGTCGCGCACTTCGCCTTTGCGGATGCCGAGCGCTTCCATCACAGCACCTTGGTGCTGTTCTTCGATGTCGATGGTCACTTGCTCATACGGCTCTTGTTTGCGGCCGTCAATTTCACGGAAGATGACTTTCGGGCGCGATACCGCCAGCTCGTAGCCTTCACGGCGCATATTTTCAATCAGTACGGACAAATGCAGCTCACCACGCCCCGACACGCGGAAGGCGTCTGGGTCTTCGGTTTCCTCCACGCGCAGAGCCACGTTGTGCACGAGCTCTTTGTTCAGGCGCTCTAAAATTTGGCGAGAGGTGACGTATTTGCCTTCGCGGCCACAAAACGGCGAGGTGTTGACACAGAAGAACATGGTTACGGTTGGCTCGTCCACGGTCAGTGCAGGCAGCGCTTCAACATTATTGACATCGCAAATGGTGTCGGAAATGTTCAGCTCGCCTAGGCCTGTGATGGCGATAATGTCGCCGGCTTGTGCGCTGTCGGCTTCATAGCGTTGTAGCCCAAGGTGGCCGAGCACTTGGCCGACTTTGCCGGTGCGTTTTTTGCCTTCACTGTCGATAATCGCCACTTGTTGATTTGGCTTGATGCTGCCGCGTTTGATGCGCCCGATGCCGATAACGCCAACGTAGTTGTTGTAGTCCAGCTGGGAGATTTGCATTTGGAAAGGTTTGTCCGCTTCCACTTTCGGTGGCTCAACAAATTTGACGATCGCTTCAAACAGCGGGGTCATGTCAGGTGCGAGGTTTTCGTGCTCTTCACCGGCCACGCCATTGAGGGCGGAGGCGTAAATAATCGGGAAGTCGAGCTGCTCGTCGGTGGCACCTAAATTTACGAAAAGATCAAACACTTGGTCAACCACCCAATCTGGGCGCGCGCCTGGGCGATCGACTTTGTTGATCACCACAATTGGTTTCAAACCGTGGGCAAAGGCTTTTTGGGTTACAAAGCGGGTTTGTGGCATTGGGCCGTCAAAGGCGTCCACCAGCAACAACACGCTGTCTACCATGGATAAAACGCGCTCAACTTCGCCACCAAAATCGGCGTGCCCTGGGGTGTCTACGATGTTGATGCGATAGCCGTTCCAGTTAATTGCGGTGTTTTTCGCCAAAATAGTGATGCCGCGCTCTTTTTCCAAATCGTTGGAGTCCATCACACGCTCGTCGCTGTCGCCACGCAGGTTGTCGAAAGTGCCTGATTGTTGCAGCAGTTTGTCCACCAAGGTGGTTTTGCCGTGGTCAACGTGCGCAATGATCGCAATGTTGCGCAGTTTATTGATATCTAATTTGTTATCCATTTGATCGTCTTCGTAAAATAATAATGTCAAAGTGCGGTTTGGGCGTTGTGTACGCCTCATCGCATATAAAGCAGACAATTATAGCCTTTTTGTCGGTGGTCGGCTATTTTTATTATGAAAACGGGCATTTTATTTTATTGGTGCTATTTTGAACAAATAATCGCGCTGCGTACGCACAAATCGGTTGATTTTTGGCACAGTAAGCGATATTTTCATAGACTTGAATTGTGCTTTTTTTCCATCTATTTTGAGGGTTATTTATGTCTGATCTATCAGCAATTGAACACGTATTTTCACTAATTGAAGAGCATGATGTGCGCTTTGTCGATTTGCATTTCACCGACTTACGCGGCAGAGAGCACCACATGACAATCCCTGTCAGTGCTGTGGATGAAGACTTTTTTGAAGATGGCAAAATGTTTGACGGCTCCTCCATTGGTGGGTGGAAAACCATTAATAAATCCGACATGGTGCTGATGCCGATTGCGCAATCGGCGTTGATTGACCCGTTTTTTGATATCCCAACCTTGTCGTTGCGTTGTGATGTGTTTGAACCCGACACCATGCAAGGCTACGACCGCGACCCACGCTCGATTGCGGTGCGTGCGGAAAATTATTTGAAATCTACCGGCCTTGCCGACACGGTGTTGCTCGGCCCTGAGCCTGAATTTTTTATGTTTGACGACGTGCGCTTTAAAGTCTCGCCTGCGCACACCACCTTTGAGATTGATGACATTGAAGCACCGTGGAACAGCAACGCCGAGTATGAAGGCGGCAACAAAGCCTATCGCCCACGTGTGAAAGGCGGCTACGTGCCCGTGCCACCGGTGGACAGTGCGCAGGATATCCGCTCTGAAATGTGCTTGTTGATGGAAGACATGGGCTTGGTGATTGAAGCGCACCACCACGAAGTGGGCAGCCCAGGGCAAAACGAAATTGCCTGCCGATTCAATACATTAACGCTGAAAGCCGACGAAACTCAAATCTATAAATACGTGGTGCACAATGTGGCACACCAAAACGGCAAAACCGCCACCTTTATGCCAAAACCGCTGTTTGGCGACAACGGCTCAGGCATGCACTGCCACATTTCATTGAGCAAAGACGGCGTGAACTTGTTCTCTGGTGATAAATACGCCAATATGTCGCAAACCGCACTTTACTTTATCGGCGGGGTGATCAAGCACGCCAAAGCGCTCAATGCCTTCACCAACCCAACCACCAACTCCTACAAACGCCTGGTGCCGGGCTACGAGGCGCCCGTGCTGTTGGCCTATTCTGCCAGCAATCGCTCAGCGTCGATTCGTATCCCAACCGTGACCAGCCCGAAAGCGCGCCGTATTGAAGTGCGCTTCCCAGACCCGTGCGCCAACCCGTATTTGGCGTTTGCTGCGTTGCTGATGGCGGGGCTTGATGGCATCAACAACCAAATTCACCCAGGCGATCCAATGGATAAAAACCTCTACGACTTGCCACCAGAAGAGCTGCAACAAGTGCCGCACGTGGCGCGCTCTCTCGAAGAAGCGCTTGACGCCCTGGGGCAAGATCGCGCGTTTTTAACCCAAGGCGGTGTGTTCAGCGATGACTTTATTGACGCCTACATCGCGCTGCTGAGCAAAGATGTTGAGCGCATCAATATGTTGCCGCACCCGGTTGAATTTGAGCTCTATTACGCCTAAACGTGGGTTTTTTCGACACGCACACTCACTTTGATGCGCTGCTTGATGAGCAGTGCATCAGCCTTGAAACCGCACTTTTCAACGCCAAGCGTGCGGGCGTGGCACGCGTGCTGATTGCCGCGG
The DNA here is from genome assembly GCF_014884965.1 of Spirabiliibacterium mucosae. Lineage (GTDB taxonomy): Bacteria > Pseudomonadota > Gammaproteobacteria > Enterobacterales > Pasteurellaceae > Spirabiliibacterium > Spirabiliibacterium mucosae. The sequence goes on along the minus strand of NZ_JABTBO010000001.1, from coordinate 158,941 downwards.
TGGAAGTCGCGCAATTTGACGCCATCCGCGCTTTGTGCGCACAAGCGCCTGACATCTTATGCTACGGCTTAGGGCTGCACCCGCTATTCATTGCCAACCATCATGAGCGCGATGTCGACACCCTTGCCGCGCACTTGCAGGCGCGACCGCACTTTTGCACCGCGGTGGCAGAAATTGGCCTGGAGCGCGCGGTATCTGAGCTCATCACGCCTGAGATGTGGGCCAAGCAGTGCCAGTTTCTGGAAGCGCAGCTCTATCTGGCCCAGCAGCACCAATTGGCGGTGAGCTTGCACTCACGGCGCAGCCACGATCAGCTGTTCACCTTTTTAAAACGCATCGAATTGCCGAAAAAAGGCGTGATTCACGGCTTTGCGGGCAGCTATGTGCAGGCCAAGCGCTTTGTTGACCTCGGTTACGCCATCGGCGTGGGCGGCACCATCACCTACCCGCGCGCGAACAAAACCCGTGAGGCGATTCGCCAACTGCCCCTTGATGCCTTGGTGTTGGAAACTGACAGCCCTGATATGCCCGTCAACGGCTACCAAGGTCAGCCCAATGAGCCCGCGCGCATCGGGCAGGTGTTTGAGGCGTTATGCCAATTGCGCCGAGAAAGCGCTGATGAGATCAAAAGTGCGGTTTGGGCGCACAGTATTGCGTTATTCTCTGCGCCTCAATAGTGTTTTGCGCCATTCAATGGTATGATTTTACTTTTATCTAGCCGAAAAGAGTATGCGAATCCCTCGAATTTTTAGCTCTGAGCCCTTGCGTGCGGGCGCTGTGTGTGCGCTCAGTGATGATGCCGCCAACCATGTTGCGCGCGTGCTGCGCATGAATGTGGGCGATGCCTTGGTGCTGTTTGACGGCACAAATCACGTGTTCCCAGCCACCATTGTGGCGATTGAGAAAAAACGCGTGCAAGTGGAATTGGGCGAAGGTGCACTAGACGATCGCGAATCGCCGCTATTTTTGCACCTCGGGCAGGTGATCTCGCGCGGGGAGCGGATGGAGTTTACCATTCAAAAATCCGTTGAGCTTGGCGTGAGTGTCATCACCCCGCTGTGGTCTGAGCGCTGCGGCGTGAAGCTCGACGAGCAGCGCATGGCGAAAAAGTTGCAGCAGTGGCAGAAAATTGCCATCGCCGCCTGCGAGCAATGCGGGCGCAACCGTGTGCCCGAGGTTCGCCCACTGATGAAGCTCGAACAGTGGTGTAGCGAGGGCAGTGGCGAGTTGAAACTCAACCTCCACCCGCGGGCAACGTGCGGTATTAGTGGGCTTGAGAATATCGGTGAAAGGGGCATCCGTTTGCTAATTGGCGCTGAAGGCGGGCTGTCGGCTCAAGAAATTGCCATGACCGAGCAACAGGGCTTTCACTCCGTGCTGCTCGGCCCGCGCGTGCTGCGCACCGAAACCGCCGCTTTGACGGCGATCACCGCACTTCAGGTTTGCTTTGGAGATCTTGGCTGATGGGGCAACTTCAACACCATTTGTTAATCGCAACCCCTGCGATGGACGACCCGTTTTTCCAGCGCAGCGTGATCTATTTGTGCGAGCACGACGATGACGGCGCCATGGGGCTGCTGCTTAACCGCATGACCGATACCAGCATCGCTGAGCTGGTGAGCAAAATGAATTTTATGATGGCCGATGACCGCCGCGTGGAGCCCAATTCGGTGGTGTTGCTCGGCGGGCCGGTGAACCTCGACAAAGGCTTTGTGCTCCATTCCAAATGCATCCCGCCGTTTGAGCGTAGCGAGGCGATAAGCCCTGATATTTGGTTGACCAGCTCCCTTGATGTGCTGGAAACCCTCGGCCGCCCCAATGCGCCAGAGCACTATTTGGTGGCAATTGGCTGTTGCAGTTGGTCGGCAGGCCAGCTAGAAGACGAGCTTCGCCACAATATGTGGCTCGTTGCCCCTTGTGATGAGCGCATTTTGTTCGACATCCCTTATGGCCAGCGCTGGCAAAGTGCGGTTGCGCTTTTGGGCATTTCGCCTGACGATCTCAGCCAAGAGGGAGGGCGCGCCTGATGGCCTATTGTGCGTTAGCATTTGATTTTGGGGAAAAAAGCATCGGCTGCGCGGTGGGGCAAAGCATCACTGGCACGGCGCAGGCGCTGAGCGCGTTTAAAGCGCAAGACGGCCAGCCCAACTGGCAGGCGGTGGAGCGCGTGCTGAAAGAGTGGCAACCCAAGGTGGTGGTGGTGGGCTTGCCGCTGAATATGGACGGCAGTGAGCAGCCACTCACCCAGCGTGCGCGCAAGTTTGCACAACGCCTGCACGGGCGCTTTGGCGTGACGGTGCAGTTGCACGACGAACGCCTAAGCACTGTTGAGGCACGCGCTGAAATCTTTGCCCGCGGCGGCTTTCGCGCGCTCGACAAAGGCAAAGTCGATTCCATCTCCGCGTGCATCATCCTTGAAAGCTGGTTTGAAAACACGCCCTTAAACGAATAACCGCACTTTAGAGTGTAAAGTGCGGTTGGCGGTTAATACCCCAGCGTTGCGCCGTCTGGGTTGCGTGGGTCAGAGGCGCCATAAAGCCCGTCTTCACGCACTTGGATAATCTGCACCCGCCCCATGGTGGATTTCAGTTTCACTTTATAACCTTGATTTTCCAGCAAATGCACGGTGTCTGGGCTGATGCCGTCTTCAATGCGGATTTCATCAGGCAGCCATTGGTGGTGTACACGCGGCACTGAAATGGCCTCCGCCGGGTTTAGCCCAAAATCAATGGTGTTTAAAATGCTTTGCAACACGGTAGTGATGATGCGCGCGCCACCAGGGCTGCCGGTGACTAGCCACGGCTTGTCGTCTTTCATCACAATCGTTGGCGTCATTGAGGATAGCGGGCGTTTGTTGGCCTCCACCGCGTTGGCATCACCGCCAATCAAGCCAAAGGCATTTGGCACGCCTGGCTTGGCAGAAAAGTCATCCATCTCGTTGTTGAGCAAAATCCCCGTGCCGTCGGCCACAATGCCGCTGCCGAAGTTGAGGTTCAAGGTGTAAGTCACCGCCACGGCGTTGCCGTCTTTGTCCACAATTGAATAATGGGTGGTTTGGTCACTTTCATACGGCTGCGGTTTGCCAGGCTTGATCTCGCTTGACGGCCGCACATTCACGCCACTGATGGTGCCGGCGAGCTCATCGGCATATTTTTTCGAGGTCAATCCTTTCACTGGCACCTGCACAAAATCAGGGTCGCCTAAATATTCTGAACGGTCGGCGTAAGCAAGCTTCATCGCCTCGGCATAGTGGTGAATGGTTTTGGCGCTGTTTAGGCCAAACTCTTTGAGCGGGTAGCGCTCTAAAATATTGAGCAATTGCACCAAATGGATGCCGCCAGAGCTCGGCGGTGGCATGGTCACGATTTTATAACCGTGATACTCTCCCTCAACCGGCTTGCGCTCCACCACTTTGTAATTTTTCATATCATCAAGGGTGATTAGCCCGCCATGCTGCGCCATTTCATCAACAATTTTTTGTGCGATTTCGCCCTCATAAAACGCTTTAGCGCCCTCTTTGGCGATCAATTTGATGGAATTAGCCAAATCTTGTTGCACTAATTTGTCGCCAGACGCCAGCGGCTTGCCGTCTTTGAAGAAGATCGCCTTGCTGGCAGGCCACTTGCCGAGAATGTCTTCTTCACTGGCGAGCGTATCCCCTAAGGTGTCGCTGACCACAAAGCCCTCTTCAGCCAGTTTGATCGCGGGGGCAACCACTTTATCCAGCGGCATTGAACCCCATTTTTCCAGCGCGTGCGCCATGCCTGCCACGGTGCCAGGCACGCCAACGGCAAAGTGCGTGAACAATGATTTGCCATCCACCACGTTGCCGCTGTCGTCTAAATACATATCACGGCTGGCTTTTGCTGGCGCGATTTCACGGAAATCAAGCGCGATGTTCTCGCCTGATTTGGCATCATGCACCACCATAAAACCACCCCCGCCGAGGTTGCCCGCATTTGGCAGCACCACCGCCAAGGCAAAACCGACGCCCACGGCGGCGTCCACTGCATTACCGCCTTGTTTTAAAATCTCCAACCCCACTTGTGTCGCCAGCGCTTGCTCGGTGGCGACCATGCCATTTTGGGCATACACGGGGTGAAAAATGTCCATATCTTGGTCATAGCGAATGGAGGCTTGTTGAGTTTGGGTTGGCGCGGTGTTGGCATAGCTGGTGCTGGTGGCCACCACGCCGGTGAGCGCCAGCGCGCTGATGAGTAGCGAACGTTTCAATAGCATAGTCACTCCTTGGCTGAGGGTTGGTTACATATTGATAACAAATTTAACACAACGCTATCATTTAACGCCCAACGAGGCAAGGCTAACTATTTAATTTTTAAGAAAATAAAACCGCACTTTGGGTTTTACAGCAAAGTGCAGTTTGGGCTGCAAAGTGCGGTAGCTTAGGCGTGGTAGTGGCCGACACCCAGCTCGTCTTCTTTGCGGGTGCGGGAGATCACCTCTTGCGGTGAGTGCTGCACGCGCAGATTCATTTCGTCCTCGGTGCGGATCACCTCGCCGCGCAGGGAGTTGGTCCACACGTCGGTGATTTCAATGTCGACAAATTTGCCGATCATCGACGGATCGCCTTTGAAATTGACGATGCGGTTGTTCTCGGTGCGGCCGGTGAGCTCCATAATGTCTTTTTTCGACGGGCCTTCCACCAGTACGCGCTGCACGGTGCCGAGCATTTTGCGGCTAAACTGCATCGCCTGCTGGGTGATGCGCTGTTGCAGCAAATAAAGTCGCTGCTTTTTCTCCTCTTCGCTGACATCATCAGGCATATCCGCCGCTGGCGTGCCTGGGCGGGCGGAGTAGATAAAGCTAAAGCTCATGTCAAAGTTGACTTGCGCGATCAAATCCATGGTTTGCTGGAAGTCTTCCGCACTTTCACCTGGGAAGCCGACGATGAAATCAGAGCTGATTTGAATATCTGGCCGCGCCTTGCGCAATTTGCGAATGATCGATTTATACTCAAGTGCGGTATGGTTGCGCTTCATCATCGTCAACACGCGATCCGAGCCACTTTGCACCGGCAAGTGCAGGAAGCTCACCAGCTCTGGCGTGTCGCGATAAACATCAATAATATCATCACTGAATTCAATCGGGTGCGAGGTGGTAAAGCGCAGGCGGTCGATGCCGTCAATTGCAGCGACCAAGCGCAACAATTCCGCAAAGGTGCAAATGCCGCCGTCAAAGGTGGCGCCGCGGTAGGCATTGACGTTTTGCCCAAGCAGGTTCACCTCACGCACGCCTTGCTCGGCCAGTTGCGCGATTTCAAACAGCACGTCATCGAGTGGGCGGCTGACCTCTTCACCGCGGGTGTAAGGCACCACGCAAAATGAGCAGTATTTATTGCAGCCTTCCATGATGGAAACAAACGCCGTTGGCCCTTCAGCGCGCGGCTCAGGCAGGCGGTCGAATTTTTCAATTTCAGGGAAGCTGACATCCACCACCGCACTTTTGCCGCCGCGGATTTGGTTGAGCATCTCCGGCAGGCGGTGGAGGGTTTGCGGGCCAAAAATAATGTCAACATAAGGCGCGCGGTCGCGAATGTGCGCCCCCTCTTGTGAGGCCACGCAGCCACCCACACCAATCACCAGGTTCGGGTTGGTTTTCTTTAAATCTTTCCAGCGCCCAAGTTGGTGGAACACCTTCTCTTGCGCTTTTTCGCGAATCGAGCAGGTGTTGAGCAGCAACACGTCCGCCTCTTCGGCGTTTTCGGTCAGCTCAAAGCCGTGGGTGCTGTTGAGCAGGTCCGCCATTTTGGATGAATCGTATTCGTTCATCTGGCAGCCCCAGGTTTTGATATGGAGTTTTTGTGTCATAATCTCATTTGCCGCGAGTGTGCGGAAGTTATAAATTTTAAGCAAATGGCTATTCTACTGATTTGCTTTTTCGCTGACTAGTTAAAAACGCAAATTTTCGCGATCTAATGGTAAAATTTATTGATCTCGGTACAATAGCCATAATAAAGTTAAGGGAAAGTGGGTGAACTATGAAACAGTGTGATGTGATTGTTGTTGGTGGTGGAATGGTCGGCGCGGCGGCGGCGTTGGGGCTGGCGCGGCAAAATTTGGCGGTGCAGCTGATTGAGCGCAGCTCGCTACCGCACTTTGAGCACAACAGCGATTATGACATTCGCATCTCGGCGATCAGCGCAGGCTCGGTGAAATTGCTCAAGCAGCTCAACGCTTGGCGCCACATTCAAGCCATGCGCACCTGCCCCTACAAGCGCCTCGCCACCTGGGAAATCGACGGCTTTGAAACCACCTTTAACGCCCAAGATTTAGGCCTGCCCGAGTTGGGTTTTATGGTGGAGAACAACGTGGTGCAGCTCGGCCTTTGGCGCGCGTTTGACGATGTTGACACGCTATCAAACAGTATCGGCGCGATTGCTGAAACACAAAAGTGCGGTCAGCACTGGCAAGTCACACTTGAAGATGGCGAGCAGTTTTCCGCCCCTTTGCTGGTGGCCGCCGATGGTGCCAACTCCCAGCTGCGCAACCTGGCTCACATTGGCCTAAGCGGTTGGCAGTATCGCCAGCGGTGTATGTTAGTGCTTGTTAACACCGAGCTTGAACAGCAAGACATCACCTGGCAGCAGTTCAACCCAAGCGGCCCGCGCGCCTTTTTGCCGCTGCTCGGCCACCAAGGCTGCTTGGTGTGGTACGACGCGCCTGAGGAAATTGCCCGCCTGCAACGCCTGCCGCTGGCACAATTGAGCGACGAGATTATGCGCGCTTTTCCGCCACGGCTAGGGCGGGTGGAGGCTACTCAAGCGGCGAGTTTCGAACTGGTGCGCCGCCACGCCCAGCGCTATTTCCACAACGGCATTGTGCTACTTGGCGATGCGGCGCACACCATCAACCCGCTCGCCGGCCAAGGGGTAAACCTCGGCTTTAAAGATGTGGCAGCGTTTTTAGACGTGATTGAAAGCGCGCAACGCGCGGGGCAGCCTATTGCCAGTGATGCGGTGCTCGCGCGCTACCAACGGCGCAGAAAGGCGGATAATCTGTTGATGCAATCAGGCATGGATCTGTTCTACAAAGGCTTTAAAGAGCCGCTGTTGCCACTGAAAATCGCCCGCAACGTGGCGCTGCTTGGGGTGGAGAAATGCGCGCCGTTGAAAAACCGCGCGCTGAAATACGCCCTTGGGCTGTAAAAAGCAAAGTGCGGTCGGCTATTGCACCACAATCATGCCCAAGCAGCCTTTGTCCGCGAGGATGAAATCGCTCGCGCCAAAGGTAAACGGAAAGTTATTCGATGAAAGGTTATCAAACTTCACCAGCACCGAAATCGGCCCGTTGAGCCACAAGGTGTCACGCCAGCTGGCTTGACTGAGATCGACATTACGCCCATTGACGCGCTCAACCAAAAACTTCGCGCCCTCAATGCGAAAGCCCGTTGGTGAGCTGCTTGAAAGATTCCAGCGCTCAAAGGTGCCGAGCTTGGCACTGACATCAATCCGCCGTGGGTCAAAGCGTTGGCGATTGAGCAGGGCGTTGGCCACGTCAAGGTGCATATCACGCTCGCGCACCACCTCAATGGTGCCAGACAGCGCCAGCGGTGCGTTGATTTGCGGTTTTTGCGCAAAGGCCGAAACCAGCCCCTGCGGGCGCAGGCGCAGCACGGTGTTGTCAACCAACTCGCTGTCATCGGCCCAAAGTGCGGTGATGTTGTGTAAAAAGCCGCGTTTGTCGCCGGTGATCAACGCCACCTCGCCGCCTTCGTTTAAATCCACTAACACTTCAGCGCGCTCGCCCGGGCTTAAAAAGAGCTGCTTGATCTCGCGCTGTTGCGGCACAAAGCCAAGATTGCCCGCCAGCAGCACCATCGACGCGCCATTATCCAGGCTGAGTTGATAACTGCGTGAAAGCGAGGCATTGAGCAGGCGCAATCGCACCCAGCCGCGCGCCACGTCAAGATAAGGCGCTTCCACGCCGTTGACCAGCAAATGGTTGCCCAAAAACGGGTAGTCGCCGGGGTTAAACAGCTGCTCGCCTTGGCCGTTGAGTGCCACATCTTGCAAAATCAGCGGGATGTCGTTCACGCCATATTGATTCGGCAACATCGCCTTGCGGCTGGCGCTGTCTTCAATTATCCACAGCCCCACTAGCCCGCGATAAACTTGATAGCCACTGTGCGCTAGGGTGTTGGCGTGATACCAACAACTCGCCGCACTTTGCGTGATGGGAATAACCGGCGACCACTCGGCATTGGGTTGGAACACCTTGCCTACGCCGCCAATCAACTCGGCGCTGGCTTGCAGGCCTTGCACCGTAAGCGAGACGGCTTGTGGCAGCTGGTTGCGGTAATTTAAGCGGACAAAATCGCCCTGCTTGCACTTAATCGTCGGGCCGAGGTAGGCACCGTTAAAGCCCCACACATCCACTTTATCACCGTCTAAAAAGCGCGTTTGCGTGCGCGTCATCGACAGCAACACGGGCTTGCCGCGGCCGACATCCAGCAGTGGCGGAATCGGCAGCGCGCGCCCTTTTTGCGCCAGCGCGATGTTTGGCAACAATGCACCTGCGCCGAGCACGGCGGTGTGCTTGAGCAGTGCCCTGCGTGAAAGAGGCAAATTAGGTGCGTTTTTCATGGGCGATTTCAGCGTCGAGTTCGGCAATTTTAGCCTCCATAATCGCGTGGCAATGGTTGGCTAGCGCACGCACGTTGTCGCGACTAAAGCCGCTGACATCAATCGGTGGCAGCATTTCACAAATTACTTTGCCGTTATCCCAGCGGTTGAGTTTGATTTTGTTATGTAAGGTTGAGCAGCACACTGGCACAATCGGCACTTGCGCGGCCAGCGCGGCATGAAACGCGCCGGTTTTAAACGGCAACAATCCGCGCCCACGGCTGCGCGTGCCTTCTGGGAACATCCAAATCGAGAGCTGGTCTTTTTGAATCCGTTTCGCCAGCTGCGACATGGTGGAGTGCGCTTTGCTCTTGTTGTCGCGGTCGAGCAAAATATTGCCGCTGGCCCAATAGAGCAAGCCAAAAAACGGAATATAAAGCAAACTGCGCTTGCCCACACTCACCGTGCGCTCGCGCACCATATAGGCCATGGTGACCATGTCATAGTTGTTTTGGTGGTTGCCGATATAAATGCACGGCCCAAAGTCTTTCACACCTGGTGGGAAGCGGTGCTCCACCTCAATGCCAAACAGCGAATGCAGCCGCCCAAACCAGCGCGCAATCACGCCGACATTGCTTGGGTTTTTAAAGCGAATGAGTGAGTAGATCGTGCCCAGTACACAAATCACAATGGCACAGATCACCACCACCAGGGTTCTGAGAATGGCTAACATGATAAATCCTTCAAAATTTTTGCAAGAAGTATAGCGAAAATATCGGAATATGTGTATCTTTGAGCATCATAATCCACATTCTAAGCGGCCATGGCACACATCACCTTTATTGCAGATCTCCACCTCAGCGACGCGCGCACGCACCTCAACACCTGCTTTGCGCGCTTTATGCGCGAGCAAGGCGCCAGCGCACAGGCGCTCTATATTCTCGGGGATTTGTTTGAATTTTGGGTGGGTGACGACGAGCAATCGGCGGTGATAAGCCTCGTGCAAACAGAAATCCGCGCATTAACTGAAAAAGGCATCCCCGTTTATTTTCAGCACGGTAATCGCGATTTTTTACTCGGTAAGCGCTTTGCACAAAAGTGCGGTTTGACCTTGCTGCCAAGCTATCACCGCATCGACTACGGCGGGCAGGCGATTTTGCTCTGCCACGGTGATACCTTGTGTGTCGACGATCAGCACTACCAACGCTTTCGCCGCATTGTGCACCAACGCTGGCTACAAAAGGCCTTTCTCGCCCTGCCATTGCGCTGGCGGCTGCGCATTGCCGAGCGGATGCGCGCGCAAAGCCAGCAGCAAAAAGGGCAAAAATCCGCTGACATAATGGACGTGACACCGCACTTTGTCGATCGCATCATGGCGCAGCACAACGTGAGCGTGCTGGTCCACGGCCACACCCACCGCCAAGCCCAGCACCGCGTGCCACACGGCCAACGCATCGTACTCGGCGACTGGCGCACCACCGCCCCCTACCTCACCCTCAGCGACAACGGCGAGTGGCACGAGGGCGAAGTGATATGCAAATAAAAAACCGCACCTAAAGTGCGGTTTGTGTTACAGCCAGCCGCGGCGTTTGAAGTAAAAATACGGGATAACGCCGACTAGGAACATTAAGCCAAGGGCGAAGGGGTAGCCGAACGCCCAGTGCAATTCTGGCATGATGTCGAAGTTCATGCCGTAGGTGGAGGAAACCAGGGTTGGTGGCAGGAAAATGACCGCCGCCACCGAGAAGATTTTCATAATGCGGTTTTGCTCGATGTTGATAAAACCCATAGCCGCTTGCATCAAAAAGTCAATTTTTTGGAATAAGGTGTCGTTGTGCGGCTGCAGGGATTCAATGTCGCGCAGCACTTCGCGCGCTTGCTCCAGCTGGCTGGCCGGCAGGCGTGTTTTGCGCACCAAAAAGCTCAACGCGCGCTGGGTATCCATCAAACACAACCGCACTTTGGAGCTGACGTCTTCTTGCTCGGTGAGGGTGGCAAGCGCATCATCAAACGCTTCGCCTTGTTTGCCTTCAAGGATAATGCGGCTTAATTTTTCCAAATCGGCGTAGATGGTTTCAATCACATCCGCGAGCTGCTCAATTTTGGTTTCAAACAGGTCAAGCAGCAGTTCGTAAGCGTTACACTCCATCAGCTTTTGGCTGCGTGAGCGCATACGATAGAGGCGAAAGGCAGGCAGTTCGCGATCGCGCAGGGTGAACAGCCGCCCGTCGCGCACGGTGAACGCAACGGTGGCGATGTCGGCGTAGTCGTCTTCGTCTTCGCAATAAAAAAACGAGTGCAAGTGCAAGCCGTCTTCATCTTCAAAAAAGCGCGCGGATGCCTCAATGTCTTCTAATTCGAGGTAAGAGGCCAGGCTTTGGCCGAGCGCATCACGCAGTGTTTCCCGCTCTTCCCGCGTTGGGTCAAGCAAGTCAATCCAGATGGCGGAGTTTAGGTTGTGTGATGTATCATCAACGCGCACCAAGCGTGCATTGTCTAAAGCAAAAGCCCTAATCATAATTCTATCCTATGGCTTGTGAACATAGATTAGACAGGAAAAATGGGAAATTGGCGGGCGAGCCGTAACTTATCAGCGATACACTCGCCGAGGTGACTCAATGGAGAGGGTATCAAAAACGAAAGTAAACCAGTTTCGACTGTGACTGTCCAAAGTATATTCCTCGAATGACTAAATTGGTGCGAATGTTACGCTTTCGCGGGTGAAAAATCAAGTCATTTGCGCCAAAGCCCTTGATCTAGGCAAAAAAAAGCCACGCAAGCGTGGCTAAGAGATATGTTGTTATTATGGACAAGGGTTATTGATTGTCCTTATCTTTATTATTGCGTTTGAGTATAGCAAATTGTTTGAAAAGGATCAAATCTAAATGCGAAATCGCTTATTTTTGGATGAAATAGCGAATTGTAACATCGCTTTGTTCTATTTTGAGCATTTTGTAACCATGATTTTCCGCATCTTTCGGGATATTGTTGATCGACTGCGCACAATCGCTGATCACCTCTAAAATCTCGCCAGGGTTTAGCTCAGCCATCGCCTCCAACGTGGCAATGGCGGGGTACGGGCACGGCTCGCCGCGCATATCTAAAGTATAAGTTGGAATAATCGTTTGCATCACGGCCTCCTAAAGTGCGGTTGAGGTTGCCTTGAGTTGCGCGCGACGGCGGCGCAACGCGTGGCGCTCCCACAGAATAACGGCGAGCAGCATCAACGCCATTAAAGCATAATTGAGCAGCAAGCCACCTTGTGTGCCGGCCCAGTCCAGCAGGTTGATTTTCGGGAAGTTAAACACTAAGTGTGGTGCAAGGTCGTCCCACACCGCGGCCAACGCGGTGGAGCCCATCACATTGCCGATGCCGACCCAAACAAAATGCACTTGGCCTTCTAGCGCGCGGTACATCCAGCCCGTTTCGCAGCCGCCGGCGAGCACAATGCCAAAGCCAAACAGCAACCCGCCAATCAGCGCACTGGGCGCCGCCCACATGATTTTCGGCGACAGGCCCAGTTGCAAATAGCTGAAAATGCCAAGGGTGCTGATTAGCATGCCGTAGATAATCGCTTTGAGCATCATCGCGCGGCCGGTGAGCCACAAATCGCGAAAGGCGGAGGTGAAGCAAATTTGCGCGCGCTCAATCAGCAAGCCAAAGCCCAAGCCCGCCAACATGGCAAAGCCGAGTTTGCTGTTGAAGCCCAGAACATAAAGTGCGGTCGCGATGAAGGCAAAAAAGAGCAGCATGCCTAAGCGAAAGCGGCGCGCTTTGCGTTTTTCGTCCACCACGGCGGGCGCTTGTTGATAGGCCTTGAGGCTGACTTTGCTTTTAAACAGCGGCAGCAGGGTGAACTTGGCGCCGAAATAAGTGCCAATCGCGGTGGTCAGTGTAAACAGCCAAGCGTGCAGGGAAAATTGCGGGATGCCCGTGAAAAACGACGCCAGGTTGCAGCCCATCGCCAGCCGTGCGCCAAAGCCGGCAATCGCGCCCCCAAGCAGCGCTTGAGCGATGCGGATGCGGTTTTTCGGCATGCGAATTTTGACATTATTTGCCCATAATGCCGCCGCCAAACAGCCGGTGAACATGCCCAAAATCATCACGCCATCCACGCGGGTGAAAATGTTGTCTTGCATGCCAATGAGCTGAAAATAGCCCCACGAGGAGATATCCACACCCAAGGCTTGCAGCAGGTGCCCGCCCCAGCGGGTGAATTCGCCCGTGACCGCCCAGTAGGTGCCTGTTAAGCCAAAATAGTAGGTTGAGAGAATGCCGGCTGCGATCACCGCCACCGTCGGGTTCCAAAAAGAAATGAGATAATGTTGTTTAAACTGTTGCCAGGTTGTCATACGTTGTCCTTCACCGAAGGCACAAGCGGATACAAAAATAAATTGACGCAAACTCACGCGTGCGGGAACTCATTTTTTATACACAAAACTTGCGCTATAAATAACGAATTAATGGAGATGCGAGTATAAAAAGCAAAAAGTGCGGTGTCTAGTGCGGTTTAAAAATTTGTGCGAACTGTGATCCAGCACACTCTCTTTTTCATTTCAACGTGTTATTATGCTCGCAACGAAGATGGATGGTTAAACCTTGTTCAAGGAGGGCGTATGTATAAACACATTCTCGTTGCAGTGGATCTTTCTGAAGACAGTGCTGTTTTGGTGAACAAAGCGGCGGATATTGCGCAGCGCCATCAAGCGAAATTGTCGCTGGTGCATGTGGATGTCAATTTTTCTGACCTTTATACGGGGTTGATTGATGTGAATATGTCGTCAATGCAAGACAGAATTTCACAAGAAACTCACGACGCGCTTAACCAATTAGCCAACTCCTCGCCGTATCCAATCACGGAAAAACTCAGCGGCACAGGGGATTTAGAGCAAGTGTTGAAAGAAGCGATTAAGCGCTATGAAGCCGATTTGTTGGTCACCGGCCACCATCAAGACTTTTGGAGCAAGTTGATTTCATCCACCCGTCAGGTGATGAATAATATCACCATTGATATGCTGGTGGTGCCGTTGAAAGACGACTAAACCGCACTTTTTATCTGACCGCACTTTGGTTTTTGATCAAAGTGCGGTTTTTATTATAAAGTGCGGTGAAAAATTCCCCCTACCGTTTTTTATGCCAAAATAGTGCGTTAAATAAAAGCAAGTTAATAGGAATCATCATGAAAACCACTGCCGACATTCGCCGAGATTTTTTGGCGTTTTTTGCCTCTCACGGGCATGAAGTGGTGCCAAGCAGTTCACTGGTGCCAGACAACGACCCGACATTGCTGTTTACCAATGCGGGCATGAACCAATTTAAAAATGTCTTTTTAGGCCAAGACAAACGCGCCTACACCCGCGCTACCACCGCCCAGCGCTGCGTGCGCGCCGGGGGCAAACACAACGACTTAGAAAATGTCGGCTACACCGCCCGTCACCACACCTTTTTTGAAATGCTGGGTAATTTCAGCTTTGGTGACTACTTCAAGCACGATGCAATCCACTTTGCTTGGGCGTTTTTGACCTCCAGCCAATGGCTTGGCTTGCCGAAAGAAAAGCTGTGGGTCACGGTGTATGAAAGTGATGATGAGGCCTACGGCATTTGGCATGATGAAATCGGCGTGCCGGCTGAACGCATTGTGCGTATTGGCGACAACAAAGGCGCGCCTTATGCCTCCGATAACTTCTGGCAAATGGGTGACACCGGCCCGTGCGGCCCGTGTACTGAGATTTTCTACGATCACGGTGATCACATCTGGGGCGGCCCGCCGGGGTCACCAGAGGAAGATGGCGACCGTTACATCGAGATTTGGAACGTGGTGTTTATGCAGTTCAATCGCCAAGCCGATGGCGAAATGCTGCCACTGCCAAAACCGTCTGTAGACACGGGCATGGGCCTTGAGCGCATCGCCGCGGTGTTGCAACACGTCAACTCCAACTACGACATTGATATTTTCAAACGCCTGGTGGCGGCCACTGCCGAGATTGTCGGCACGCAGGATGTGAAAAACAAATCCCTCAACGTGATTGCCGATCACATTCGCTCATGTGCGTATTTGATCGCCGATGGCGTGGTGCCCTCTAACGAAGGCCGCGGCTATGTGCTGCGCCGCATTATCCGCCGCGCGGTGCGCCATGGCCATTTGCTCGGCGCGAAAGAAGCGTTTTTCTACAAACTGGTGCCAACCTTAATTGACGTGATGGCGGAGGCTGGCCAAGAGCTGCAAGACAACCGTGCGCTGATTGAAAAACTACTCAAGCAAGAAGAAGAGCAATTTGCCCGCACCCTTGAGCGCGGCTTGGTGCTGCTTGATGATGCTTTGAACACGCACGTGAAAGACGGCGTGCTGGCCGGCGACGTGGTGTTTAAACTCTACGATACTTACGGCTTCCCATACGATCTAACCGCGGACATTTGCCGCGAAAAAGACATTCAAGTTGACCAAGCCGGCTTTGATGCGGCGATGGACAACCAGCGCAAGCAAGCCCAAGCAGCGAGCAACTTCTCGATGGATTACAGCAATGTGATTCGTGTTGACGGTGAAACCGAATTTAACGGCTACAGCCAAGCGCAAGGCGAGGCCGCGGTGGTGGCGCTATTCCACGACGGCAAACCAACCGAGCGCTTAAGCGCCGGCCAAGGTGGCGTGGTGGTACTTGACCGCACACCGTTTTATGGCGAATCGGGCGGGCAGATTGGTGACAGCGGCGTGCTTGAGGCAGACGGCGTGCAATTTGTGGTGAAAGACACGCAAAAATACGGCAAAGTGTTCGGCCACATCGGTGAGCTGACCCAAGGGGAAATCACCCTTGGGCAAACAGTGCGCGCCAGCGTGGACAGCGATCGCCGTGGTGCGACCGCACTTAACCACTCCGCCACCCACTTGCTGCACGCAGCATTACGCCAAGTGCTTGGAAGCCATGTCAGCCAAAAAGGCTCGCTGGTTTCTGACACTATTTTGCGCTTTGACTTCTCTCAACCAGAAGCCATCAGCAAAGCGCAATTGGTTGAGATTGAAAACTTGGTGAATGCTAAAGTGCGGTCGAATTACCCGATCGAAACCGAGATCATGGACATTGAAGCGGCCAAAGCGAAAGGCGCGATGGCGCTGTTTGGTGAAAAATATGGCGAGCGCGTGCGCGTGCTGACGATGGGCGATTTCTCCACCGAATTGTGTGGCGGCATCCACGCTCAACGCACGGGTGATATCGGCTTGTTTAAAATCATCTCTGAAGGTGCGATCGCCTCAGGCATCCGCCGCATTGAGGCGGTGACAGGGCAAAATGCAATCAATTGGCTGCATCAACAGCAGCAGATTTTGCAGCAAAGTGCGGATCTGTTAAAAACCGACGCCAACGGTGTGGCAGACAAAGTCCAGCAGCTGCTTGAGCGCAACAAACGCAATGAAAAAAGCCTGCAACAGCTGCAAGCGCAAGCCGCGCTGCAAGCGGGCAGCAATTTGGCGAAACAGTGCCAAGACATTGGCGGCGTGAAAGTGGTATTGCACAAGCTTGACGGCGTGGACGCCAAAGCCCTGCGCACCTTGGTGGATGATTTGAAAAATCAACTCGGCAGCGGCGTGGTGGCCTTTGCCAGCGTGCTTGATGGCAAAGTCAACTTGATTGCTGGTGTCACCAAAGATCTCACCGACAAACTCAAAGCCGGCGAACTGGTCAACGTGATGGCGCAAGCCGTTGGCGGCAAAGGTGGCGGACGGCCTGATTTGGCGATGGCCGGCGGCAGCCAAGTTGAGGACGTGCCGATTGCGCTGAGCTGTGCCAAAACCTGGCTTGAGAACAAATTGGGCTAAAAAGAGAATAAAAGCAGGGCAACCTGCTTTTATTTTGTGTACTACCGCACATTTTGGGCTTTTACTGATCACTTTTTTTTACTAAATAAAGTATTATCAACATAACCATTCTAAAAGAACCCAAAAGCTGGAGCGCATTATGCTGATTCTCACCAGAAAGGTTGGCGAAAATTTATTGATAGGGGAAGACATCTCAATATCCATTTTAAGTGTGCGGGGCAACCAAGTGAAAATTGGCGTGAATGCGCCAAAAGAGGTGGCCGTGCATCGCGAAGAAATCTATCTTCGGCTGAAAGACGCTGAAAAAGAACCCGAAACTGTGTAATTGAACGTATTGGAGTACAAAATGACAAAATTAACCTGTTTTAAAGCCTATGATGTTCGCGGTCGTTTAGGCGATGAGCTCAACGAAGACATTGCTTATCGCATTGGGCGCGCGTTTGGTCAGTTCTTAAAACCGAAAAATGTGGTGGTTGGCGGCGACGTGCGCTTAAGCTCCAAAGAATTAAAAAGCGCCCTGACCAACGGCTTGCTCGACGCCGGCGTTGATGTGATTGACCTCGGTCTCACCGGCACGGAAGAAATCTATTTTGCCACCTCTTTTTTAGGCACCGACGGTGGGATTGAAGTGACCGCCAGCCACAACCCGATGGATTACAACGGCTTGAAATTTGTCCGCGCCGGCTCCCGCCCAATCAGCGCCGACAGCGGCTTGGCAGACATTCAACGCCTCGCTGAAGAAAATAACTTCCCAGAGGTGGCCAAACGTGGTGAATACAAACAACACAGCGTGCTGCAAGAGTATGTTGACCACCTCCTCACTTATATTGATCTGGAAAACTTCAAGAAAAAACCGCTTAAATTGGTGGTCAACTCAGGCAATGGTGCCGCCGGCCACGTGATTGATGAATTAGAAAAACGCTTTAAAGCCAAAGAATTGCCGGTGGAGTTCATTAAAGTGTACAACGACCCAGATGGCACCTTCCCGCACGGCATTCCTAACCCATTGCTGCACGAAAATCGCCAAGACACCATTGATGCGGTGCTCTCAAACAAAGCGGATATGGGCATTGCCTTTGACGGTGACTTTGACCGCTGCTTCTTGTTTGATGAAAACGCCACCTTCATTGAAGGCTATTATGTTGTTGGATTGTTGGCACAAGCCTTCTTGCAAAAAAATAAAGGCGCGAAAATCATTTATGACCCACGTTTGATTTGGAATACTGTAGAACTGGTTGAAGAACTCGGTGGCGAGCCGGTGATGTCAAAATCTGGCCACTCCTTCATTAAAGAAAAAATGCGCGCTGTTGACGCCGTCTATGGCGGGGAGATGAGTGCGCACCACTATTTCCGTGACTTTTTCTATTGCGACAGCGGCATGATCCCATGGCTGCTGGCAGCAGAACTGCTGTGCACCACCGGCAAATCCTTAGGCCAATTGGTGGGCGATCGCTTAGAAACTTACCCATCCCCAGGCGAAATCAACAGCAAATTACAAGACGCCAAAGCCGCCATCGCCCGCGTGCGTGCGCATTTTGAAAAAGACGCCCTGCGTGTGGATGAAATCGACGGCATCAGCATTGAGTACCCAGATTGGCGCTTCAACCTGCGCAGCTCCAACACTGAGCCGGTGGTGCGTCTCAACCTTGAAACACGCGGCGACAAAGCTTTGATGGAGCAAAAAACTAAAGAAGTGCTCGATCTCTTGCGTCAATAACCGCACTTTAGATCAATACGCCACGTTGTGTGGCGTATTTTTTATTGAGCGTGGCTAAAAACTTGCTAGAATGTCAACGTGATTTATTCAAAAGGATTGAAAATGAAAGCGATTATTCCTGTAGCCGGCCTGGGCACGCGTATGTTGCCAGCCACCAAGGCCATCCCAAAAGAAATGCTCACCATTGTCGACAAGCCGCTGATTCAATATGTGGTGACCGAATGCGTGAGGGCAGGAATTAAAGAGATTATTCTCGTCACCCACTCTTCGAAAAACTCGATTGAAAACCACTTTGACACCTCCTACGAGCTGGAATCCATGCTCGAAAAGCGCGTCAAACGCCAGTTGCTTGATGAAGTGCGGTCAATTATCCCGCACGATGTCACCATCATGCATGTGCGCCAAGGTTACGCCAAAGGGCTAGGCCACGCCGTGCTGTGCGCCAAGCCACTGGTGGGCGATGAGCCTTTTGCGGTGGTGCTGCCTGATGTGATTTTGGCCGATTTCACCGCCGATCAAGCCACCGAAAACTTAGCGGCGATGATCAAACGCTTTGAGCAAACCCACGCCAGCCAAATTATGGTCGCCCCCGTGGCCGATGATGAGGTGAGCAACTACGGCATTGTTGACTGCGCGGGCGAAACCTTAAACGAGCAGCAACAAAGTGCGGTTATCCGCAACATTGTGGAAAAACCCGCCCCTGAAAAAGCGCCGTCCAACCTCTCGGTGGTGGGGCGCTATGTTTTTTCAGAAAGTATCTGGGCACTGCTGGCCAAAACGCCGGTTGGCGTAGGTGATGAAATCCAACTCACCGACGCGGTGGATATGCTGATTGAAAAAGAGCCTGTCGAGGCCTTTTACATGACCGGCCGCACGTTTGACTGCGGCGACAAACTCGGCTACCTCCAAGCTATCCTTGAATACGGCATCCACCACCCAAAACTGGGCGACGACTTCAAAGCCCTCGTCAAACGCTTTGCGAAAACGTTGTAAGCACAAAAAAGCCTAGCGAAATGCTAGGCTTTTTTATCACTGCGGCTAACCGCACTTTGCTTTTAGCCTTTGTGCTTCATCGCTGGGAATAAAATCACATCGCGAATCGATGGCGCGTTGGCAAACAGCATGGCCAAGCGGTCGATGCCAAGGCCTTCGCCGGCGGTAGGAGGCAGGCCGTGTTCAAGGGCGACCACGAAGTCTTCATCTTTAAACATCGCTTCATCATCGCCGGCCTCTTTGGCAGCCACTTGCGCGTCAAAGCGGGCGTTTTGGTCTTCCGCGTCATTGAGCTCAGAAAAGCCGTTGCCGATTTCACGCCCGCCGATAAAGAGCTCAAAGCGATCAGTCACCTCTGGGTTGTCGTCATTACGGCGAGCCAGCGGTGAAATCTCCGCTGGGTGCGCCATCAAGAACGTTGGCTGAATCAAGTGATGTTCCGCCACCTCTTCAAAAATGGCATTGACTAAAGAACCCAAGCCCCAGGATTTTTGCACCTCAATGCCCAGTTTTTCCGCCACTGCACGCGCACGCTCGAGGTCATAGAGATCGTCTTTGACAATGCCTTTCTCTGCGCCGTATTTCAGCACCGCATCATGCATAGTGATGCGCTCAAACGGTTTGCCGAAATCGAATTCATATTCGCCGTAAGGCACAATGGTGGTGCCGAGGATGTCCAGTGCTAATTGGCGCAGCAGCTCTTCGGTGTTGTCCATTAAATCGTGGTAATCGGCGTAAGCTTGGTAGTATTCCAGCATCGTAAATTCAGGGTTGTGGCGCACCGAAACACCCTCGTTACGGAAGTTGCGGTTGAGTTCAAACACGCGCTCAAAGCCGCCGACCACAAGGCGTTTTAAGAACAATTCTGGCGCAATGCGCAGGTACATATCAATGTCGAGCGCATTATGGTGCGTGATGAACGGCCGCGCCGACGCACCGCCTGGGATCACTTGCAGCATCGGTGTTTCCACTTCCATGAAGCCTTTGTTGGTGAAGTAATTGCGAATGCCCGCAATCACTTTCGAGCGGATCATAAACGTGCGGCGAGATTGCTCGTTGCTGATAAGGTCAAGATAACGCTGGCGATAGCGCATTTCTTGGTCCGCCAAGCCGTGGAATTTGTCCGGCAGTGGGCGCAGCGCTTTGGTAAGCAGCTCAACGGCCGAGCAGCGCACGGTCAGCTCGCCGGTTTTGGTTTTAAAGAGCGTGCCTTTCGCGCCCATGATATCGCCCAAATCGAGCATCGCCATAAAATCGGCGTATTGCCCTTCAGGCAAGGTGTCGCGCGCGATATAAAGCTGGATTTTGCCACTCATATCCGAGAGCGTGACAAAGCTGGCTTTGCCCATTTTGCGCCGCGTCATCACGCGCCCCGCAACGGCCACTTCAACCGCACTTTCCTTTAATTTTTCACCGTCTTCTTGCTCGTATTGCGCGTGCAAATCACCCGCTAAGCTGTCGCGACGGAAGGTATTCGGGAATGCGTTGCCGAGGCTGCGCAATTGGTTTAATTTTTCACGGCGAGCAAGCATCTCACCGTTGAGGTCTAATTCTGAGTGTTGGTCTGTCATTTATATAATCCTATGTTATTCACACCAAAGAGAGCATCTTTCTTTGGTATCTAAATTTAAAATTTCAGCACTAGTACATAATTCATAAGGGCTACCTTCGATGAAAATAACACGATCTCCCTCGTTCATATTAAAACAATAGGTTTGTGCAGTGAACACTTCATCATTGATAACAAAATACTCATCATCATGAGAAACTTCTATTTCATACTCATCATGATAAGCATGAGAGAAATTACTTAGGGTAAAGCAAATGATGAATAATGTAATATTTCGTAGCATTACGTATCCCTTAACTAAATATCATCTTACAACCCCGCCTTTAAGCTGGCTTCGATAAATTTGTCTAAATCGCCATCGAGCACGGCTTGGGTGTTGCGGTTTTCAACGCCCGTGCGCAGGTCTTTAATGCGTGCGTCATCGAGCACATAAGAGCGGATTTGGCTGCCCCAGCCGATGTCGGATTTGCTGTCTTCGAGCGCTTGTTTTTCAGCGTTTTGTTTTTGCAGCTCCATTTCATAGAGTTTGGCTTTGAGCTGCTTCATACATTGATCTTTATTTTTATGCTGCGAGCGGTCGTTTTGACACTGCACCACAATGCCGCTTGGTATGTGGGTGATGCGCACCGCACTTTCGGTTCGGTTAACGTGCTGGCCACCCGCCCCCGAGGCGCGATACACATCAATGCGCAAATCGGCTGGGTTAATCTCAATGTCGATGTTGTCGTCCACTTCAGGGTAGACAAACACCGCGCTAAACGAGGTATGGCGGCGGTTGTTGGAGTCAAACGGGCTTTTGCGCACCAGGCGATGAATGCCCGTTTCTGTACGTAACCAGCCAAAGGCGTATTCGCCGCTCACTTTAATCGTCGCTGATTTAATCCCAGCCACATCACCGTCGGAGGCTTCCATCAGCTCGGTTTTGAAACCCTTGCTCTCCGCCCAACGCAGATACATCCGCAGCAGCATTTCTGTCCAGTCTTGCGCTTCGGTGCCGCCAGAGCCCGCTTGCAAGTCCACGTAGCAATCGCTGGCGTCTTGCTCACCGCTAAACATACGGCGGAATTCGAGCTGGGCGATTTGATTTTCCAGCTGGGCAAGTTCGGCCACTGCCTCATTGAAGGTGTCTTCATCGTCGGCTTCAATCGCCAATTCCAGTAGCCCGTCAACATCGTCCACACCTTGTTCAAGCTGCTTAATGGTGTTGACCACCGCCTCAAGGCTGGCGCGCTCTTTGCCGAGTGCTTGGGCTTTCTCAGGCGTGTTCCACACATCGGGCTGCTCAAGCTCGGCGTTTACTTCTTCTAAGCGTTCAACTTTGGTATCAAAGTCAAAGATACCCCCGAAGCACCGCGGTGCGTTCGCTGATGTCTTTTAATTGGTTTTTAATTGGGTTGATTTCAAACATACCTAACCGCTCACATTATCTTGTCAAAAGCGCAATTATAAGCCAAATTCATCTTTTTTGATAGATGAAATTTAACTGAGTAAAACACTAAACTTTTCAATTTTCAGCGAAGTTGTGCTATAGTTTGCGCACTTTTTTGAAATTGAATGACAACCCTGATAATAGGAGCAATATGAAATCAGAGTTAAATAACAGCAAATTGTCCTACCGCGACCGCATGGCGGTGGAAGAGCATGAGCGTTTGAGCCCACGTTTGTTGTATGAAATCATTCGTCAAGATGGGATTGAAGAGCTCTCACGGCCAACCAAAGCGCTGGTGTTTTCAGGCATCACCGCCGGGCTTGTGATCACCTTTTCCTTTATTTTTAAAGCGGTGTTCACCGCCTACACACCTGATGAAGCCTGGGCGCCGCTGATTAGCAACATGGGCTACACCGTGGGCTTTTTGCTGGTGATCCTCGGGCGCATGCAGTTGTTTACTGAAAACACCATCACCACCGTGGTGCCGCTGTTTAACCCATTGAGTTTTAAAAAATTAATGGCGGTGTCAAAATTGTGGGTGACAGTGTTTGGCGCCAACTTGATCGGCACCGCAATTGCGGCGTTTTTCTTGCAAAATCACCATGTGTTTAACCCCGAATTTGTGCAAGCGATGAATGAAATTGCCCAGCACGTGGCGCATATGTCGGCCAGCGACAACATCTTCCGCGGCATTCCGGCGGGGATTTTGATCGCCTCGATTGTGTGGATGATGCCAACGGTGGGCAACGGCAAATTTGCCATGATCTTTTTCTTTATCTATTTGATTGCACTGGGCGATTTCACCCACGTGGTGGTGGGCTCCGCCGAGATGGCCTATTTAGTGATGCAAGGGCAGGCGAATTTGTATGACTACTTTGTCACCTTCCTCGGCCCGACCGCACTTGGCAATATTTTAGGGGGCACAGTGGTGTTCACCTTGATGATTTATGGTCAGGTGACTGACGAAATTGGACGTAAATAAGGATATGACATGAAAAAATTAGCACTCGCACTGGCCCTAAGCGTGGCCGCCACGTCGGCGTTAGCGGGCGAACTGGAAAACAAATTGACCAATTTGGGCATGACCAACATCGACGTTCAAGCCACACCACTGCCTGGCATTAAAGCCGCGATCACCGATCAAGGCGTGTTTTATGTCAGCGACAACGGTGATTATGTGCTGCAAGGGGATTTGATCAAAATTAAGCCCAATGGCGATTTTGAAAACCTCAAAGAAAAGCTGCTGCTCGGCAAGCTCAACGCGATGGAAAAGGAGATGATTATCTATCCAGCCAAGCAGCAAAAATACGTGGTGACTGTGTTTATGGACATCACCTGCCACTATTGCCACTTGTTGTTTGAGCAAATTAAAGACTACAACGACCTTGGCATCACGGTGCGCTTTTTGGCCTTCCCGCGTGGGGGCTTGAGCGCGAAATCAGCGCAACAAATGGAAGCGATTTGGACGGCAAAAGATCGCACAGAGGCGTTGAACAAAGCTGAAAACGGCGAGCTGCCGAAAAATTTGGTGAAAGCCAACGTGGTGGCCAAGCAATACGCGCTTGGGCTGCAATATGGCGTTCAAGGCACGCCAACCATTGTGACCGACACTGGCACCGTGCTCGGCGGCTACTTGAAGCCAAAAGAGCTACTCAAAGCATTAGAAAGCGAGCATTAATAGCCTAAACCCTGCATCGCAGGGTTTATTTTTGAGGTGATTGTGAATAAACAAATCCAACAGCGCAGCGTGCCTGACGTGACGGTGTGTGACGACCCTTTGCTCAATCGTATTTACGCCAGCCGTGGCGTGCGCACAGCCGCACAGCTTGACCGCACTTTGGCCTCGCTGCTGCCGCCGCATACCCTCACGGGGATTGAAAGTGCGGTTGCCTTGTTGATGAACGCACTGGACAATCAAGCGCGCATTGTGATTGTGGGGGATTTTGACGCCGATGGTGCCACCTCCACCGCCTTGGCGGTGCGCGCGCTGCGCATGCTGGGGTTTGCCCATGTTGATTATTTAGTGCCAAACCGTTTTGAGCAAGGCTATGGCCTGAGTGTTGCGGTGGCGGAAATGGCGCAAGCCAAAGGCGTGGATTTGCTCATCACGGTGGATAACGGCGTGTCGTCAATTGATGGCGTGGCGTGGTGCAAGGCGCACGGCATTGACGTGCTAGTGACAGACCACCACTTGCCGCCTGAGACCTTGCCGGCCGCCGATGCGATTGTGAACCCCAATTTGCACGGTTGCGATTTTGCCTCCAAATCACTCGCGGGTGTCGGCGTGACCTTTTATGTGATGCTCGCGCTGCGCAGTGCCTTGCGCGCAAAAGGCACATTTGCAAACCAAAGCGTGCCCAATTTTGCCGATTTGCTGGATTTGGTTGCCTTGGGCACCATTGCCGATGTGGTGGCGCTTGATCAAAACAACCGCACTTTGGCTTTTCAAGGGCTGCAGCGTATTCAAGCTGGCCACTGCTGCGTTGGCATTAAAGCGCTGGTGGAGGTGGCCAAACGCAACTTGGCGAGCTTGACGGCCAGCGATCTCGGCTTTGCCATCGCCCCGCGCCTCAATGCCGCCGGCCGGCTGGATAACATGAGCATTGGCGTTGAATTGCTGCTCAGCGACAACATCGAACACGCTCGCAGCTTGGCGCAAGATCTCGATGACCTCAACCAAACGCGCAAAAGCATCGAACAAGGCATGAAGCAAGAGGCGATGGTGGTGTGCGAGCGCCTCAGCGCGCTGGATAACCTACCAATGGCGCTGGCGCTCTATCAAGAAGACTGGCACCAAGGCGTGCTGGGGATTTTGGCCTCACGCATTAAAGACCACTTCCACCGCCCCGTGGTGGCCTTCACCCAAGAGCAGGCGGGCGTGTTAAAAGGCTCGGCGCGTTCGATTGAGGGCATTCACATGCGCGATGTGCTCGAGCGGATTGACCAAACTGAGCCAGGCATCATTTTGCAATTTGGCGGGCACGCGATGGCCGCGGGCTTGAGCATTCGTCAAGCGCGGCTTAACGACTTTCAAGCGGCATTCAACCGCACCGTGACCGCACTTTTAACGCCAGAGAGTTTGACCTCGGTGGTGTGGAGCGACGGCGAGCTGAGTGCGGCGGATTTTTGCCTTGAAACGGCTGAAAAGTTGCAAGCGGCAGGCCCATGGGGGCAGGCCTTCCCTGAGCCGTTGTTTGATGGCGAGTTTGACATTTTGCAACAGCGGCTGCTGGCTGGCCGACATTTGAAAATGCTCGTGCAGCCCACCGGCGGTGGCCAACTGCTCGATGCCATTGCTTTTAATGTTGACCCGCAGCTTTACCCGGATTTTTCCATCAAGCGCATGCGCATGGTGTATCGGCTCGATATTAACGAATATCAAGGCCGGCGCAATGTGCAATTAATTGTCGATACTCTACAACCGCAGTAAAATGCGCTAGAATAAGCCCAATGACAACACAGGACAGCCCGATGCGAATTTTCCGCCACGTTATTTTTTCCTTTTTTGTTCTCAGCGCATGCGCGGTGAGCGCGTTGGCGTGGGCGGCGGAAAAGTTTGATGCGGGCAAAAATCAAAGTGCGGTCGCGGTGAGCAAAACTCAAAATGTGAGCGCATCGAAAGGGGTTGTGTTTGAAGACGGCAAAGACTTTTTCTCCTACAAAGAGCCGCTTACCCTCACGCCCAAAGCGGGTGACGACCGCATTGAAATCAGCTTGTTTTTCGCCTACGAATGCCCTTATTGCTCGACAGCTTATGACAATTTGATTTTGTATCAACGCTTGCACGACGAGCAAGTGGTGCTCAATGTTTACCCCGTGGCCATCAGCACCGCTCTGTTTACTGCCAACGTGTTCAACGGCTTGGTGGCAATGGGCAAGCGGGATTTGGCGGAATTGCTGATTTTTGACAGCGCCGTCAACCAAGGCAAAACCTCGCTGGTGGACGCCAAAAATCTCTATTATTGGCTGGTGGAGCACGACATTTCGCCTGACGCTTTTTTGACCCTGCTGCGCTCCGATCAGATCGCCGAGCAAGCTAAAGAGTCGGTGTTGCGCTCCGAGCGCTACGGCGTGTTCACCGTGCCGTTTGTGGTGATCAACGGGCAATATGTGCTGACCCGCAGCACGCTGTATAACGACGACTACACCTTCGCGGTGCTCGATTTTCTGATTTCCACCATTTTGAACCACACCTCACAACAAGGGCCACAATGAGCATTGCAATTATCGGCGCGATGGCGCAAGAAGTTGACATTTTATTAAACGCCATGGACAACGTGCAAGCAACACGCCTTGGCGCAAGCACACTTTATCAAGGCAGCCTGTCAGGCAAGCCAGTTTCGCTGGTGCAATCGGGGATTGGCAAAGTGGCCGCCGCGATGGCCACAACCGCACTTTTACTTAAGGCGCAGCCGCGAGTTGTGATCAACACCGGCTCCGCGGGCGGGATTGCCCCTCAGCTAAATGTCGGCGATGTGGTGATTTCAACCCAAACCGCGCACCACGATGTGGACGTGACCGCGTTTGGCTATGCCAAAGGGCAGCTGCCAGCTAACCCAGCGCGCTTTGACAGCGACGAAACGCTGTTGGCACACACCGAGCGCGTGTTGCGTGAGCAAGGCCAACGTGCGGTGCGCGGGCTGATTTGCAGCGGCGATATGTTCTGCAACGGCGAGGCGCAAATTGCGCGCATCAAGGCCGACTTCCCCGATGCGGTGGCGGTCGAGATGGAAGCGGCGGCAATTGCGCAAGTGTGTCATGCCTTTCACACGCCGTTTATCGTCATCCGCGCCATTTCGGATGTGGCCGACAAACAATCCCACCTCTCATTTGAAGAATTTTTACCGCTCGCCGCCAAGCAGTCCTCCGCCATGGTGCAAGCGCTGATTCACGCGTTATAAAAAAAAAAGTGCGGTCAACTCAGACCGCACTTTGCTCTTTTGGCTTAAGCATTTAATACTTGTTTGATTTCCGCCAAGCTTAGGTGGAATTTGCGTGGGCATTGGTTCCAAATGTCGAGCATTTTGACGTATTTATCCCACATTGGGGTTTGGGCGTCGCAGCCGTTCGGGCATTGCACTAGCTCGCGGTAGTTTTTGTCAGTTTGTGCCACAAAGCCGAGGTAGTTGAGGTATTTTTTCTCACGAATGCCGCAGTAGCCGAGGAATTTCAAGCGGTGCGCGGTCAAATCGCCTTTGTCGGCCAAGTTGTTGTAAGAGACTTGCAAGGCTTGATACATCTCCAACGTGTCGCGCACGGTGTTGCATTCTTCTTCGCTCAGCTCGCTAAAGTCTTTGTATAACTCTTTCATTTCCAGCTTGTAGCCGCCTTGGATAATGCGTTGCATGCGTTTGTATTTGGCCGCATTCGGCTCGTCTAACAGCGCCATCAATTCGTATTGATTGACTAAAATCAGGCGTTGGGTCAAGGTGATTTCCATGTATTAATCCTTATTAATCTACGTCGTTTAAGATATCTTGTGAAAGTTGTTCTTGCGCGGGCGCCGCCCCTTTGCCGTCGCGAATTTTAAATTCCAAGTTTTGGAAATAGGCCTCACGCACGGTTAAATATGGGTCTTGCGAGCGCTCGAGCACGGCGTCTTGGCTGAGCAATTTGGCGCGCGCGTCCACCGCTTGAATACCGGTTTTCAGCCACGACCACGGGCCGAGCATCGACAAGGTTGGGTAGGTGTAATCCACCAAGCGGCCGAGATCTTGCCGCGGTGTGGCTGGCCCATAAAGCGGCAGCATCACGTAAGGGCCACTGCCCACGCCCCAGGTGCCAAGCGTGTCACCAAAAGTGCGGTTGCCCGTGATTTGCAGCGGCTCGCTTGCGCTGGCGATGTCCATAAAGCCGAACAGGCCGAAAATCGAGTTGATCCAAAAACGGTTGAAATGCACCATCGCTTTTTGGAACTCGCCTTCAAGCAGGCGGTTGACAAAGCTGGCGGGCTCGTCAAGGTTGTTCGCCGCGTTGGTCAGCGCGGTGGTCAGCGGTTTTGGTACATGATTTTTCCAGCCTTGTGCGACGGGCTTGAGCAAATATGGGTCTGCGACTTTGTAGTTGAAATCCCACATTGTGCGGTTGAAGCTCTCCAGCGGGTCTGGGCGCTCGCCGGTGACGGGGTCAATTTGCGACGAGCAACCACTGAGCACCACGGCCAGCAGCACGCTGGCGCCAAGGCATTTGAATTTCGACAAAAACATCTCTCACCTCTTTTGATTAGTTTGGCTATTTTAGCAAGTTTGGGCGCAAAGCACAGCAGAAAATTTCGCCGCGATTTGTGCTTGCATGTTACGCAAATATTAAGCATAATAATTCAATATTTTGAATAAAAATCTATTTCGTTGCAAAGCTTGAATTCTGTCATGTTGTCTATTACAATGATTTGCTCAATTTTGCTACAGTTGTAGCCGTTTCGACCTGAACTCGATGCGTTGGGCCTAGGGCTTTGCTCTTGACATACAACCACAACACCATTCAGGGAGAGCGTTATGTCTAAACCTGCTATTTTAGTGCTGGCTGATGGAACGGTGTTCCACGGCACGGCCATTGGTCATCTTGGCGTGAGCGTGGGCGAGGTGGTGTTCAACACCGCCATGACGGGCTATCAAGAAATTCTCACCGATCCTTCCTACACCAAGCAACTTGTCACCTTAACCTATCCGCACATTGGCAACACTGGCACCAACGACGAAGACACCGAATCCAACCAGGTGTACGCCAGTGGCTTGATCATCCGCGATTTGCCGTTGACGCACAGCAACTTCCGCGCAACACAAAGCTTAAGCGAGTATTTGCAAGCCAACAACGTGGTGGCGATTGCCGATATTGACACCCGCGCGCTCACCCGCAAACTGCGTGATGAAGGCGCTCAAGCTGGCTGCATTATGGCCGGTGAGGTTGACGAGGCCAAGGCGCTAGAATTAGCAAAAGCCTTCGGCTCAATGGCGGGCAAAGATTTGGCGAAAGAGGTCAGCTGCGCTAAAGCCTATGAATGGACACAAGGCCAATGGGCGCTAGGGCAGGGCTTCAACCAGCCACTGGGCGCGCGCTTTCATGTAGTGGCCTATGATTTTGGCGTGAAGCACAACATTTTGCGCATGCTGGCCGAACGGGGCTGCCGCATCACTGTGGTGCCGGCGCAAACACCGGCGCAAACCGTGCTGGCCTACAACCCTGACGGCATTTTTCTCTCCAATGGCCCAGGCGACCCTGAGCCGTGTGATTATGCCATTGAGAATATCAAAACCTTATTACACAGCAAAAAACCGCTCTTTGGTATCTGCCTTGGCCACCAATTGCTGGCACTGGCCGTGGGCGGCAAAACGCGCAAAATGGCCTTTGGCCACCACGGTGCCAATCACCCCGTGCAAGATCTCGACAGCCAGCAGGTGTTTATCTCCAGCCAAAATCACGGCTTTGAGGTGGACGAAACCAGCCTGCCGGATGAGGTGCGCATCACCCACCGTTCGCTGTTCGACAACTCGGTGCAAGGGCTGGAGCTGACCACCCAATCGGCGTTTTCGTTCCAAGGCCACCCCGAGGCGAGCCCCGGCCCGCACGATTTGGGCGGCTTGTTTGACAAATTTATCCACGAAATGGATCGGCTGCGCCACACCCACACCGCGGCGAGCTATGTGGTGCGGTATTAAAGGTAAAGTGCGGTTGGCCGTGCAATAGAGGGAGCCTATGCAGAGTTACGCTTATGTTATCGTCAACGTATTTGCCCAAAGCCATTTTGGTGGCAACCCGCTGGCGGTGTTCCCTGAAGCGGATGGGCTTTCACAAGAGGCGATGCAGCTGATCGCACGGCAATTTAATTTATCGGAAACGGTGTTTGTTAAGCCAGCCACAGAGCAAAGTGCGGTCAAAAAGCTGCGCATTTTCACGCCTGAGTACGAATTGCCCTTTGCCGGCCACCCAACACTGGGTGCGGCCGCGGTGCTGCGCCGTGCGCTCGATTTGCCAGCACGCTACCCGTTGCAAACACAAGCCGGGCGGGTGGAGATGGTTCATCAAAACGATCAGGTTCGGTTTGGCCTGCGCAACCTCGTTGAGATCACGCCAAGCGCGCTGAGCGTGGTGCAAATGGCGGCAATACTGGGGCTGGAGAGTGAAAATATTATCGGCGAGGTGGTCAACGTCAACACGGGCAGCGCGCAAACCTTGGTGCAGCTCGCCAGCGCGCAGGCGGTGACATCCTGCCAGATTGCAAGCGCACTGTTCTTACCGCACTTTGCTCGCCAAAGCCTTTATGTTTGGCATGAAAGCCAAGGGCAAGTCACCGCGCGGCTCTTTTTCGGCCAACAAGGCGCGGTATTGGAAGACCCAGGCACAGGCTCAGCGGCGGCCAATCTCGGCGGCTGGGCAATCCACCACCAGCGTGCGCCACTGGCGTGGCAAATCGCCCAAGGTGATGTGATCCATCGACCGAACAGGCTCGCTTTAACGGTGGATAATGACAATACCATTTGGGTTGGCGGCAATGTGATTGAGGTGGGACGGGGTGAGTTCTATCTCCCCAGCTCAGCACTGGACTAACACAACGACAGAACATTGACAAAATAGAGAAAGCAAAATGCCAAAACGTACAGACATAAACAGTATTTTAATTATCGGGGCAGGGCCGATTGTGATTGGGCAAGCGTGCGAGTTTGACTACTCTGGCGCGCAGGCGTGCAAAGCGCTGCGTGAAGAGGGTTACCGCGTGATTTTGGTCAACTCCAACCCTGCGACCATTATGACTGACCCGAATATGGCCGATGCCACTTATATTGAGCCGATCCGCTGGGAAACGGTGGAAAAAATCATCGAACGTGAACGACCTGATGCGATCTTGCCGACTATGGGCGGGCAAACCGCACTTAACTGCGCGCTCGATCTCGCTAAACACGGCGTGCTGAAAAAATACGATGTGGAGCTGATTGGCGCAACTGAAGATGCCATCGACAAAGCCGAAGATCGTGGGCGGTTTAAAGAGGCGATGGCCAAAATTGGCTTGAATACGCCAAAATCCTTTGTGGCGCACACCTTTGAAGAGGCGTGGCAAGCGCAAAGTGCGGTCGGCTTTCCAACGCTGATTCGCCCGTCGTTCACCATGGGCGGCAGCGGCGGCGGGATTGCCTACAACCGCGATGAATTTCAAGCCATTTGCGAGCGTGGCTTTGATGCCTCGCCCACCCATGAATTGCTGATTGAGCAATCGGTGCTGGGCTGGAAAGAGTACGAAATGGAAGTGGTGCGCGACAAGGCGGACAACTGTATTATTATTTGTTCGATTGAAAACCTCGACGCCATGGGCGTACACACAGGGGATTCCATCACCGTGGCGCCAGCGCAAACCCTGACCGATAAAGAATACCAAATTATGCGCAACGCCTCGCTTGCCGTGCTGCGGGAGATTGGCGTTGACACTGGCGGATCGAATGTGCAATTTGCCGTCAACCCTGAAAACGGCGAGATGATCGTGATTGAAATGAACCCGCGCGTGAGCCGCTCTTCCGCGCTGGCCTCGAAAGCCACGGGCTTTCCGATCGCGAAAGTGGCGGCGAAGTTGGCGGTGGGGTATACCTTAAACGAGCTACGCAACGACATCACAGGTGGCTTGATCCCGTCTTCATTTGAGCCGTCGATTGACTATGTGGTGACCAAAGTGCCGCGCTTTGCCTTTGAAAAATTCCCGCAAGCCGACGACCGCCTCACCACCCAAATGAAATCCGTCGGTGAAGTGATGGCGATGGGGCGCACCTTCCAAGAATCGCTCCAAAAAGCGCTGCGTGGGCTGGAAACAGGCATTTGCGGCTTCAACCTCAAAACAGAAGACACCGAAAAACTGCGCACCGAGCTTTCCAACCCAGGCCCTGAGCGCATTTTGTATGTGGCGGACGCGCTGGCCAGCGGCTGGCCGATTGATGAGGTCTATCATTACAGCAAAATTGACCCGTGGTTTTTAGTGCAAATTCGCGATTTGGTGCAAGACGAGCTGGCACTGGAGCAAAAAACGCTTGACGATCTCGACTACCACGAGCTGCGCCGGCTCAAACGCAAAGGCTTTGCCGACAAGCGCATTGCGCAATTGGTGAAATGTGATGAAAGTGCGGTGCGCGCCAAACGCGGCGAGCTGGGGCTGCACCCAGTGTACAAACGGGTGGACACCTGCGCGGCGGAATTCACATCTGACACGGCGTATCTCTATTCCACCTACGAGCAAGAGTGCGAAGCGCGCCCAACCGATCGCAAAAAAGTGATGATTTTAGGTGGCGGCCCGAACCGCATAGGCCAGGGGATCGAGTTTGATTATTGCTGCGTGCACGCCGCGCTGGCGCTTAAAGAGGCGGGTTTTGAAACCATTATGGTTAACTGCAACCCTGAAACCGTCTCGACCGATTTCGACACCGCCGACAGGCTCTATTTTGAACCGTTGACGCTTGAAGAAGTGCTAGAAATCGTACGTATTGAAAATCCGTTCGGCGTGATTGTGCATTACGGCGGGCAAACGCCGCTCAAACTGGCTAACGCGCTGCACGACAATGGCGTGCGCATTATCGGCACCTCGGCGGACAGCATTGACGCCGCCGAAGACCGCGAGCGCTTTCAACACATTTTGCAGCAGCTCAACCTCAAGCAGCCTGAAAACCGCATTGCGCACAGCAGCGAGCAAGCCTTGGCGCTGGCGCAAGAGGTGGGCTACCCGCTGGTGGTGCGCCCGTCTTATGTGCTTGGTGGGCGCGCGATGCAAATTGTCTATAACGACGACGAATTAACGCGCTATATGCGTGAGGCGGTGAAAGTCTCCGACGACAGCCCGATTTTGCTTGACCACTTCCTCAACGACGCCATCGAAGTGGACGTGGATTGCATTAGCGACGGCCAAACTGTGGTGATCGGCGGGATTATGCAACACATCGAGCAAGCGGGCATTCACAGCGGTGACTCCGCCTGCTCGCTGCCGCCATATTCACTAAGTGATGACATTCAAGATGAAATCCGCCGCCAAACCGTGGCGATGGCCAAAGCGCTCAACGTGGTAGGCTTGATGAATGTGCAATTTGCCGTGAAAGAAGGTGATGTTTATGTGCTCGAGGTCAACCCACGCGCCTCACGCACCGTGCCGTTTGTCTCCAAAGCCACCGGCGTGCCGCTGGCGAAAATCGCCGCCAAAGTGATGGCGGGTATTTCGCTGGCCGAGCAAGACGTGGTGAAAGAAACCCTACCGCACTTATACAGCGTGAAGGAGGCGGTGTTCCCGTTCATCAAATTCCCAGGTGTGGACACCATTTTGGGGCCAGAGATGCGCTCCACCGGTGAGGTGATGAGCGTGGGCGAAAGCTTTGCCGAAGCCTTTGTGAAAGCACAACTTGGTGCTGGCGAGCGGCTGCCGGCCTCAGGCAAAATCTTCCTCTCGGTGGTCGACAGCGACAAAACCAAGCTCGTTGGCCTGGCCAAAGCGCTGCAACAACTCGGCTACGGCTTGTGCTCAACTCGCGGCACTGCGCAATTCCTGCGTGAGCACGGCTTAGGTGTGCAAATTGTCAACAAAGTGCGCGAAGGTCGCCCGCATATCGTTGATGCCATCAAAAACGGCGAAATCGCCATGATCATCAACACCGCAGGCGCGCAGCCTGAATCGGTCGCTGACAGCCACTCCATTCGCACCAGCGCATTGCAAATGCGCATCCCGCTTTACACCACCATCGCCGGCGGCGAGGCCCTCAGCCAAGGCCTCGAAAGCCTGCGCCAAACGCAAGTTTATCGCCTGCAGGATATGCACTAAGTGAAAGTGCGGTCAGTTATACCCTGACCGCACTTTACTTTTTAATCCAATAACCTTTCATTTTGTTATTTGTGCTAGTCAATTTTCGCTGGTTGCGGAAATAATGACGGAGCGTTTTTGCCAAATGTTGCTCACATGCGCCCCAGACGGTGTCGATGGTGTCAATCTGTTCAAGGCAAGCCATGATGTTTTCTTCGCCATGTTCATAATTGAGCGTAAAAACCTGACTATTGGCTGGCAGCGTGATGTCCTTGAGGTAGGTTTGATCAGCACTGTCGTGGGTGATTATGATAACGATAGGGCTAATAGGGTTTTGCCAGCCTTCGAGAATATGTGCGACAGTCGGCAGTGCGGTTTCATCGGCGAGCAAAAGCGCCTGCCCCGCTTGAAGATGCTCGGTATGCTCATAAAATTCGCCATCAGCAAACACTTCATCACCCACTGTCAGTCCTCTTGCCCAGGTGGTGCCTGGCGTGTAGCCATGGCAATACACATCAACATAAGCGAGAAAATGCCGCGTGTGTGGCGGTTGAATGGCTTTGCGTAGCGTGTAGTAACGGCGGAGAACCTCGGGCTGCGTGTTGATGATAAATGCCTACGCATAACCTGGTGAATTTTGAGGAATAGCGTGGTCTGTTTGTAGCACAAGGCGACGCATATTCGGTGTGAGCTGAGTGGCGTCAATTAAGCAAAAGCGCCATTGTGTGGGCGTTGTGGCTTGTTGGCGCTGTTGTGCTTGCATGGCAAGATGACGTACATTTGCATGCAAATCACCTTGCGATTCAAAAGCCACAAACTGAGTGTGTTGGCCTTTTGGACTTTCGGTGAGCAGCAGCATGCCTTCGTGGTATAAATCGCACAATGTGGCTTGTGTGATTTGCTTTGAGAGATAGACTTGGGCAATGGCGAGCAACTCTTTTCGGTGATCATCATTCACATGCTCAATAATATCAAGTTTGAGATCACGATCCGCGATGGGCGTTTTTGTCATAAAAAAGTCCTTGGATAACATAAGGAATGCAGATAAACACGAGCAAGGCGCAACTAATGGAGAGATAAACAACCCATTGATAGCCCATGTGTTCGGCAAGATGTAAACATAGTGCCGATGAGCAGATGGAAAATAACATCATTACGGCGATTTGCACGGTGTAGGAGGTGCTTGGCAAGTCGGTTTTGGCAGCTAAGTCCATCATTAATGCACTGTTTAAGGTAAAAATCGGTGCAAAGCACAAATAACTGGCAGTTACGGCAAGGTAAGCCCAGAAAACGGTATGTTGCCCTTGTAGCAGCGGAATAAAACAGCCCAAGCAGACCAGTTGAAGTGCGGTTAATAAGCGCAGGCTTTTTTCTCTCGGGTATTTTTTGCTCAGTGGCACAATCAGCACGACACTGATAAGCCCGACAATAACACCATAGTTTTTCATTGTGCCGATTTGAGCAAACGACCAGCCTGCATCCACGAGCACAGGTGAAAGAATAGCAAAGCAGCCTGAGATAATCACAGAGTAGAGAAAAAGCAGGCCTAACCAGTGAAGTTTTCCGCGCCAAAAGGACACGAGTTGCATCCAGCCTATGCGCAATGAAAGTGCGGTTTGGGAGGTAGTGCGATGCTCTTTGAACAAGATGATAAAAACAATGGGAACGGCCGAGAGGCTGGCAAGAATCCATAATGCACCATGCCAATGAATGTGTGGATAAATGATCACCAGCGCACCACCAATAAGATTGCCAATCAGCCCACAGGCCACTTGAATACTGTTGATGACGTGACGTTCGTTTTTATCAAATCCTGAGCACGCCAATCCGTCAAGGGCAAGGTCTTGCGTGCCTGTCATGATCATAAACAGAAATAAAATGACAAATAATGTGTGGATATCGGCCAATGGGTCAAATGTGGATGCGCTTAATAAAAACAATACCATGGCACACTGTGTTGGCAGCAGCCAGCTGCGAAAATGCCCCCAGCGCGGTGAGCCAAAGCGGTCAACTAACGGTGCCCATAAAAAACGTAACGAATAGGGCAAAATGATAAATTGCAGCAGGCTCAGTTGGCTGAGGGTCGCGCCATGTTGGCGCAAAATCACAACCAGTGTCATGTTAATAAAAGCAGACCCAATATGCTGGCTGATATAGGTGCTCGAGAAGAGAAATGTGATCAGAGATTGCTGTTTCATACCGCACTTTATGTTTTAAATTGGCTAGGGTATTGGCCAAAGGTTTTGTAAAATTGCGCACTAAAACACTCTGTTTTGCGATAGCCAACCAGCATCGCGGCCTCATTCACACTCAACCCACTCATTAGGGCTTGTTTGGCACGTTGCATTTTTAATTGCTGTAAATAGTGCATAATGGTGGTGTTATAGCGCGCTTTAAATGCCGCCTGTAATGTCGTTGGATTGCTACAGCAATGATGCGCAATTTGCGCTAATGTCCAATTGTCAGCTTTGCTGCTATGGAGCAGTTCAAACAACGTGTCTAGGCGTTTATCATGCTGGCACGGTACATCACTGTGTGACGGATACGGGAAGAGTTGCTGCAAAATCTCAAGCAGTAACGACATACAGAGATTTTGTTGCACCGCACTTTGCCAATGTGATGGGCTGTTTTCACTGTGTAAAAGCTGCATAAGATAAATCCGCATACTGGTTGTGATGGTAAACTGCTTTTGCCACAATCTGTGCTGCAGTTGATCTAAAATATCGCCATGAATGCCGTGCTTGTGCAGCCAAGGCAACGTAAAAAAGAGCACAATTTCATGTTGCATGGCGCCGGCATAAAAATGTTTATGCCCATCAAGCGTATCATCAAAATTTGACACCATTGCGCCCTCATTAGCATACAGTTGCATGCTATGGCCACCGTAATGCAAATGCGTTTTGCCACTTAAGGTAAACACCAATCGCAAACTCGAATGAAACGTGATATCTGCTGTTAATTTTTCACGCTGGCAATAGAGTTTTGCTGACTTCCACGACAAGCCGTTACCAAAATCATGATAGTGTTGCACGCCTAATAATTCAGGGAATGGATCGATTTGTCTATACAGTTTGGTGTCCATAAGTGTTTTATTTCCTCTCGCGGGGGATAAAATTGTCTGCTAGGTGTGATGGGATATCTGCACTTCGCCTACAATAGCCATGTTATGCGAATAATTATCGTTTGTAAAATCACGTTTTTAACAAGGACAGCCTATGCAACCGTTCACACCCCGACCGCACTTTCCCTTTTCTCGGCTCTTTCTCGCGTTATTACCTTTAGCTTATCCAGCACTCGCCGACGCAGTTGAGTTGGATACCGTCCATGTGCAAGGCAAAGCCACCAAGGTGAAAGCCACAGAGAGTTATACCCAAGGTTATGGTGCCTATGGCACAAGCACAGCAACGGGTATGCCGATGACATTGCGACAAACTCCACAAAACATCAGTATTGTGTCGGCACAACAAATTGATGATCAAAACCTCACCACGCTGGGCAAGGTGGTGGAGCAAGCCGTTGGGCTTTATACCGATACCAAAGGGTCAAAAATTTCAGGCTACACGGTGCTTTATGCTCGCGGTAACAAAGTGGAAAATTTTCAGCTGGATGGCATGCCAATCAATATCGTTGGCTTAGGTGGCAAAGGGCCTGGGGCGGAGCCGAATGCGTGGAGCATGATCAATACCGCACAATATGATCGCATTGAAGTATTGCGAGGTGCCACCGCACTGATGGACGGTTCAGGGCAACCGAGTGCTACGATTAGCTTGCATCGCAAGCGCCCAACAGCGGATTTTCAAGGCAATGTGGCCTTGAAAGCGGGCAGCGATAATTTATACGGCGTGCAAAGCGACCTCTCAGGGAGTTTAAATCAGGATAAAACGCTGCGTGGTCGTTTGGTCGGCGCGTTTACCCAAGCGGATAGCTTTCAAGATCGCAGTGATAACCGCAATGGCATGCTCTATGGTATCACTGAGTGGGATATTTCAGATGACACCACCTTCACATTAGGCGGCACATATCAATACATGCGCGATCGTAATTCATCCATGTTTGGCTTGGTGTTATATGACACTAACGGTGATCCAATTTCAGTGAAAAAAGGCTATAACGCCACGATTAATGGCTCTTATGTCAATTATCACAATATCAATGTGTTTACTGAGTTGACGCATCGATTAAATGAAAACTGGACGCTCAAAGCAGAATATGGCTATATCAAAGGCCATCGTGACCAAGTTGCGGGCGTTGTAGGTTCTTTATTTGTCAATCGTGCGGCTCAAATGGGGGCAGGCGTGATTGTCCGCAGTGACGAGCAGCCAGTGCAGCACAATTTCACGTTAGCACTTAATGGGCATTACGATCTGTGGGGGCGGCAACATGATGCGATGTTTGGTTTAAGTGGCTATGATTTAAAAAGCGATCAACCACGTTATCAACGCCAAATTAATCGTATGCGCGGGCTGGATAACATCGTGAATTTCAACGGCGATTATACTATCGCGCCGTGGGTGTCGAATGCTATGGATTATAACCGTATTCGCCAACTCGGTGGCTATGGGGCAACACGGCTTTATTTGACGGATAAGCTTGCCTTTATTGCTGGAGGCCGATATACCGCTTTTAAAGTCAAAGAAGAAACACAATATATCAATGGGAATAACGCGCTGAGCAGTTTTACACCTTATGTTGGCGTTGTTTATGATTTGACTAACAATATATCGCTCTATAGTAGTTATGCGCAGATTTTTAAACCTCAAACCAAGGTGAATGTTCACGGCGAATACCTCAACCCCGAAAAAGGCAGCAACACAGAAGTGGGATTAAAAGGAGAGTTTTTTGATCAACGTTTAAATGGATCATTATCCTTGTTTGAAACGCGCAAAAGTAATGTAGGCTATTGCGCGCATTATTCGCAAAATAATGCCCTGTGTGATTATTACGATGTTGATGCTAAAGTTAAAGCGCGCGGTTTTGAATTGGAGATCAATGGCGCAATCACCGATAACTGGGCGATCATGGCAGGGCTTAGCTACGCTAAAGCCAAAACGTCAGACGGCATGGTTAAAAATCCGGAGGTGCCAAGAAAGCAAGCGAAATTGTTCACCAGCTATCAATGGCAAAAACTGATGGCAGGCGTTGGCCTGCGCTGGCAAAGTGAGATTAATGAACGTACGCCATGGGGCTTGCCAAAAAATGCGAGTGGCGATCAAATTGCACGCTCTAAATCAGTGTCGCGTCAAAAAGCCTACGCCGTCGTTGATGCCATGGTGCGCTATCGCTTTAATCAACATGCTGATTTTACACTCAACGTCGAAAACCTGCTGAATAAACGCTATCGCACAAGCCCAAATTCGCACTCTTATGGCTTGCCGAGAACCGTTGTGGGCACACTGAGTGTGAAGTTTTAATCTGATTAAGGTGTTGGGTTATCGTGCCTAACACCTTGATGAACGAGCCTGATGCTTGGGGGTGTTAAAATGTGCCCCATTGTTTTATGATATCCCAAAACAACCAACAAGCGAGGTGAGTATGAAATTGTATGTCTATGAGCATTGCCCGTATTGTGTTAAGGCGATGATGATTTTTGGGCTGAAGAAGGTGCCGTTTGAAAAAGTTATTTTGATGGAAGACGATGTCGACACGCCAACCAAAATGGTCGGCAGCAAGGTGGTGCCGATTTTAGAGAAAGATGACGGCACGTTTATGCCAGAAAGCATGGATATCGTGCATTTTATCGACAATCTTGATGGCAAGCCGTTGGTGACAGGCGAGAGTGTGCCGGCGATTGCGCAGTGGCAAGCCGAGCACCGTGAAACGGTCAACAGCCTGCTTTATCCGCGCTTTGCCAATGCGCCATTCCCTGAGCTGAAAACCGATGCGGCTTATGATCGCTATGTGCAGCGCATGACCGGCAAACTTGGCGATTTGGACAAATTGCTTGACCTCACACCGCACTTTATCAACCAGCTGGACAAGGCGCTGACCTTTTTAGACAGCTTGATTGTCTCCCCTGAGGCGGTCAACGGTGAGCTTTCGGAAGATGACTTCCACCTCTTTGCCAGCTTGCGTTCGCTCACGTTGGTTAAAGGCCTTCAGTTCCCTGAAAAAGTGGCTGCCTATGTGCGCACCATGGCGAAAAAATCGGGCGTGGCGCTGCTTGATGACATGGCGCTTTAGGGGGAGGCAGCATGGCAGCAACACCGCAAAACGTGTTGGATAACCCCAACAATAATACCGTGTTTATGGTGTGGAATTTCCACGCCAGTGCCGACGTGCAACCGCACTTTCAACGCCTGTGCAGCTTGGTGCTCAACCTCAACCACAGCTTAGACACCCGCTTCCCGCATACGCAAGCAAGCGTGGTGCTCGGCATCGGGTTTGAGGCGTGGGCGCTGCTGGATTTGCCTCAGCCGTTGCCAAAGCAGTTTGAAAAATTTGTGGAAATCAAAGGGCAAAAGCACACGGCGGTGTCGACCCGTGGCGATTTGCATTTGCACATTCGCACCCAAGAGCCAAGCCTAAGCATTGATTTGGCCACACAAATCAGCGATGTGCTCAACCCGGTGGCCGAGTGCGTGGAAGAGGTGCATGGCTTTCGTTATTGGGACGGGCGCAGCATTCTCGGCTTTGTCGACGGCACGGAAAACCCACAAGGCGAAGCACGTGCGTTTTTTGGCTTGATCGGGGAGGAAGACCCAGCTTATCAAGGCGGCAGTTATCTATTCGTGCAAAAATACCTGCATGATATGCGCGCGTGGCGTGCGTTGAGCGTGAGCGAGCAAGAGTGTGTGATTGGCCGCTCGAAAGCCGACGACATCGAGATGAGCGACGAGGAAAAACCGAGCAACGCGCACTCCGCGCTGGCGAATGTGGGCGATGACTTGAAAGTGGTGCGCGATAATATGCCGTTTGGCAATACCGCCAACAACGAAATGGGCACTTATTTTATCTGTTATGCCAGCTCGTTTGACACGGTGAAAAAAATGCTGACCAATATGTTCATCGGCGATCCGGTGGGCAATGCCGACCGCATTTTGGATTTCAGTACCGCGCAAACAGGCACGCTCTTTTTTGTGCCGACACAAGAGATGCTCGGCGATTTTGCCGGCTAAGCTAAAGTGCGGTTGCCATGAACGATAAAATGCTGCTTGAGCTTTTTTTAAACGAGTTGTGGCTTGGGCAGGGGCTGTCGCAAAACACGGTGGCCTCCTATCGTTTGGATTTGACCGCACTTTTCAACTGGTGCAAAGCAAACAATCTCACGGTACTCACCCTTGATCGCCACGATTTGCAAACCTTTCTCGGCGAGCGGTTAGACCAAGGCTTCAAAGCCACCAGCTCTGCACGCATGCTCAGCAGCGTGCGTAAATTTTTCCGCTACCTTGAGCGCGAAAAGCACCGCGCGGACAACCCCAGCGCGCTGTTGCAATCCCCCAAATTGCCCTCACGGCTGCCCAAAACGCTCAGCGAAAGCGAAGTGGGCGATTTGCTCAACGCACCGGCCACCGACGAGCCGTTGGAGCTGCGCGACAAAGCCATGCTTGAGCTCCTTTATGCCACTGGCTTGCGGGTGAGTGAATTGGTGTCGTTGACGCTGGACAGCATCAGCCTTAATCAAGGCGTGGTGCGGGTTATCGGCAAAGGTAACAAAGAGCGGCTGGTGCCGATGGGGGATGAGGCCAATTATTGGATTCGGGAGTTTGTCATCTACGGGCGGGATTTGCTGCTCAACGGCACCAGTTCCGATGTGCTTTTTCCTAGCCGCCGCGGCCAGCAGATGACGCGCCAAACTTTTTGGCATCGCATCAAGCACTACGCGCTGCGCGCAGAGATCGACCAAAACAGCCTGTCACCGCACGTGCTGCGCCATGCCTTTGCGACGCATTTGGTCAATCATGGCGCGGATTTGCGGGTGGTGCAAATGCTGCTCGGCCACAGCGATCTCTCCACCACCCAAATTTACACCCATGTTGCCAACGAACGGTTGAAAAACCTCCACGCCAAATTTCACCCGCGCGGCTAACAGGCAAAGTGCGGTTGCCGCACTTTGATTATTCCACCGTCACAGATTCAATGACGACCTCTTCTTTTGGCACGTCTTGATAATAGCCGTAGTTGCCGGTTTTTACTTGGCGGATTTTGTCTACCACGTCCATGCCGTCAACCACTTTGCCGAACACCGCGTAGCCCCAGCCTTGCATATTTTCAGCTTTGAAGTCCAAAAAGTCGTTGTCGCTCACGTTAATGAAAAACTGCGCAGTGGCGGAGTGCGGGTCGCTGGTGCGCGCCATTGCAATGGTGCCGCGTTTGTTGCTTAGGCCGTTATTGGCTTCGTTTTTGATCGGCGCGTTGGTGGCTTTTTCTTTCATGCCGCTTTCCAACCCGCCGCCTTGAATCATAAAGCCGTCAATCACGCGGTGGAAGATGGTGTTGTTATAAAAGCCGCTGTTACAGTAGTTGAGGAAGTTTTCGCAGGTTTGTGGGGCTTTGGTGCTGTCGAGTTCGAGTTTAATGTCGCCGAAATTTGTGTGCAGAATTACCATATTAAGGATCCTTTTTTGTCGATAAAACGTTATAATGTGCGGTTATTATTCCATAAAAAACGCGCTGTCGCCACCGACAGCACACGCACAAAGGGACGCTATGTTAAAAATCTACAACACTTACGAACGCAATAAAGAAGAATTTAAACCCATCCGGCCAGGCAAAGTGGGGATGTATGTGTGTGGCGTGACGGTTTATGATCTCTGCCACATCGGCCATGGGCGGACGTTTGTGTGTTTTGACGTGATTGCGCGCTTTTTGCGCTATTTGGGCTACGATCTCACCTATGTGCGCAACATCACCGACGTGGACGACAAAATCATCAAACGCGCCTTGGCCAATCACGAAACCTGTGACCAGCTGGTGGACCGCATGGTGGCGGAGATGTATCAAGATTTTGATGCGCTCAATATTCAGCGCCCCGACATCGAGCCCCGCGCCACGCACCACATTGCGGATATCATCGCCATTGTGCAAACCTTGATCGACAAAAAGCACGCCTACGTGGCCGACAACGGCGATGTGATGTTCTCGGTGGCCAGTTTTGACCATTACGGCAAGCTCTCCCGCCAAGACCTTGAGCAACTGCAAGCCGGCGCGCGGGTGGAGATTTCCGCCATCAAACAAAACCCGATGGACTTTGTGCTGTGGAAAATGTCGAAAGAAAACGAACCCAGCTGGGATTCCCCGTGGGGCAAAGGCCGCCCGGGGTGGCACATTGAGTGCTCAGCGATGAATTTCAAAGAGCTGGGCGCGCACTTTGATATTCACGGCGGCGGCTCAGATTTAATGTTCCCGCACCACGAAAACGAAATCGCGCAATCGTGCTGTGCCCACGGCGGCAGTTATGTGAATTATTGGATTCACTCCGGCATGATCATGGTCGACAAAGAAAAATGTCGAAGTCGCTGAATAACTTTTTCACCATTCGCGACGTGCTCAAACACTACAACGGCGAAAGCGTGCGTTACTTCCTGCTCACCGCCCATTATCGCAGCCAGCTCAATTACAGCGATGAAAATCTCAATCTCGCCCACAGCGCCCTTGAGCGGCTTTACACCGCCCTGCGTGGCACGGATAAAAGTGCGGTCGCCGCGGGTGGCGAGGCCTTTGTGCAGGCGTTTAATGAGGCCATGAACGATGATTTCAACACCCCAGGTGCGCTGGCCGTGTTGTTTGACATGGCGCGTGAGGTCAACAAACTCAAGCAAGAAAACGCGCTGGATGCCGCCAACAGCCTCGCGG
The DNA here is from genome assembly GCF_014884965.1 of Spirabiliibacterium mucosae. Taxonomy (GTDB): domain Bacteria; phylum Pseudomonadota; class Gammaproteobacteria; order Enterobacterales; family Pasteurellaceae; genus Spirabiliibacterium; species Spirabiliibacterium mucosae. The sequence goes on along the minus strand of NZ_JABTBO010000001.1, from coordinate 115,294 downwards.
CGCAAATGCGCCAACTTGGTGATGTGCTCGGGATTTTATACCAAGACCCAGAGGCGTTTTTACAAGCGGGCAGCGATGACGATGTTGCTGAAATTGAAGCCTTAATTGCCGAACGAAATCAGGCGCGTGCCGAAAAAAACTGGGCACAAGCCGACGCTGCGCGCGACAAACTCACCGCCATGGGCATCGTGCTTGAAGACGGCCCGCAAGGCACCACCTGGCGGCGCGGTTAATGGGCAAAGTGCGGTCGCGTTGCGATCGCGCTTATCTCGCCACCTGCCAACCTTTGTTGGTCAGCTCCACGCGCTTAGTCACCTCGCTTTGCTGCTTGGCTTTTTCAAGTTCAGGGAATGCTTTTGCCAAATTGGCATCGTCTAACCAACTTTGGCCATCGGCAAGCTTGCGTTTGAACGTCACCCGCGATCTCACCACCTCGCTGCCAGCCGGCTCGGTGAAATTCACAATCTCAGCGACTTGCCAGTGGCCAGAACAAAACTGCTTATCCTCACCCAAGCCACCTTTGGTGGTCACCAACGCGGCTTTGCCTTTATCCGTTAGGGAATAAATTGCCACCGGCATCGGCTCGCGCGAATTGCCCGTTGGCAATTTCACATTGATCTTCGCCTCGCCCTTGGCTGAGAGCAAATTCGCCGCCACCAAAGCCTCAAGTTTTGGTGTTGCGTTGTCCTTACTGATGGCGGTATAAACTTTGTTCAGCGTGAGATAATAGAGCGTATCGTCGTTGCTGTGTTGCGGATCAATTGACGGATACCAACCATAAGGCAGGTTGATGCATACCCCAGGCGCGTTGGCGTAATGGTCATTGAGCGCCTTCGTGAAGTTGGCCTCATTCGCCGTTTTTTCATTGTCACACGCACTGATCAACAGTGCGCCAAGTGCTAAGCAAAGTGCGGTTTTATAATGCATCCTTCTCTCCTCCCTGGCAATGATTCCCTTTATCATTCAAAAAAATACCCCAAAAAGTCAAGTAAAAATTAAGCATTTAGCCCAATACGTCGTGATTCGACGACGTGGTGTCAACGCACAAAAATAACAAATCCGCCTTTTCGGCGGATTAGGATCTAAACCCCATACTGCTCGCGGTAGGCTTGCATTTTCGGGAGGTGTTGGGTGTAGCGTGGGTCGTGGGTGATGAATTCCATCAGGTCGTCGAGGGTGATGATGGAATACACGCGGCAGTGGTAGTCTTGCTCGACTTCTTGAATGGATGAAAGTGCGCCGCGGCCGCGTTCTTGGCGGTTGAGGGCGATGATAACAGCACTGAGCTTGGCGTGATTAGCATCAATGATCGCCATGGATTCGCGAATCGCGGTGCCGGCGGTGATGACATCGTCCACCAGCAGCACGTTGCCGGCCAGTGGTGCGCCGATTAAATTGCCCCCTTGCCATGATCTTTGGCCTCTTTGCGGTTGAAGCAAACTGGGATCTCGCGTTCAACTTGTCTCGCCAGGGCGATGGCGACGGTGGTTGCGATCGGGATGCCTTTATAGGCCGGGCCGAAGAGCACGTCAAATTCAATCCCTTGTGCTTGGATGGCGGCAGCATAGCACTCGCCTAATTTGGCCAAGCTTTGCCCTGTGTTGAACAACCCTGCGTTGAAAAAATAGGGGCTAATGCGGCCGGATTTTAGCGTAAATTCGCCAAATTTCAACACATTGCAGCTCAGGGCAAATTCAATGAAGTCGCATTTATACTGTTCCATTATTCCCCCCCCAAGTGCTGCTCTTTGTTCGTTCAAAATGTGCGCGATGCCGCCTTTAGCCAGTGTTAACAGCTGCTCAAGTTCGTCAAAGCTAAACGGCTCGCCCTCGGCGGTGCCTTGAATTTCGATGATGCGCCCGTCCTCGCTCATCACCACGTTCATGTCGGTTTCAGCGTTCGAGTCTTCGACATATTCCAAATCGCAAAGTGCGGTTTGCTCCACAATGCCGACCGAAATCGCGGCAATCAAGCCTTTAATCGGGCTGCAGGCCAGCTCGTTGTTGTCGATTAAGCCTTGAATAGCATCATGCACAGCAATGCAGGCGCCGCTGATGGCCGCGGTGCGCGTGCCGCCGTCGGCTTGAATCACGTCGCAATCAACCGTAATGGTGCGCTCCCCGAGGGCGTTGAGATCGACCATTGCGCGCAGTGCCCGGCCAATCAAACGCTGAATTTCCAGTGTGCGCCCGCCTTGCTTGCCTTTGGCGGCCTCACGCGGCATGCGGACATTGGTTGAGCGCGGCAACATGCCGTATTCCGCCGTGATCCACCCCTTGCCTTGGCCTTTTAAAAAGCGCGGCACGCTGTTTTCAATGCTGGCGTTGCACAACACTTTGGTATCTCCAAAGGCGACCAGCACCGAGCCTTCGGCGTGTTTGGTGTAATGGCGGGTGATTTGAATGGGGCGGGTGGCGTGATTTTCTCGATTATTTGGGCGCATGGCACTCTCCTGAAACAAAATTTGCTCTATTCTACCACGTCAAACCACATTCGCCACTGACAGCGTGCGAAATTATCAGTACAATGAACAAAACCGCCACCGTAAAGGAGTGACCATGATTTATAGTATGACGGGCTTTTCACGCATTGAGCTGCAACATAACTGGGGCAGCGCCGTGTGGGAGATTCGCTCCGTAAACCAACGCTTTTTAGAAAACTTTTTCCGCCTACCTGAGGCCTTCCGCGCGCTAGAAAACACGCTGCGCGAAACGCTGCGCCAACGCATCACCCGTGGCAAGGTGGAGTGCAGCTTGCGTGTTGAACTTAAAAACCAAAGTGCGGTTGAGCTGCAACTCAACCAAGCCCTTGCCAGCCAAGTGGTGCAGGCGCTGCAATGGGTCAAAACGCAAGCGGGCGAGGGGCAAATCAACCTGATGGACGTGCTGCGCTACCCGGGTGTGGTGGAAACGCCCGAGCAAGACATTGACCAAATCAGTCAAGATTTGTTGGCGGGCTATGATGCGCTGCTCAACGATTTTGTTGCCGCCCGCGCCCGCGAAGGTGAGAAGTTGCGCAGCGTGATTGAAAGCCGCCTGCACGCCATCAGCGCCGAGGCCGCCAAAGTGCGCGCCCAAATGCCTGATATTCTGCAATGGCAACGCGCCAAGCTGCAACAACGCTTCGACGACATTCAACTGCAAGCCGACCCGCAGCGATTGGAACAAGAAATGGTGCTGCTGGCGCAGAAAATTGACGTAGCCGAGGAGCTGGATCGCTTGAATATGCACGTGCAAGAAACGCTCAACATCGTGCAAAAAGGCGGCGCAGTCGGCCGCCGGCTGGATTTCATGATGCAAGAGCTCAACCGCGAGTCCAACACCTTGGCCTCAAAATCCATCAACCCCGACATCACCAACGCCGCCGTTGAACTCAAAGTCCTCATTGAACAAATGCGCGAGCAAATTCAGAATATTGAGTGATAAAACCGAAAAAAAACCGCACTTTAAAAGTGCGGTTTTGAGCAAAGTGCGGTTATTTTTGCTCGTCGCGAGTGGTGGTGAATACCGCTACAGATTGTTTGATAGGGCTGCTAGGGTATATTGGATCAGCCATTTTTAGAGTACCTGCGGCTTCTTCGCCACTTGGTCCGTAGAAATGACCTTCATAGGTTAAGTCTTTCCACTCAGATTTGCCGCCAGTGGCTTTACCTCTAAAGACAACCTCATCTTCATAAGTCCAATCATTCATTGCTGTCTCTATCTTCGATTTTTCAAGTGTAATATCACTAACCGAACTTTTGGCATCTTTAAGATCGGTAATTTTGCCTTCCACTGTTTTTTCGGCAAAATCGGTATTTAAGATAACATTACCGTTCAGCGCATTAGCGCCTTTGATTGTTCCGTAATATTTTGCAGAACCTTCTTGTGGTAGCGCATTGATGTCATCGAGCGGTGTACCATAAATGTCTGAAGCGGTGCGAGCATCAAAGTCGGCAAAAATGATGGTCGAATAAATATTGTTGTAACCATACTCTGTTTTGCGTAAGTTACCAACACCATGCGTTGGTAAAGTAAAATCACCCAATGGTAAATTGACAAAGCCTTCCTCGTTTTCAACATTGAGCGAAGCGCCATCCCCCATGACAACATTGACGTCTGCCGTATAGTAACGCTCTTCGCCATCATAATTTTGGGCTTGCAACGATTTAGCTGAATCTTGGTAATTGCGTTGATTAAAGGCCTCAATTTTCTCAGCGGTGATTTGTGCTTCAGTTTTTTCACCCGCTGGTGGCGCGATCGGTTCTGCTGGTTTGGCAGGCTCGACTGGCGGCTCAGGTTGGGCTGGATTTATTGGCTCGGCAGGTTTTTCAGGTTCTGCAGGTTTTGCGGGTTCAGCTGGTTTTGCGGGCTCGGCAGGTTTTTCAGGTTCTGCAGGTTTTGCGGGTTCAGCTGGTTTTGCGGGCTCGGCAGGTTTTTCAGGTTCTGCAGGTTTTGTGGGCTCGGCAGGTTTTTCAGGTTCTGCAGGTTTTTCAGGTTCAGCCGGTTTTTCAGGCTCGGCTGGTTTTTCAGGTTCAGCCGGTTTTGTCGGCTCTGCTGGTTTTTGGCCTCATCGGCAGGCGCGGCAGGTTTTTTTCCTCTTGTGTGGTGGAGCCTTGATCAACCGCACTTTGATTATTTTGACTGTTGCTCGCGGGTTTTTTATCCGCGTTTGTTTTTGTGCGCTGGTGTTAATCGGCTCTTTCGGTTGTGGCTGATCATTGCTTGTGGACAAGCAGCCCGTTGCGCCTAGGGCAACGAGAATACAAAGTGCGGTTTTTTTCGGTAAATTAAACATCTCTACTCCTTAAGGTTGTGGTTAGAAAGTCGCTTCAATCATAAAGCTGAAATAACGCCCAGGGGCACTAAAGCGGCCGATGCCTGCGTGGGTTTTGTTGTCAACGCGGTTGACGGTGCCAAACTCACGAATGCTACGCAGCGCATTCCAGGTGTAATAACGCTGATTAAATAGGTTAAACACGCCTGCTCGCACGGTGAGGTATTTATTGAGCTTGTAGTGCCCGTTGAGATCAACCGTAGTGTAATGGCGTGAATGAGTGGCATAGGGCCATGGTTTATACACGTCACTGTCACTGTGGAAGGTGTCTTGCGGTTTTTTGCCAGCAGTGTAGGTGATGTGCGCGGCCAAGCTCCATTTGTCTTCAGGCTGTTGATAACCCAGAGCGAATGTGCCCGAAAATGGATCTAGCTCATTGAGCGGAATATACACGCCTGAATCGTGCAGCTGGCGGCCTTTTGTATAGCTGGCATTCAGTGCGGTATAAAGCCCTTGTGGCGCACCGATGTTTGATAATTCCAAACGGCCATTGAACTCTATGCCCGCCACTTCAGCCTTGCGGCGGTTGATGTTTTGATACGCAGGGGCGTCTTCGTTACGCCAGTTTTTATTGACGGGGTCCCAAAACGGCACCGCTTGTTTGCCGAGATAAGCAAAATCAATAAAGTTATTGTAGCGGGTATAAAAGCCTGAAAGCTGCCCAAAACCCCATTCACTTTGATGAGCAAGACCTAGCTCAAGGTTGTGTGATTTTTCTGCTTTAAGCTCAGGGTTGGCTTTGACATAAAAATCAGGGTGAGGGAAGTTGAACCAGATTTCATCGGTGGTGGGCGCACGAAAGCCTGAGCTGTATTTGCCCAGCAAGTTAAAGCCCGCAGGCAGCTGATAGCTAAACGACAACCCTTGGCTAAGTGCTTGGAATTTTGCCTGGCGGTTGAGCAAATTGAGATCCGCCATCGCGGTGATGAATTTGTCGTTGGCCAGCGGCTGGCTTTTAATCCAATCATAGCGGATGCCGGCATTGAGTTTGAGTTTTTCACCAATTAGGAATGTGTTATCCCAAAACAGGCTGCGATTGTTGGATTTTGCTTCAATCAAAAATTCCTCTTCGCCTGTGTTGGTGGTTTTGATATTGGTATCAAACATCCGCACAAAGTACGAGAAATTTTCATTTTCATTGCGCGAGCGCCCAGCGCTGATGCCCGTTTTGATTTGCCACAGCCAATTGTCAAAGGCGAGCAGTTTTTCGGTGGTCAGCCGCGCTTGGTCAAGGGTTTGCTTGATGCTGCGATAAATGTAGTAAACCTCACTGTTGATGCCACTTTGGCTCTTGCTGATGTCTTCGGCCATATCCCAGCTCATGGTGTCCATGTTGATTTGCTGGTGATTAAACGTGAGTTTTAAGGTATCCCACGGGCCGTTTTCTAACGTGTTTTCATATTCAATGCCATAGCGCTGGCGGTAGCTGACATCGTTGCGCTTACGCAGCTCATTGCTTGGATTTCCTTGCCAGTCGGCCGTCCACAAATTGGAATATTCTTTGGTATAGCTGTCTTTGCGATAATCTTCAAACATCGCGTTGAGATAATGCTGGGCGTTAAAGCGGTAGCCTAGGCGTACCAAGCCACTTTTTGCCATATAATCTTGTGGGTCTGGCTCGCCGCGCACTTTGCCCACTGCACCATAATGGCCACTGCCACCGGTTGGATCATAGACGCGATCGGGTGATTTTAATGGCGCAACGCCGGCGTTATCATGGTTTTTCACCTCATGCCCATCGCGACGGGTTAACACGGCGAGGGCATCAAAGCCGTTGTATTGCCCCGCGGCGGTCACACTGCGCATCCACTCACGGTTTTTACCACTGTAGGCGCCTTTTGCGCTGAGGTAGTAGGGCTTGTCTTGCAAGAAATCTTGCGCTTTTTTGGTTTCGTAATTCACCGCACCACCTAACGCACCGCTGCCAGAGGCCAGCGAATCGGCGCCTTTTTTGATGGTGATTGTGCTGATGTTTTCAAGCTCCGCGGCATTGCGGTTGGCATTGAAATTGCCATAAGCGCCAAACAACTCTTGGAAGGCACTCGATGAGCGGCTTTCCGCCTGCGGCAAGCCGTCCACGTTAATAGCAACGCGGTCTTTATCCACCCCGCGAATGCTAAAGCCGTTTGAACCCGCGCGGCCGCCTTCCACTACGCTCACACTGGGGTTATAGCGCACCATGTCGTGAATATCTTGGCTTAAAGTGCGGTCAAGCTGTGCGCGCGTGGTGGACACTTCACCGAGTTTTTCTGTGAGTTATTCGGCCTGTTTATTTTGCTCGCCTTGCACCACAATGGTGTCGAGTTGCTCATCGGCGTGGGCGGTGAGTGCTACCAAAAGTGCGGTGCTAATTACAGATAATGAAAATCGTTTTTGCATGGTCAACCTCATTTATCCACTTGCGCGCCACCAAAGGCGGCGTTCAATGTTTTGTTATCAAATTCCGCCTTGCCGCCAATTTTGTCCCCCACATGGAACGAGCCCCACGCGGTGTTGCCAAAAAATGCGCCATCAACTCGGCCTTGTTGCCCTTCAGATTCCACTTTGCCTGCAAAGGTGTTGTCTTTAATGGCGACATCATTGAAGTTGATATCCCCGCCAAAATCCTTGTTGCCGACGATTTTGCCTTCGAGCTTTTTCTGGTCAAAATCCGCCACCAACACAGACCGCACTTTGACTTCATCTTTGTTGTATTCGCCAGCTGGCGTGTAGGCAGAGGTGACAGGCGCATTGTTGCGATAGCGCACGCCGAGCACTTCATAGCTCGCGCGGCCTTTTTCAGCCCAGGCGTTGAATTTCTCTTTATCCGCGAGTTTGCCACCAACAAAAAAGTCAGTCTCGCCTTGCGGAGAGACGTAAACGCCGTAGCGGAAGTCACTGCCTGTGTTCATGGCTGGGAAGCTAGTGCTGTTGGGGCTGCCTTCACAACACACAAAAATTTGCCCGCCGTTATCCAGCGCCTGGGTGGTGTGTTTGGTGCGCATGGCCAGGGATTTGCCGTAAAAGCCAGATGGCACAATCATAGTGGCAAAAGTGGTGAACCGATAAATTTTGCCATCGGGTGCTTGGTAGGCGAAACCTTCCGCGTTTTCGTATGAAAAGTCTTTGCTAAAATCCGATTGAATATAAAAAATCTTGCCTTGCTTTGGTGCAACGGTGTGGACAGGCGTTAACCGTTGTTTTTGTGTAAATGCCTTGGCCGTTGGAATGTCAGCCACCGCGGTGGGCGCGCTGACATCGCTACCGCCTGAACATGCCACCACAGCCAGTGAAAGCGAAACGACAGAAAATGCTGCATATTTTTTGCATAAAGGGTTCCTAGGTTATTTCACAACGATAAATTTTTCCAATGATAATGATATTAATTATTATTTGCAATAGTAAATTATTTCCCCCCGCTCACCAAATCTGCAATTGTGGCTGATGGATTCGCAATTGTGGGTTGATGGTGTACACTGGGGGTGTTTAAAAAGGAGCGTTTATGAAAAAACAAATTGATCAAACATTTTAAAAAGTGAAGGTTACATTAACGGTGCGTTTGTCCAAGCCAGTGATGGGGCACGCTTTGCGGTGCGCAACCCCGCCACGGGGGAGGTGATTGCGCAGGTGAGTGATTGCACAGTGGCAGACGCGAAAAAAGCGATCGCCAGCGCCAAGGCGGCGCAAAAAGCGTGGGCGGCGCTGACAGCCAAAGTGCGGTCGGATTATTTGATGGCGTGGCATGATGCGGTGATGGCCAAGCAAAACGAGCTTGCCGCGTTGCTCAGCCTTGAGCAAGGCAAGCCGCTGCAAGAGAGCATGGGCGAGATTGCCTATGGCGCGAGTTTTATCAAGTGGTTTGCCGAAGAGGGCAAGCGCGCTTATGGCGAGATTGTCCCGCAGGATAAGGCCGATCGCCGCATTTTGGTGCTCAAGCAACCAATTGGAGTGGTGGCGGCAATTACACCGTGGAACTTCCCGAATGCGATGATCACCCGCAAAGCCGCCCCTGCCTTGGCGGCGGGCTGCACCATGGTGCTGAAACCCGCGCAAGAAACGCCGCTGTCTGCCTTGGCGTTGGCGCAATTGGCGCATGAGGTTGGTATTCCTCAAGGCGTGTTTAACGTGCTGCCGAGCACTCACTCCGCCGAAGTGGGCAAGGTGTTGAGCGAGCACCCTGATGTGCACAAACTCACCTTCACCGGCTCCACCCGCGTGGGCAAAATTTTGATGGAACAATGCGCCAGCACGGTGAAAAAGGTCGCCCTCGAGCTGGGCGGCAATGCGCCGGCGATTGTGTTTGAGGACGCCGATCTTGATAACGCGGTGGACGGCGTGCTGGCGTCGAAATTCCGCAACGCGGGGCAAACCTGCGTGTGTACCAATCGAATTTATGTTCAGCGCGGCATTTTGCCGCAATTTGCTGAAAAATTTGCACAAAAAGTGCAGTCGCTGCGTGTGGGCGAGGCCTTTGAAGACGGCGTGGACGTCGGCCCTTTGATTAGCGACAGCGCGCTGGAAAAGGTAGAAGATCACATTCAAGATGCCCTAAGCCAAGGCGCTGAGCTGCATTGTGGCGGGCAGCGCCATGCACGCGGGCAGACTTTCTTTGAGCCAACGGTGCTCTCTGGCGTGACGCAGGCGATGAAAGTGGCGAAAGAAGAAACCTTCGCGCCATTGGCGCCGATTTTTGCCTTTGACGATGAGCAAGAGGTCATCGACATGGCCAATGACACGGAGTTTGGCTTGGCGGCTTATTTCTTCACGAAAGATTACGCGCGCATTTGGCGGGTGAGCGAGGCGCTGGAGTACGGCTTGGTGGGCGTTAACGAAGGGCTGATTTCCACCGAGGTGGCGCCATTTGGTGGCGTGAAGCAATCAGGCATTGGGCGAGAGGGCGCGCGTCAAGGCTTGGATGAATTTATGGAATGGAAATACGTTTGTTTGAAAGTGTGACGGAAAGTGCGGTTCGACCGCACTTTTTGTTTTACGAGCAACATCGTAAAAAAAGCGGAAAATCTAGCCGTTGGGGCAATATTGCGGTACAATCCGACAATTAATTTTTGTGATAAAAAAGACTGCTAAGAGAGCCTTTTTGTAGATGAACAACATTCGTAACTTTTCGATTATCGCCCATATCGACCATGGCAAGTCAACCTTGTCTGACCGTTTGATTCAAACCTGTGGTGGGCTGTCTGACCGTGAAATGGCCGCACAGGTGCTGGATTCGATGGATTTGGAGCGTGAGCGCGGGATAACCATTAAAGCACAAAGTGTCACGCTCAATTACACCGCAAAAGACGGTGAAACCTATCAATTGAATTTTATCGACACCCCAGGGCATGTGGATTTTTCGTATGAAGTTTCCCGCTCGCTGGCCGCCTGTGAAGGCGCGCTGTTGGTGGTGGACGCTGGCCAAGGGGTTGAGGCGCAAACGCTAGCCAACTGTTACACCGCCATCGAAATGGATCTCGAAGTGGTGCCGATTTTAAACAAAATCGACCTGCCGGCCGCTGAGCCTGAGCGCGTGGCGGAAGAGATTGAAGATATCGTTGGCATTGATGCCATTGACGCGGTGCGCTGCTCGGCCAAGACAGGCGTGGGCATTGATGACGTGCTCGAAGAGATTGTTAAGCGCATCCCCGCGCCACAAGGCGACCCCGACGCGCCACTGCAAGCGTTGATTATCGACTCGTGGTTTGACAACTACTTAGGCGTGGTGTCATTGGTGCGGATTAAAAACGGCACGCTGAAAAAAGGCGATAAAATCAAAGTGATGAGCACGGGCATTGCCTATGGCGTGGACCGTTTGGGTATTTTCACCCCGAAACAACTCGACACCACAGAGTTAAAGTGCGGTGAAGTGGGCTGGATTGTTTGCGGCATTAAAGATATTTTGGGTGCGCCAGTGGGGGATACCCTCACGCTGCAACACAACCCTGCCAGCGCACCGCTGCCAGGCTTTAAAAAGGTCAAACCGCAGGTTTACGCCGGCCTCTTCCCTGTCAGCTCGGATGATTATGAATCATTTCGTGATGCGCTGGGCAAATTGAGCCTTAACGATGCCTCGCTGTTCTATGAGCCTGAAAACTCGACCGCACTTGGCTTTGGCTTCCGTTGCGGCTTTTTGGGCTTGCTGCACATGGAAATTATCCAAGAGCGGTTGGAGCGTGAGTATAACCTGGATTTGATCACCACCGCACCAACGGTAATTTATGAAGTGCAGCTCACCGACAACACGGTGGAGTACGTGGACAGCCCGGCAAAATTGCCGCCGCTGAACAACATCGCTGAAATTCGCGAGCCGATTGCAGAGTGTAATATTTTGGTGCCGCAGGATTACCTCGGCAATGTAATCACCTTGTGCGTGGAAAAACGCGGCGTGCAGACCAACATGGTCTACCACGGCAACCAAGTGGCGCTGACCTATGAGATTCCGCTCGGTGAAGTGGTGCTGGATTTCTTCGACCGCTTAAAATCCACCTCACGCGGCTATGCCTCCCTTGATTATGGCTTTAAGCGTTTCCAAGCCGCTGACATGGTGCGGGTGGATATTATGATCAATGGCGATCGCGTGGATGCGCTGGCGCTGATTGTGCACAAAGACAACGCGCCGTATCGCGGGCGTGAGCTGGTGGAAAAAATGAAAGAGCTGATTCCGCGCCAGCAATTTGATATCGCCATTCAAGCGGCGATTGGCAACCATATTATTGCGCGCTCAACGGTGAAACAGCTGCGTAAAAACGTGCTGGCGAAATGTTATGGCGGTGATGTCAGCCGTAAGAAAAAACTGCTGCAAAAACAAAAAGAGGGTAAAAAACGGATGAAATCCCTCGGTAACGTTGAGGTGCCACAAGAGGCGTTTTTGGCGATTTTACATGTTGGTAAGGACTAACAGGAGAGTGTATGTCTAAATTCTTTCTGCCCATTTTACTTGTCGGTGGCTACATTTTTTGGCGCTTTTTAGATAGCCAAAATTTGCCGAACACGTTTTCGATTTTGTTAATTGTGTTCACGCTGATTTCAGGCGCGGTGTGGTGTTATAACCGCTTTTCGCTTGCGCCAAAACGCCAACGCCAAATCGCCCGCCTAGAGCAACGTTCAGGCAAAACCTTGAGCGAAGAAGAGCGCGCGCAAGTGGAGCCGTTATCTGAAGGCAGTGAGTTTGTCGCCTCTCTTTTCCCCGTGTTGGCGATTGTGCTGTTTGTACGTTCGTTTTTATTTGAGCCGTTTCAAATCCCGTCAGGCTCAATGGAGCCCACCTTGCGCGTGGGGGATTTTTTGCTGGTGGAAAAATACGCCTACGGCATTAAAGACCCGATTTTTCAACACAAGCTCATCCCAACCGGTGAGCCTAAACGCGGCGATGTAGTGGTGTTTAAAGCGCCACCGCAACCGAATGTGGATTACATCAAACGCGTGGTCGGCCTGCCGGGTGATCGCGTTCGTTATGAGCAGCAATCGGGCACTTTGAGCGTGACACCGGCGCAGTGTGACGCCACGCCTTGCCAGCCACAGGTATATCAATACAGTGATGCCAAACCGAATCCTGAGTTTTTCTACCACGGCAACGCGCAACTTGAAATGACAGAAAACGGCGCGGTGAGCCACCAAGTGTTGCTCAACCCAGTGCGTTTTTATTACGACGCGGCCTATTTCAAGCAGCCGAATTTGCCAGCCGGCGAGTGGGTGGTGCCTGAAGGAGAATACTTCATGATGGGCGATAATCGCGACAACAGCGACGACAGCCGCTTTTGGGGCTTTGTGCCAGAGCAAAACTTGGTTGGCAAAGCGCGCTGGATCTGGCTAAGCTTGGACAAAAAACAAGGCGAGTGGCCAACGGGCATTCGCGCAAGCCGCTTTTTCACCAGCGTTGAATAGGACACAGCCATGCAACAAGACCTTGACCGCTTGCAACGCAAATTGGGTTATCAATTCACACAAATTGGCTTGTTAAAACAAGCACTAACCCACCGCAGTGCAGACAGCAAGCACAACGAACGCTTTGAGTTTTTAGGCGATTCGATTTTAAATTTCATCATCGGCGAGGCGCTGTTCCACCAGTTTGGCCGCGTGGATGAAGGCGATTTAAGCCGCATGCGTGCCACCTTGGTGCGTGAGCAAACCTTGGCGGTGCATGCCCGCCGCTTTGGCTTGGGTGAGTATATGCGCTTAGGGCCAGGTGAGCTGAAAAGCGGCGGCTTTCGGCGTGATTCCATTTTAGCCGACTGCGTTGAGGCCATTATTGGCGCGATGTATCTCGACTCAAACTTTGAGACCGTGGTGGGCGTGGTGCGCGCGTGGTATCACGATGATTTAGCTAACATTAAACCGGGTGAAAACCAAAAAGACCCCAAAACACGCCTGCAAGAGTATTTGCAAGGCAAACACTTACCCCTGCCGAGCTATGAGGTGGTGGCCATTGAGGGTGAAGATCACAATCAATCCTTCAAAGTGCGCTGCGATGTGCAAAGCCTTTCCATGACCGCACTTGGCCTTGGCCAAAGCCGTCGCAAGGCAGAACAAGCCGCCGCTGAGCAAATTTTAGCGCAGGTTTTATAAGAGAATTTATGACACAGATGCAACAACAGCCCACTTATTGTGGCTTTATCGGCATTGTCGGGCGCCCAAATGTGGGCAAATCGACTTTGCTCAACCGCCTTTTAGGGCAGAAAATTTCCATCACCTCGCGCAAGGCGCAAACTACGCGCCACCGCATTTTAGGGATTGACACTGAAGGCGCCTATCAAGCCATTTATGTCGACACCCCAGGGCTGCACATTGAAGAAAAGCGCGCTATCAACCGCTTAATGAACCGTGCGGCGAGCAGCACCATTGGTGATGTGGACTTGATCTTTTTTGTTGTGGACGGCACCCATTGGACGGCTGACGACGAGATGGTGCTCAACAAGTTGCGTAACTCCCGCGCGCCTGTGATTTTGGTGATCAACAAAATTGATAACATCAAAAATAAAGACGAACTGTTGCCGTTTATCACCGAGATGGAGCAAAAACTCCATTTTAAAGCGATTGTGCCCATCTCTGCCACCCACGGCAACAATGTTGACCAGCTCAAAAAGCTGGTGCGGGAAAATCTGCGTGAAGGTGTGCACCACTTCCCTGAAGATTACATCACCGACCGCTCCCAGCGCTTTTTGGCCTCTGAAATTATCCGCGAAAAACTGATGCGTTTTATGGGCGAGGAGTTGCCGTATTCCGTGACGGTGGAAATTGAGCAATTTAAAATCAACCCGAAAGGCGTGCTGATTATCCACGGGCTGATTTTGGTTGAGCGCGACGGGCAGAAGAAAATGGTGATCGGCAAACAAGGGCAGAAAATCAAAACCATCGGCATGGAAGCCCGCGCCGATATGGAACGTTTGTTTGAAAGCCAAGTGCACCTGCAGCTGTGGGTGAAGGTGAAATCTGGCTGGGCCGACGACGAGCGCGCGCTGAAAAGCCTCGGCTACAGTGAAGATTAGTTGAATATTAAATACCCGTTTGCAAGCCGTAAATGGGTATTTTTTTATGTGCTGACCGCACTTTTATTTTATGTTGTTATGAAGGACCTTATGAACACGTTGCTTTATCAAGTTGAAGACAAACCACCTTTTTTATTAAGCCTGCTGCTCGGTGGGCAGCATCTGCTAGCCGCACTTGGTGGCATTATTGCCGTGCCGCTGGTGATCGGCAATGTTTTGCAGCTGCCCACCTCGGATACCATTATTCTCGTCAATGCCGCGTTGCTGGTCTCGGGCATTGTCACTATGATTCAATGCCAAGGGCTGGGGCCGGTGGGCATCCGCTTGCCGAGTGTGATGGGCACGAGTTTCACCTTTGTGGCTGCGGCACTGGCGATTGGCTTTAGCCAAGATGGCGTGAGCGGCATTTTGGGCGCCTCGCTGGTGGGCTCATTGGTGATGATTGTCGGCAGCTTTTTTATGCCCGTGATTCGCAAACTCTTCCCGCCAGTGGTCACCGGCACTGTGGTGATGATGATTGGCTTGAGCTTGATTCCTGTGGCGGTGGACTGGTTCGCGGGCGGCCAGCGCGGTGATGCCCATTATGCCGACCCCGCCAATTTGGCGATGGCAACCTTTGTGTTGCTGATTGTGGTGGTGTTGGTGCAGTGGGGCAAGGGGATTTTCTCCGCCGCCGCGATTGTGATTGGCATGCTCGCCGGCTATGTGCTCTGCCTGGTGTTAGGCTGGGTGGATTTTTCAGGCGTGCATCAAGCGCAAGCCTTCGCGCTGCCCAAGCCGCTGCATTTTGGCTTGAGCTTTCCCATCTCGGGCATCATCGGCATGAGCATTGCCTTTTTGGTCACCATTGTTGAATCGAGCGGCAACTTTCTCGCACTTGGCAACGCCACGCAAACGGAGATCACGGGCAAACACCTGCGCGGTGGCGTGCTGTGCGACGGCTTGGGCTCGGCCTTTGCGGCGTTGATGTCCACCACGCCGTTTTCGTCGTTTTCCCAAAATATTGGCGTGATTTCACTCACTGGCGTGGCCAGCCGCTATGTGGTGACCATCACGGGCGCCTTGTTGGTGCTCGCGGGGCTCTTCCCTGTGTTTGGCGCGTTGATTGTCTCCATCCCGCTGCCAGTACTTGGTGGGGCGGGGTTAATGATGTTTGCCATGATTATCGCCGCCGGCATCCAAATGCTTGACCAAGTTGAGCGCAACAAGCGCAACGGCTTGATTATCGCCATCTCCATTGGCTGCGGCTTGGCGGTCACCACTCGGCCTGAGATTTTAGACAAATTGCCTGAATTCGTGAAAGAAATTTTCGGCTCAGGCATCACCGTTGGCTCGCTGTTGGCGCTGATTTTAAACGCGATTTTGCCGCAAGAATTGGGCGCGCGCGAGGAGGCCTAGCCCTTGCTAAAGTGCACTCGGCAGGCTAACATAGCGCCATGAGCGACACATGGCAGCGGGGCTTTGTGCTCCATCGCAGCCCCTATAACGAAAGCAGTTTGATTGTCTCGTTGTTTACTGAACACAACGGGCGCATGAGCGTGCTGGCAAAAGGGGCGAGAGGCAAGCGCTCCAATCTTAAAAGCCTGCTGCAGCCGTTCACGCCGCTGTTGCTGCGCTTTACAGGCAAAGGGGATTTGAAACTCTTAACCAAAGCCGAGGCCGCCGCACTGGCCTTGCCGCTGGAAAATACCGCACTTTTCAGCGGCTTTTATGTCAATGAATTGCTCTCTCGCGTGCTGGAGCCCAACACCGCCTACCCGCAACTGTTTGATGATTACCTCACCTGCCTGACCGCACTTTGCCAAGCAGGCGAGCGCGTTGAGCCAGCGCTGCGCTGCTTTGAGTTCAAGCTCTTGCGCGCGCTCGGTTATGGTGTCGATTTCACCCACTGCGCGGGCACGGGCAAGCCTGTTGAGCGCGAGATGTTTTATCAATACCGCGCCGAAAAGGGTTTTATCGCCTCCATGCTCGACAACCAACAGCGCTTTCAAGGTGCGGCCTTGCTGGCGTTTGCCGATCTTCAATTTGACTCGCCTGAGGTGTTGCAAGCGGCCAAGCGCTTTACGCGCATGGTGCTCAAGCCGTATCTCGGTGCGCAGCCGCTGAAAAGCCGTGAGCTTTTTTTAGCGCAAAATTTGCACTCAAAATCGCCATAAAGCGTTGGCAAGCGCCGAGCTTATCGGTAAACTTAAGGGCATTGTCCAGTGGCGTGTGATTAAGGGAGAGGCTTGTGAATTTGCGTGTGAAGCCATTGTTGCGTTTTATCTTAGCAGGCATGTGTGCCTGGAGTGCTAGCGCCTATGCTGAGCAGACGGTGTTGCTCAAAGTGCGCGGCATCGACAACCCAGAGCTTTACAACAACGTGCGTATTCACCTCTCGCAATTGAGCAACGACGAGGCCGACGGCTCCGAGCGTTATCAATACTTAGTCAGCCAAACCATTGAAAACGCGCTGCGTGCGCTGGGTTATTTCGACAACACCATTCGCTACACTTTTGTCCCGCGCGCGGGCGTGAAAGATTTGCTCTATGCCGATGTCACGCTGGCCAAGCCGGTTAAACTCGGTGAAAACGAAGTGTCTATCATCGGTGAAGCGGCGAAAAATCAGGCCTTTATTGACTTGAAAAAAACGATTCCACCGGCGGGCACGATTTTAAACCAAGGCACTTATGACGATTTTAAATCCGCTTTGCAAACCTTGGCGGTGAAACAAGGCTACTTTGACGCGGACTTTCAAATTTCACAACTGCTGGTGATGCTGCAAGAGCATTTGGCGATTTGGCATATGATTTTTGACAGCGGTGAGCGCTACCACTACGGCGAAGTCACCTTTGAGCACTCGCAAATCCGCGAAGATTACCTGCGCAATATGCTCAATATCAAACCAGGCGATCCGTATTTGATCAACGATCTCTCGACCTTGACCGCCAATTACACCTCCACCAACTGGTTTAGCTCGGTGCTGTTGCAGCCGAACCTCAACCCAGAGGACAAACGGGTGGATTTGAACGTGTTGCTGCGCCCGAAAAAGAAAAACAGCATGGAGGTCGGGATTGGCTATGCCACCGACGTGGGGCCACGGCTGCAACTGAGCTGGAACAAGCCGTGGATCAACAGCCGCGGGCACAGTTTCCGCAGCAGTTTTTACCTCTCCAAGCCGCAGCAAACGGTGGAGATGACTTATAAAATCCCGCTGTTGAAAAATGCGTTGAAATACTATTATGAATACTCCGCCGGCCTTGACCGTGAGCGCACCAACGACACCCATTCCGACACCGTGACGCTGGCGGGCTTGCGCTATTGGAAGCATGACAGCGGCTGGCAATATTTCCTCGGCCTGCGCGCGCGCTATGATGCCTTCACCCAAGCGGATGTGTCTAACCGCACTTTGCTCATTTACCCTACCGCGGGGCTAAACCGCACCCGCATTCGCGGCGGCATGTTCCCAAGCTGGGGGGATGCGCAAAACATCACCTTCAACCTCGGGCAAAAAATTTGGGGCTCGGATGTGAATTTTTTCAGCGTGCGCGCCAGCTCGGCGTGGATCCGCACCTATTTTGATGACCACCGCATTTTGCTGCGCTTTGACGCGGGCTACATGAAAAGTGCGGATTTCAACCGCATCCCGCCGGCATTGCGCTATTTTGCTGGTGGCGATCGCTCCATTCGTGGTTATGGCTATAAAAAAAATCTCGCCAAAAGACAAAAACGGCAAGCTCGTCGGCGGCTCACGGCTAGCCACAGCCAATTTTGAGTACCAATATCAAGTGTACCCAAATTGGTGGGGCGCCGTGTTTTATGACACTGGCCTTGCCGCCAACAGCTACAGCCGCAAAGAGCTGCGCTCGGGCGCCGGTGTTGGCGTGCGTTGGGCCTCACCTGTGGGCGCGGTCAAGCTTGACATCGCCACCCCTGTACGTGATAAAGACGGCAGCCACAACATTCAATTTTATATCGGATTAGGGACAGAACTCTAATGGCAGAACACGACACGCAAGCACAAACGCCTGACAACCAAGCCGATAATAGCGCACAAGTACCGCGCCCAAAACGCAAGTGCGGTTGGCGTGCGCTGGTGTGCGCGTTGGTGATTTTCTTCTTGCTTATTATCATCGCCCTCGGCGTGTTGCTTGGCACGGGGGCAGGGCAGCGCATGGCATTGCAATGGGCAGACAAATGGCTTGATGCGCTGACCATTGAGCATGTTGAGGGCAATTTCAGCGACGGCTTGGTGCTGAAAAACGTCACCTATGAAAGTGACGGCGTGGCCGTCAACGTGGGCGATGTGCGCGCACAATTGCAGCTTTCGTGCTTAATCAAACGCAAAATCTGCATTGATGATGTTTCGTTAGCGCACGCTAACATCGCAATCGATACCAGCAAGTTGCCGCCGTCGGAGCCATCCCCCCCCGAGTGAGATGAAAAAAATCGACCTGCCGTTGGCCATTGAGGTTAAGCACGTGCAGCTGCAAGATGTTACCACCCAAATCGACAACACTCACGCGCAGCTGGGCGATTTTGAAACCGCACTTACACTGAATAACGACACAGGCTTGACCATTGCGCCAACGCGCATTGACGGCGTGAATGTGGTGATGGCACAACCAGAACAAGAAGCGCAAAACGACATGGCCAAAGCGGTGCTTGACGATCAAGTGGTGGACACCGCCCGCGCGGTGGAGGAAGTAGGCCAGCCAACCCCAGTCAACAACCAAGGTGCGGTTGAGCGCGTGGATTGGGCGGCGCTGCGTGAGAAGTTGCGCGAGCCGCTGTTGGGCTCGCTCAAAGATGTGGTGCTGCCGTTTGCCATGCACCTTGAGGGGATTGAAGCGCAAAACTGGCGCTACCAGCAGCCAAGCGCGGAGGGCGAGCCATTTGAGGTGATAATTGACAACCTCAAACTCAAAGGCCAAGCCGATGAGAGCAAAATCGCCTTAGAGCAGGTGCTGCTTGAGAGCAATTTGGGCAACCTCAACGGCCAAGGTGAGGCCACGTTAAGCGGTGATTATCCGCTTGATTTCCACCTCAACGGTGAGATTTTTGACTTCAACCACCAAGGCGAGCTGTTGCTCGAGCAAAGCCAAATTGACCTCAAACTCAGTGGCGCGCTGGCGCAAACCACCGCACTTTCCCTTGCCGTGCAAGGCGGGGTGAACGCGCAAGTGCAGGGCGACATTCAACTCAGCGAGGCGAAAAATCCGTTTAATCTCAGCCTCACCTCACCGCACTTTCACTACCCATTGGTGCTTACCAAAAACGAACGTGCCGTGATCGCCGCCGACAAGCTGGATTTGCGCGTTAATGGGGATTTGCTCAATTATCACATCGCGCTGGACAGCGCACTGAGCGGGCAATCTCTCCCGCCGCTGCACGCCAAGTTAGACGCCGACGGCGAGCTCACCGCGCTGACCATTCATGGGCTAACCGTGGATGCCTTAAAAGGCCAAAGCCAGCTGCAAGGCCAGCTTGATTGGGCGCAGGGCGTGCGTTGGGAGACCGCACTTTCACTTAATAACATCAACACGAGCGAGTTTGCTAAAGAGTGGGCGGCGGTGCTCAACGGTGGGCTGAAAAGCCAAGGCGTGGTGGACGGCGACACTTGGCAGGCGCAGCTTAGCGAGCTTGACGTGCAAGGCAAGCTCAACGGCCAAAACTTGAGCCTGCGCGGCAATGCGCAAAGCAGCGACAAGCGCCTGCTCAACGCCGATGATCTCACCTTGCTTTATGGCAAAAACACCATCCGCGTGAACGGTTATCTTGATGACCACAGCGACCTGCGGGTGGACATCAATGCGCCGAATTTAACTGGCCTTGTGCCGGGCTTGAGTGCCAGCATGCAGGGCAATGTGTTGTTGCAAGGCGATATCAAAAAGCCTTACGCGGTGCTTGATCTCACCAGCACCAAGCTGGATTTTAACGACTTGCACCTGCGCAACCTCTCGGCGAAAGGCAAAGTGAATGTGAATGAGCAAATTGAAGGCGGGTTGTATATCGACCTGGCGTCATTGCAGATGAACGACATTGCGCTCAAGCAGGCCAAAATCATCGCCGACGGCAGCGAGAAAAATCACAAGCTCAACATTCGCACCCAAGGCGAGCCGGTTTCAGGCACCTTTAATGTGTACGGCAGCTTTGACCGCGCCAAACAAACCTGGGCTGGCACACTGGCGAAAATTC
Organism: Spirabiliibacterium mucosae; assembly: GCF_014884965.1. Classification (GTDB taxonomy): domain Bacteria; phylum Pseudomonadota; class Gammaproteobacteria; order Enterobacterales; family Pasteurellaceae; genus Spirabiliibacterium; species Spirabiliibacterium mucosae. Next base: position 94,841 of record NZ_JABTBO010000001.1, on the reverse strand, counting down.
AGCTTGCCTCGCCGGTGGGCAATTGGAAAAATAATCAAAATATCAAACTTGATGTAAACCTCGCTCAAAGTGAGGCGACGGTGGCGGCCCACTGCTGGTTGAACAACCAAGCGCAAATCTGCTTCCCGAAAGCGTTCACCGCCGGCAAAGAGGGCAATGTGCCATTTGCGCTCAAGCAGGTGAATTTGGCCATGCTCAAGCCGTTTTTGGATGAAAAGACCGAACTCACAGGCGTGCTCAGCGGCAGCGGGCAGGCGGCGTGGTTTGCCAACAAACCGTTTGCACTGGATGTGAATATCACCAGCCCTAACATTGCCTTTAAGCAAAAAATTGACTACCGCACGTTTCAAATCGCGCTGGGCAACATCAACGTGACCAGCTCGATTAAAGATAATAACCTGAGCCTGAAAAGTGCCCTTGAGGTCAACAAGCAAGGCAAGCTCAGCACTGACATCACCATCACCGACTTGCCAAAAGGCCGCCAGCTTAGCGGCAACGTGGTGCTCAACGCGCTCCATCTCGGCCCGCTGGTCAACCCACTGCTGGCCAAAGGTGAGCAGTTTAAAGGGGTGGCGAATAGCAATTTAAAACTCGGCGGCAGTTTGCAAGCGCCGCTGCTCAACGGGCAGTTCAACCTCACAGGCTTGGCGCTGAAAATGTTCACAAGCCCCGTTCAGGTCAGCGATGGCCAGCTGAATTTGGCCTTCAACGGCACCTCATCAACACTGCAAGGCGTGTTGAAAACGCCTGATAGCCAGCTCAACTTAAGCGGCGATGCTTCATGGAAAACGCTCGATCAATGGCAGGCGCACCTAAACGCCAACGCCAATCGCTTTAAGGTGACGATCCCGAAAATGGCGCGCCTGGAGGCCAGCCCCAATATTGATGTAGAGGCCGGCCCGAAATTGGTGAAAGTGACTGGCACGGTGGATGTGCCGTGGGCGCGGATCAAAATCGAAGAGCTGCCTGAAAGTGCGGTTGGCATCAGCAGCGACATGGTGATTGTGGATGCCAAAAACAAAGCCAGCGTGCGCAAAGTGGTGGCGCGTAAAGACGGCATGGTGTTCGCCTCTGATGTTAAAGTCAACATCGGCGATGATGTCTTTTTAGACGCCTATGGCCTTAAAGCCAACCTCGTCGGCACGCTTGATGTGCGCCAAGAGAAAAACTTAGGGCTCTACGGCCAAGTGGATATCAAAAACGGGCGCTATAACTCCTACGGGCAAGATTTGCTGATCCGCCGCGGGCAAATCAGCTTCTCAGGCTTAGCCTCACAGCCGTTTTTAAATATTGAGGCGATTCGCAACCCAGAGGCGATGGAAAACAGCAAAATTGTCGCGGGGCTGAAAGTCACGGGCATTGCCGATCAGCCCGACGTGCAAGTGTTCTCCGAGCCTGCAATGTCGCAAGATGAGGCGCTGTCTTATCTCTTAACGGGCCGCGGGCTGGATAACAGCGGTGATGCCGCATCAGGGGCGTCGATTGGCGCGGCGATGCTCGGCCTTGGGCTGTCGAAAGGCGGCAAAGTGGTCGGCGGCATTGGCGAGGCCTTTGGCATTAGCGATCTCTCGCTCGACACCGCTGGCATTGGCGATAATTCGCAAGTGGTGGTCAGCGGCAACATCACTCCACGGCTGCAAGTGAAATACGGCGTGGGACTGTTCCAACCGATTGCTGAGCTGACGCTGCGCTACAAAATCATCCCGCAGCTGTATTTGCAGTCTGTCTCTGGCGTCAACCAAGCGGTGGATTTGTTGTATCAATTTGAGTTTTAACCCAAAGTGCGGTCAGCCAAACCGCACTTTGCTTGTGAGGTGATGATGAACGTTTTATTTATCTGTTTAGGCAACATTTGTCGCTCGCCGATGGCGGAGTACATCTTGCGCGACAAGCTCTCACGCGCTGGCCTTGATGATGTCCGCGTTGACAGCGCAGGCACGGCCGGCTATCACGACGGTGAGGATATGCACCGTTCCACCGCGGCCAAACTGCGCGAGCATAACATCGCGCCAACGGGCTTTGTCAGCCGCAAAATCACCAAAAGTGATATTCAAAACTTTGATTATTTGATTGTGATGGATGCGCAAAACCTGCGCGATGCCGAGCGCCTGTTCGGCAAACACGACAAGCTTTTTAACATCACCGATTTGGTGCCCGATCTCGGCTATGATCACATCCCTGACCCGTGGTATACAGGGGATTTTGAGCAGACTTATCGCTTGCTCGAGCGCTGTTGTGAGGCGCTGCTCACAAAAATTAAGCGTGAGCGGATTTAAGGTTGTTTCTTGTGGATAGTTGCTTTAGTATAAGGCTATGAGCGTGACTTTCTACAATTGATAAGGAGAAATTATGTTTCCAGAACATCGCGATTTAATTCAAAAATTACGTCAAGAAGATGCCCATTTCGCCCGCTTGTTTGAAGAGCACAATGAGTTGGATCATAAAATCAAAGCGATTGAAAGCAACATTGAAATCGGCACCCCTGAAGAGGTGGAAACGCTGAAAAAAGAAAAACTGCTGTTGAAAGACAAACTCTACGCCATCATCAAAGAGGCGGACGGCAAATAGACACAATAAAACCTGCCCTTGGGCAGGTTTTTTTACGCCGATCGTTACTCGGCCAGTTCGCCGGCGGCTTTCACCACAATTTGAATGGCGGTTTCTTCCGCTTGTTTCATGGTGTGCTCGTTCGGGATTTCTTGCTGGGTGCGGTTCACAATCGCCGCGGCCACCATGCCTGCGCGCAAGCCAAGGGCTGAACACATGGTGAACAAGGTGGCAGATTCCATTTCAAAGTTCATCACATTGAGTGATTGCCACTCTTTCAGCGAGCCACGGAAACGGCGGCACACTTTGCCAGTGTAGGTGTCGTAGCGCTCTTGGCCTGGGTAGAAGGTATCAGATGAGGCGGTGATACCAATGTAGGTTTGCTGGCCGCTGGCTTGTGCCGCGTTGTAAAGTGCGGTGGTGCAGGTAAAATCGGCCACGGCTGGGTATTCGAGCGGTGCAAAGTGCTGGCTGGCGCCGTCTAAGCGTACCGCACCCGTAGTGACTAAAATATCGCCAACGTTAATGTGTGGCTGAATGGCGCCAGTGGTGCCGATGCGCAAAAAGGTGCGCACGCCTAATTGTGCCAACTCTTCCACCGCGATGGACACTGACGGGCCGCCGATGCCAGTGGAGCAAACCACCACAGGGTGATTGTTGACATAGCCGAGCCACGAGGTGTATTCGCGGGTGGAGGCTAAAAAGGTTGGGTTGTCCATTTTTTGCGCGATGCGCTCAACGCGCGCTGGGTCGCCTGGCACAATCGCCACTTTCGCGCCTTGCAAGTCAGCTTTGGTTAAGCCTAAGTGAAAAACATCTGCCATAATCAAATCCTCTTATTATTGTTGTTAAAAATCAGGCCAGTTTATCGCAAAGTGCGGTCAAAAACTTAGAGCTGGCTCAAATTTTTACGGTTTGATGTCGCGCAAAATCGGGTTTTGCATTGAAATGAGCGTTTCGGTTGACTGAATTTCATCAATCAGCTGAATTTTGCTCGCCAGTACATGGTGGAGCTCTTCAATAGTGTGGGTCATCACCTTGATAAAAATCGAATAGTTGCCCGTGGTGTAATAGGCCTCAACCACCTCATCAAAGCTCTCGAGCTTTTTGATCACGGTGTCGTAGTCTTTCGCGCTTTTGAGAATAATCCCGATAAAGCAGCACACATCATAACCGAGCTTGCGCTCGTTCAACCGCACTTTGGTGCCCTCAATCACGCCAGATTGGCGCATTTTTTCCACCCGCACATGAATGGTGCCTGGGCTGACGCCAAATTGCTTGGCCATTTCAGCATAGGGCGTGCGCGCATCTTGGGTTAACACTCGCAAAATTTGTTGATCGAGTGCATCAATTTGACCGAATGATTGCATTTTTTGCTCCGTTATTGATTTTTATTCAAAAATTACACCATTATTTTATATGATTTCTATATAATAGCAAAAAACTTTAAAAAGTCTTGGTGAAATTGCTTTTTGTATTGAATAAGGCTAAAAAAATTAGATAATAACCGCAGTTTTAACCCAATGAGTAAAAATAATATGAAAAAATCATTTATCTTACAACAACAAGAAATCAGTTTTGTGAAGGACACCTTTGCACGCAAATTGCGTGAACATTTAGGCATTGTTGAAGTGACAGGCCCGCTGTTGAGCCAAGTGGGTAATGGTATGCAAGATAACTTATCGGGCGTGGAAAACGCCGTGCAGGTGAAAATCCGCCAAATTCATGGCTTGCGCTTTGAAGTGGTGCACTCACTGGCGAAATGGAAACGCCACACCCTCGCGCGCTTTGACTTCCAACCTGGCGAAGGGCTTTATGTCAACATGATTGCGCTGCGCCCGGATGAAACCAGCCTTGACCGCACTCACTCGGTGTTTGTCGACCAATGGGACTGGGAAAAAGTGATCCCACAAGGCCGCCGCAACCTCGATTATTTGAAAGAAACCGTGCGCGAGATTTATGCCGCAATGCGTGAAACCGCACTTTTAGTGGAAGAAAAATACGGCACTAAGAGTTTTTTGCCTGAAGAGATCACCTTTGTCCACAGTGAAGAGTTGGTCAAACGCTTCCCGAACATGAACGACAAAGAGCGTGAAAGCGCGATTTGTAAAGAGCACGGCGCGGTGTTTTTGATCGGCATCGGTGGTGCGCTCTCAGACGGCAAGCCGCATGATTTGCGCGCACCTGACTACGATGACTGGACAACCCCAAGCGAAGGCGAATACAAAGGCCTCAACGGCGACATTTTGGTCTGGAACCCAGTGATGCAATCGGCCTTTGAGATTTCTTCTATGGGTATCCGCGTGGATGAAACCGCGCTGCGCAAACAGCTGGCGATTAGCGGCACGGAAGACCGCCTTGAGCTGCCATGGCACCAAGATTTGGTTAACGGCAAACTGCCATTGTCTATCGGCGGTGGCATCGGCCAATCACGCATGGCGATGTTGTTGTTGCAAAAAGAGCACATCGGCCAAGTGCAAGCGAGCGTGTGGCCAAAACAGGTCACCGACGAGTTTGAAGATATTTTATAACCTGCCAATCGCACTTTGCCCCTCAAAGTGCGGTTTTTTGCTTTCTCGCTGACAAATCCTGCGCCTTGCTTTATGATAGCTCTCATTTAAGGGAGATTATTATGACACTCTGGCAGTTATTGTTTTCATTTCGCGGGCGGCTTAATCGCACCGGCTTTTGGCAAGGCGTGGGCATTTGCGCGCTGGCGCTGTTATTAATCGCCAATGTTTTGCCGCTACCAGCGCTGTTTGCGCAAACCCACACCGCACTTTTAGCCTCCTTGATGCTTGCCCTCATTATCTATTGCTTGTGCGCCGTGGTGGTCAAACGCTTGCACGATCGCAACCGCTCGGGCTGGGCGGTGTTGATGCTGGCTTTGCCGATTTTAGGCTACGTGTTATCACAACACAGCCAAGGCGCGATGGCGTGGGCATTGGGGCGCTTTTTCCCGCTGTTTTTCGTGATGTTATTTGTGCTTGATTGGGGCGTGTTTTTAGGCAAAACTGAACCCAACCGCTTTGGCTCGCGCGGAGTGTCATTGAAATGGAAAGACTAATTCGCCACGCCCTCACGCCATTGCTGGCGCTATGCTTAACCGGCTGCATTGCCACTGGCGAGCGCAAGCTGGCATTTGTAGGCGTGCAAGGCCAACCGCAGGTGGTGGCATTCAGCGGTGAAAAGCCGGCCATTTCCGCGCATATCCAGGGTCAAACACTCGCGCTGCAACAGCTCGGCGGGCACCAAATTTTGCTGGCTATCAATCACCACGATGCAATGCAAAGTGCGGTCAAACCGCGTGACGTGAACTCGCTGACGCTCTATGAAATTGCGCCCGCGGGCTTTATCGAGGTGTTTGAGCTCAGCCAGCCGCGCCTTTGTCAGGCCTATTTGGCGCACAGATCCGTTGCGGTGGCGCACGCGCTGAGTTTTGGCATTCGTGAACTCAATGCCGTCGGCCAGCGACCGCACTTTTGGGGGCAATGGCCGCTAAAAGATGATAAACTAGGCAGTTTAAGCCACGCCAAACTCACCCGCGAGCAGCTCTCGCAAGAGGAAACCGCGCGCCTTGTTGCCGGCAGCGCACGCAAACTGGCGTCTTTTTTAACCTATATTTGCCAAACAGGCACAAGTGAGCAGCCATGGAATTAAATTATCACAAAACCCATTTTTTAATGAGTGCGCCGGATATCCGCCACCTGCCCGACGACAGCGGGATTGAAATTGCCTTTGCCGGGCGCTCGAATGCGGGCAAATCCACCGCGCTGAATGTGCTGACCAATCAAAAAAACCTCGCGCGCACCTCCAAAACGCCAGGGCGCACCCAGCTTATCAACCTGTTTGAGGTGGAATCAGGCTGCAAAATTGTCGACCTGCCAGGCTATGGCTATGCCGCTGTGCCCGAGAAAATGAAATTGCAATGGCAGCAAGCGCTGGGCGAATATTTGCAAAAGCGCGAATGCCTTGGCGGCGTGGTGATTTTGATGGACATCCGCCACCCGCTCAAAGATTTAGACCAACAAATGCTGCAATGGGCCGTGGGGGCGGATTTGCCCGTGTTGTTGCTGCTGACCAAAGCGGACAAAGTCGGGCAAAAAGAGCGCAGTAAGCAAATCAAAATGGTGCGCGAGGCGATTTTGCCCTTCCAAGGCGATGTGCAGGTGGAGGCGTTTTCCAGCTTGAAAAAGCTCGGCGTTAATGCGCTTTCCGCCAAGCTCAATCAGTGGTTTGCCCCGCAATTGGCCGCACAAGATCAAAGTGCGGTTGCAGATAACGGATAACAATATGCTAAACAAAACAATCGATTACCTGCCAGGGCTGATTTTAGCCGGCCTTATCACCGCCTTGGCCTACTGGCTCAACGCCAACCACATCGGCGCGAGCATCGGCATGAGCGCGCTGACCTTTGCGATTTTGCTCGGCATGGTGGTGGGCAACACTGTCTACGGCCGTGTGGCCAACACCTGCCATAGCGGCATCACCTTTGCCAAAGGCATTTTGCTGCGCGCAGGCATCGTGCTTTATGGCTTTCGCATCACGTTTCAGCAAATCGACGCGGTGGGGCTCAATGCCATCGCCAGCGACGCGATTATGCTCATTAGCACCTTTTTCTTAACTTTTTATCTCGGCTACAAATGGCTGAAAATCGACAAGCAAATTGTTTATTTAAGCGCGGCTGGCTGCAGCATTTGTGGTGCGGCGGCGGTGATGGCCAGCGAGCCGGTGGTGCGCGGTGAATCCCACAAAGTGGCGGTGGCGATTGCCATTGTGGTGATTTTTGGCACCATTGCAATGTTTGTTTACCCGATTTTGTACCCACACATGGTGGCCTATCTCAGCGATCACCAATTTGGGATTTATATCGGCTCAAGCGTGCACGAGGTGGCGCAAGTCTACGCCGCTGGCGGCAACATCAACCCGCAGGTGGCCGACAACGCGGTGATCACCAAAATGATCCGCGTGATGATGCTAGCCCCGTTCTTGCTGGTGCTCTCTTACGCGTTGGCGAAAGAAAGTGCGGTTGGCGGCAAGCGCAAAATCAACATCCCGTGGTTTGCGGTGTTTTTTATTTTAGTCGCGGTGCTCAACTCCTACCCAATCGTGCCGGCGCCTGTCGTTCACTTTTTGGTGGAATTAGACGGCATTTTATTGATGATGGCGATGGCAGCCCTTGGCGTGACTACCCACATCGGTGCCATCAAACAAGCGGGCGCCAAGCCGTTGGTGCTCGGTTTTTTGGTGTTTATTTGGCTGGTGGTTGGCGGCTTTGCGGTCAACCTGGCGATGCAGCAACTGTTTTAACCTAAGGGGGCGCGATGAAAAAATGGACCGCACTTTTCACGCTCGTGCTTCTCGCCGCTGCTGGCGTGGGCGTGTGGGGCTATCATCAAGTCACCACCTTGGCGAAAAGCCCTATTCACGCTAAGCCTGACCAATTGCTGACGATTGAAAAAGGCACCACGGGCAAAAAGCTCGGCGAATTTTTACACGCTCAAGGGCTGATGGAGTGCAGCGCGTTTTTCCCGTTGCTGTTAAAGCTCAAGCCTGAACTGGCGGCGGTGAAAGCGGGCACGTATTCATTGCAAGGGGTGAATAACCTAAGCGAGCTGCTCACGAGACTGGCCAGCGGCAAAGAGGCACAATTTGCCTACCGCGTGGGCGAGGGCGATACCGCCAAGCAAGTGCTCGCTGCCTTGGCAAGTGCCGCGCATTTAAGCCAAGATCAACGCGAGAGTGAAACCGCACTTTATCACGCACTCGGCCTGCCAGCCGAAAGCCCTGCCAAACTTGAGGGCTGGCTGTATCCTGATACGTATTACTACACCGCGGGCTCAAGTGCGGTGGCGCTGCTTAAACGCGCCAGTGACAAAATGCAAAGTGCGCTCACACAAGCATGGGCGGGGCGTGACAAAGACCTGCCGCTGAAATCGCCCTATGAAATGTTAATTCTCGCCTCGATTGTGGAAAAAGAAACCGCACTGGATGACGAGCGCGGGCAGGTGGCGGCGGTGTTTATCAATCGCCTGCGCAAAAATATGCGCCTGCAAACTGACCCAACGGTAATTTACGGCATGGGCGAGCGCTATCAAGGCAATATCCGCCGCGCTGATCTCAACGAGGTAACGGCCTATAACACCTACCAAATCGATGGCCTGCCGCCCACGCCAATTGCGATGCCAAGCGTGGCCTCCCTAGAGGCGGTGGCGCACCCGGCGCAAAGCAACGCGCTCTATTTTGTTGCCAACGGCCAAGGCGGGCACACCTTTAGCAACACCTTGGGTGAACACAACCGTGCGGTGGCGCACTATTTACAGCAATTACGGAAGCAAAAACATGACAACGCCACAAGGTAAATTTATCGTGCTCGAGGGCTTGGAAGGCGCGGGCAAAACCACCGCGCGCGAGGCAGTGGTGCAGGCTTTGCACAGCCTAGGCGTGCAGGATATCGTCTTCACCCGTGAGCCAGGCGGCACGCCACTGGCGGAAAAACTGCGCGAGTTGATTAAACACGGCGTGGACGGTGAAGAGGTGTGCGACAAAGCCGAATTATTAATGCTTTACGCCGCGCGTATCCAGCTGGTGGACAACGTGATTAAGCCAGCGCTCGCGCGTGGCCAATGGGTGCTCGGCGACCGTCACGATCTCTCCTCGCAAGCTTATCAAGGCGGCGGGCGCGGGCTTGACCGCACTTTGCTTGCCACCTTGCGCAACGCCGTGCTGGGGGATTTCACGCCCGATTTAACGCTGTATCTCGACATTGACCCTGCCCAAGGCTTGGCGCGTGCGCGTTCACGCGGCGCGTTGGATCGCATTGAGCGGGCGCAGTTGAGCTTTTTTGAACGCACCCGCGCGCGCTATTTAGAACTGGTTGCCCGTGACCCCAACGCGAGGGTGATTAACGCAGGGCAGGCGCTCGAGCAGGTGACAGCCGACGTGCAAAGTGCGGTTCGCGCGTGGTATGCCAAGGTGGTGGCGTGATGTACCCGTGGCTTGAGGCAACCTTTGCCGCCCTTGACCGCACTTTTGCCCAAGGTCATGGCCACCACGCGTTATTGCTCAAAGCCCAAACGGGCCTTGGCGTCGAGCAGCTGCTCGCGCGCGTGGCGCAAGGCATTTTATGCCGCCCCGCGCCGGGCCTTGAGGCGTGTGGCCAGTGCCATGATTGCCAGTTAGCACTCACTCACAACCACCCCGATTTGCATTTGCTCAGCGCCGAGGCGGGCAAAACCGTCAGTGTCGAGCAAGTGCGTGAGGTGATCGCGCAGTTACAAAACCACGCCCAGCAAGACGGTAACAAAGTGGTGCTTATCCCGCAGGCGGAAAAGCTCACCGAGGCGGCGGCCAATGCGCTGTTAAAAACGCTAGAAGAGCCGAGTGATAACACCTACTTTTTGCTCGGCGTAGACGCCAGCCAGCCGCTGATGGCCACCATTCACAGCCGTTGTCAGGCTTGGACACTTGCCACCCCCGCGCGCGATGTGGGGCTGGCGTGGCTGACGGCTCAAGGTGTGGCGCCAAGCGTGGCCGAGGTGGCGCTCAATCTCAGTGCGTTGCGCCCAATCAAGGCCAAAGCGATGATTGAAGCCGAGCAGCTGGCCACGCGCAAGCCATTTTTGCGCGCTTTTTGGGCGTTTATCCAAACTCGCGATGTCAGCGCCTTTTCAGCACACTTTGCGCTCAATGACAACAGCGTGCTCGACGCGCAACTGGCATGGCTGGAAAGTGTTTTCAGTGATTGCATCAAGTGCGCGCTGGGCATTGAGCAGGGCTGGGTGAACAGCGATTTAACCCCTGGCATCAAGCGCTTGGTGGCGCAATATTCAACGCAACAGTTTATCACCGCGCACGATTATGCCGCCACGCTGCGGCGCGATTTGCGCGACATCACCTCGGCTAACGCAGCATTGTTGGTGCTGGATTTTTTAACCAAATTAATTACCGATGTATTTGAGGTTTAAGTGTTTATTGTAGATTCCCACTGTCATCTCGACAGTCTTGATTATGAAAATGTGCATCACAACATCGACGACGTGCTCGACAAAGCGCGCGCGCGTGATGTGCGCCATGTACTTTCCATCGGCACCACATTAGGCGGCTTTGAGGCGATTTATCCGCAACTGGCTAAGCGTGATAATGTGTCACTCTCCTGCGGGCTGCACCCGCTTAACATTGAGGACGAGCCGTTTGATCGCGAGCGCTTGTTGAAACTCGCCTGCGACCCCAAAGTGGTGGCGATTGGCGAGTGCGGGCTGGATTATCATTACAGCATTGAAAATAAAATGGAGCAGCAGCGCATTTTTGCCGAGCAAGTGGCGGTGGCGAACGAGCTGCACAAGCCGCTGATTATCCACACCCGCGAGGCGCGTGAAGACACCATGGCGATTTTGCACGAAGGCCAAGCGCAAAAGTGCGGTGGCGTGCTGCATTGCTTTACTGAAAATCAATGGATGGCCGACCAAGCGCTTGATATTGGCTTTTACATCTCCGTTTCGGGCATCATCACCTTTCGCAACGCGCAAGACATTCGCGATGTGATTGAAACCGTGCCCCTTGAGCGATTGCTGGTGGAAACGGATTCGCCTTATCTCGCGCCCGTGCCGTATCGCGGCAAGCAAAATCAGCCAGCCTATGTGCGTGAGGTGTGTGAGTATGTTGCCACGCTGAAAGGCGTGAGCGCTGAGCAATTGGCGGAAATCACCACCGAGAATTTTGAGCGTTTGTTTGGCTGCAAAGTGCGTTAGTTTTTCGCCCACTTGTGATAAACTAATTCAATAGCATTGTCACCAAGGAGTTATGAATGCGTCGTTTTATTTCACTGTTTTTTATTTTAGTCACCTTGATTATTCACGGGGTGCTGTTTGCAGGCGTGCACTATTTCTTCCCGCATTATCAAGTGGCGAACGTCTCCGGCGTTGAGGTTAAACGCGTCGACAAAGACGGCCCGATCACCAAAGCCAACCCGGCCGACGGCCCAACCCGTGATGTCTATTATGTTTACACCCAAAAACCGGGCACCGATAAAGTGATGGTCTATCGCAACGAAGACACCCGCTGGGGCTTCCCGTTTTATTTCAAATTCAACTCAGCCGACTTGCAAGCCAAGGCTTCCGCCTTTGCCGCCGAGAAAAAACTGGTACAAATCAAATACTACGGCTGGCGGATTGTGATGTTTGACGAATTCCGCAACATGGTGTCTATCAAAGCTGTTGAGCCAGGCACCGAGCCAGGCTGGCCGATTGCCAGCTACGTGGCGTATTTCTTCTTATTGCTGACACTGTTTTTATCGATTCAATTTATCCGCGGCTGGTTTGTCAGCGAGCGGCGCTAAGCGATAAAAACAAAAGTGCGGTCAACTCAGACCGCACTTTTTTTATGCGCAAAAATGGTGGATTAATTTCGCCAGCAGCTCGCGGGTGGGTTCGATAAATTTGGCGTCTAAAAATTCATCGGGCTGGTGGGCTTGTTCGATGGAGCCTGGGCCGAGCACCAGCGTTGGGCAGAGTTCTTGAATGAAGGGTGCTTCAGTGCAGTAGTTGACGGTGTCGGCCTTTTCGCCGATCAGTTTTTCCACTACCTGCACCACCTGCGCACTGTGCTCGCACTCATAGCCTGGGATGGGATCATAAAGTGCGGTCAGCTGCACGCGATCGCCCCAACGTTCCATCAGTGGCGCTAGGGCTTGCTGCATCATCTCGTTTAAATCTTCCAATTTCAAATTTGGCAGCGGGCGGATGTCAAACTGCAGCTCGCAGCAGGCGCAAATGCGGTTGAGCGCATCGCCGCCATGAATGTTGGCCAAATTCATGGTCGGATAAGGGATGGCAAAGCCGTCGTGGTGAAAGTGCGTTTTCAAATGGTTACGCAGGTCAATCAGCTTGGCGGTGGCCTCGTGCATAATCTCAAGGGCGTTGACGCCGCCATCGGGGTTGCTCGAGTGGCCCGATTTGCCTGTTACGCGAACGGCACTGCCGATGTAGCCTTTGTGGGCGCGGATGGGCTTGAGCGAGGACGGCTCACCGATAATCGCGCAATCGGGGCGAATGTGGGCGTGCTTGGCAAAGGTGCGCGCGCCGAGCATGGTGGTTTCTTCATCGGCGGTGGCAAGAATGCGCAGCGGCTTGCTCAGCTTGGTTAAATCCATGTTCGCCAAGGTGTCGACAATAAAGGCGAAAAAGCCCTTCATGTCCGCCGTGCCGAGGCCGTAGAATTTGCCGTCTTTTTCCGTTAAGGTGAACGGGTCAGAGTGCCAGCGGCCTTCATCAAACGGCACGGTGTCGCTGTGGCCAGCGAGCAGCAAGCCGCCTTCGCCCTCACCGAGGGTGGCGAGCAAGTTGAATTTGTTGCGCGAGTGGGCAATGGGCAACACCTCGCAGCGAAAGCCTAGGCTTTCCAGCCAGCTGGCGAGGGTGTCAATCAGCGCGCGGTTGCTGTTGTCTTCGCCTTCGACCAGGCTGGAGACGGTGTTGTGGGCAATCAAAGTGCGGTAAAGCGCAAGAAACGGCGGCAGTGGCATAACTTCTCCTTTCAATTAACGCCACCAACATACTCAATTTTCGCACTACTCGCAATAAAATTTCGGTGAGTGTGGCAATATCAGCAAAATTGGTTACAATACTGAAAATCAACCAAAAAGGGGGCTGGATGCTCAACGCTGTGATTATCGGCGCAAGCGGCTACACGGGGGCAGAGCTTGCGCGCATTTTGATGTTACACCCACAATTTCGCTTAACCGCACTTTATGTCTCACACCAAAGTGCGGATGCCAACAAAGCACTCAGCGCGCTTTATCCGCAGCTGTGCGGCTGTGTTGATTTGCCACTGTTGCCGCTTGACGACATCGCGGCCATCGCCGAAAGTGCGGATGCGGTGTTTTTGGCCACCGCCCATGAGGTCAGCCACGATCTCGCACCGCACTTTTATGCCAAAGGCTGCCAAGTGTTTGACCTCTCCGGCGCGTTTAGGGTCAATGATCGCGACTTTTACCCGCAATTTTATGGCTTTTCGCACCAACATCCCGATTTATTGCAAAGTGCGGTCTACGGCCTGCCAGAGTGGACGGCCGAGCAGATTTCACGCACCAATTTGGTCGCGGTGGCCGGCTGCTACCCAACAGTGTCGCAATTGAGCCTTAAGCCATTAATTGAAGCGAATTTGCTTGACGACACCGCGCTGCCCGTGATCAACGCGGTGAGCGGCGTGAGTGGCGCAGGGCGCAAGGCGAGTTTGACCAACAGCTTTTGCGAGGTGAGCTTGCAGCCTTATGGCGTGTTCACCCATCGCCACCAGCCTGAAATTGCCAGCCACTTGGGGCGCGAGGTGATTTTTACACCGCACTTGGGCAATTTCAAACGCGGCATTTTAGCCACCATCACCGCCAAATTAGCGAGTGGCGTGAGTGAGGCGGACGTGCAACGCGCGTTTGAGCAAGCCTATGCCAACGCGCCACTGGTGCGGTTATGCACCGCGCTGCCGGCGGTGGCGCAAGTGCAGCATACACCGTTTTGCGACATTGGCTTTCGTGTGCACAATGGGCATGTGATCGTTGTCGGGGCGGAAGATAACCTGCTTAAAGGCGCGGCGGCGCAAGCGGTACAGTGTGCGAATATTCGCAATCAATTTGAACAAACACAAGGATTGCTCCCATGCAACCAGTCGTAGTGAAAGTCGGCGGCGCGCTGCTGGATAACCAGCAGGCGATGAGCAATTTGCTGAGGGCACTTTCTCAATTTCGTCAGCACGCCCGCCGCGAGGTGGTGATTGTCCACGGCGGTGGCGTGGTGGTGGACAATTTAATGGCGCAGCTCAATTTGCCCGTGCGCAAAAAGGGCGGTTTGCGCATCACACCCGAGAGCCAAATCACGCCCGTGGCAGGTGCATTGGCGGGCAGCGCTAATAAAGCGCTGCTCTCACAGGCGCTCACGCATAATCTCAACGCCGTGGGGCTGTGTTTGGCCGATGGCAACATGACCCGCGCGTGGCAGTTTGACGTCGATTTAGGCCACGTGGCGCACGTTGAGCCTGGGGACGCCACCTTGCTGCGCACCTTGCTTGGCGCGGGCTTTTTGCCACTGATTAGCTCAATTGGCATTGACAACCGCGGGCGGCTGATGAACGTCAACGCCGATGAGGCGGCGGCCTGCATCGCCAAATTATTGTCCGCACAACTGGTGTTGCTCAGTGACGTGCCAGGCGTGCTTGACGGCCAAGGGCACTGCATGGCAACGCTCAACCGCGCGCAGATTGATGAGCTGATTGCGCGCCATATTATTCGCGATGGCATGGCGGTGAAAGTCAATGCCGCTTGGCAGGCGGCGTGTGATTCAGGCCAGCCGGTGACCATCGCCAGCTGGCAAGACAGCGACAAACTGACCGCACTTTTGCATGGCGATGCGGTCGGCACAACGATTACCACACATTAAAAATAGAGGATAACATTATGGCACTATGGGGCGGGCGCTTTACCCAAGCAGCGGATGCGCGATTTAAGCAATTCAACGATTCATTGCGCTTTGATTATCGGCTGGCCGAGCAAGACATTGAAGGCTCGATTGGCTGGTCGAAGGCATTGGTCAAGGTCGGTGTGCTCAGCGCGCAGGAGCAAAGCGCGCTGCAAACCGCACTTGAGCAATTGCACCAACGGGTGAGTGAAAACCCAGACATCATCTTGCAAGACGACCACGAAGACATCCACAGCTGGGTGGAGAGCCAATTGATTGAGCAGGTGGGCGATTTGGGCAAAAAATTGCACACGGGCCGCTCGCGCAACGACCAAGTAGCGCTGGATATCAAACTGTGGTGCAAGCGCCAAGTCACTGAGTTGCAAAAGGCGATCCGCGCACTGCAACGCCAACTGGTGGCCACCGCCGAGAAAACCCAAAGTGCGGTTATGCCGGGCTACACCCACCTGCAACGCGCCCAGCCGGTGACTTTCGCCCACTGGTGCTTAGCCTATTTTGAAATGCTGGAGCGTGACTACACCCGATTGCGCGATGCGTATCAGCGCATGAACACCTGCCCGCTGGGTTGCGGCGCGCTGGCTGGCACCGCCTATGCCGTTGACCGCGAGCAGCTCGCGCGCGATCTCGGCTTTGACAGCGCCACCAATAACAGCTTAGATACCGTTTCCGACCGCGATCATATTTTGGAACTGCTCTCCATTGCTAGCATCAGCCAAGTGCACCTTTCGCGCTTTGCTGAGGATTTGATTATCTTCAACAGCGGTGAGGCCAATTTTGTGGAGCTTTCCGATCGCGTCACTTCAGGTTCGTCTTTGATGCCACAAAAGAAAAACCCCGACGCCTGTGAGCTGATTCGCGGCAAAACTGGCCGCGTGGTTGGCGCGCTGACAGGTATGTTGGTGACCATGAAAGGCTTGTCGCTGGCGTATAACAAAGATATGCAAGAAGACAAAGAGGGCATTTTTGACGCGCTCGACAGCTGGCACGCTTGCCTGGATATGGCCGCACTGGTGCTGGATGATATTAAAGTCAACGTGGAAAAAACCAAAGACGCCGCGCTCAAGGGCTATTCTAATGCTACTGAAATGGCGGATTATTTGGTCGCCAAAGGCATTCCGTTTCGTGACTCGCACCACATTGTGGGTGAGGCGGTGGTCTATGCCATCAATCAAGGCAAAGCGTTGGAAGCGCTCAGCGTGGACGAGTTTCAGCAATTTAGTGATGTGATTGGTGATGATGTTTACACCGCACTTTCACTCGACTCTTGCCTGGCGCAGCGCTGCGCTAAAGGTGGCGTGGCACCTGAGCGAGTAGCCGAGGCGATTGCCGAGGCCAAAGTGCGGTCGGGGCAGGATTAATGCAAAAACACCCGCTAGACGAGCTCGATCTCAACGCGGAGATCGCCAAAATTCACTGGCACGAGCTGCAAGTTCACTTTGCCCGTGGGCGCGTGATTTATATCGCGCCAACGCTGGATTTGGTGGACGTGGCAGGCCAAATGCTGCAAGACAACAGCGCGCAGATTGCCACACTGATTGAGCAAGGGCAGATTCACGCTGTGACAAACGCGCAAGCGCAGCAGTTTTATGCTCACAATCCGCTATTGTGGGCAGTGGTGCTGCCGCCGTGGGTGCTGGTGCAAGAGATTGCCAAGCGGCAATAAGGAGAAAAAATGGGATTTAATCAACCGTTTCGCGCGTTGGCCTCAGATTTAGACGGCACGCTGCTCAACGTACACCACTACGTGGGGGACTTCACCATTGAAACCCTACAGCGCCTAGAGCGCCAAGGTGTGGACATTGTGCTCGCCACTGGGCGCAGCCAGCCGGATGTGGCAGGCATCATCAAACGCATGGGGCTTAAACGCGGCGTGATGATCACCTCAAACGGGGCGCGCATTCACGACATTAATGGCAACTCGCTTTATGCCCAGTTTTTGCCGCAAGCAGCCGCCCGCGCGCTGGTGTCGCTGCCTTATGACGCGCAAAATGTGGTGATGAACACCTACCAAAACGGCCAGTGGTTTATTAGCCAAGCGGTGCCCGAGTTTGAGTGCTATTTCAAAGACTCTGGCTACAGCTACACCGTGGTGGATTTTGCCGAGCATGATTTGTCGGCGTGCGAAAAAGTGTTTTTCATCGCCCGCGAGCCCGAGTTTTTAGAACCAATTGAGCGCCAAGCGCGTAAGCAGTTGGGCGAGAGCATCAGCGTGACCCACTCCGGTCCGCGCTGCGTGGAATTTATGCAACACGGCGTGAGCAAAGCCACCGCGCTGGCAGCATTGCTTGAGCAGCGTGATTATACCTTATCCGATTGCATCAGCTTTGGTGATGGGCTAAATGATCTTGCCATGCTGCAAGAGGTCGGCCGCGGCTGCGTGATGGGCAACGCTGACCCACGGCTGAAAGCGCAAGCCGGTGGGCTTGAGGTGATTGGCACCAACGCCAACGAGTCGGTGGCGGCCTACCTGCGCGCCTTGTTTGGCGTGTGACCGCACTTTGGCTATATCATGAAATTCGTCTTGCTCATCGCACTCGGCGCCAGCATCGGCGCGGTGTGCCGCTGGTTATTATCGCTGTGGCTCAACCCACTCGGTGAGCACCTGGCACTGGGCACCTTGGTGGCCAATGTGGCAGGCTGCTTTATCATCGGGCTGGCTATGGCGGCCTTTTTCAGCCACCCCAACACCAGCGCCGAGCTGCGTGTGTTTCTCGTCACCGGCTTTCTCGGCAGCCTCACCACCTTTTCGCGTTTTCAGGCGAGGTGGTGGAAAAGTTGTTAAGCGACAAATGGCTCAACGCCTTTGGCGTCATCGCCCTGCACTTAGGATTTGGACTGGCGTTCACCGCACTGGGCTATGGTTTGTGGCGCTGGCTGCATTAAAAAACCGCACTTGAGTTAAAGTGCGGTTTTGTTTAGGCGATGAGTACGTTATTGACGCTTTTCAGGGCCGTAGTAGGCGTCGGTGAGGATGTCCACCATGTCGTCTACCAGCGGCAAGCGCGGGTTGGCAGGAGAGCATTGGTCTTCAAACGCTAGCAGCGCAATCTCGCGGCGTGCGTCAAGCCAGGTTTGCTCGTCCAAGCCTTGCGCTTTAAACGACATCTCAATGCCAACCTTTTGCGCCAACTCGGTGCAGGCTTTGGCAAAGGATTCCACCCCTTCCGCCGGTGTGCTGGCTGGCAGGCCAAGCATTTTGGCGATATCTTGGTATTTCACATCCGCTTTGTAGAAGTTATATTTCGGCCATGTGGCTGTTTTTTGCGGGCGTGTGCCGTTGTAGCGAATCACATGCGGCATCAAAATCGCATTGGTGCGCCCATGCGGAGTGTGGAAGTGGCCGCCAATTTTGTGCGCCAGTGAGTGGTTCATGCCCAAAAAGGCGTTGGCAAAGGCCATGCCCGCGATAGTGGAGGCATTATGCATCCGCTCGCGCGCTTCAGGATCAGACGCGCCGTTTTTCACTGAGCGCTCTAAGAATTCAAACACCAGTTTAATCGCTTGCAATGCCAGCCCGTCGGTGAAGTCATTCGCCAAGGTTGACACATAGGCTTCTGTGGCGTGGGTGAGCACATCCAGCCCAGTGTCAGCAGTCACTTTCGCTGGCACCGTCATGGTGAAGGAGGAGTCCACAATCGCCACCGTTGGGGTGAGGGAGTAGTCAGCGATAGGGTATTTTTTATCGCCTTCGGTGATCACCGCAAATGGTGTCACTTCAGAGCCGGTGCCCGAGGTGGTTGGGATGCCGACAAAGCGCGCTTTGCGCCCCAGTTCTGGGAATTTGAATGCACGTTTGCGGATATCCATGAATTTTTGCACCAAATCGCGGAAGTCCACTTCAGGCTGCTCGTAGAAGAGCCACATCACCTTCGCGGCATCCATTACCGAGCCACCGCCGAGGGCGATGATGGTGTCAGGGCGGAAGCTGCGCAACAACTCGGTGCCGCGGCGCACGGTTTCAATGCTTGGGTCTGGCTCAACGTCGGCAAACAGTTGATAAGTCACGCTGTTGCGGCGCAGGTTGAGTTGTGCCACCACTTTTTCGACAAAACCGAGGTCAACCATCGAGCGGTCGGTGACGATCACGGCTTTTTCAACGCCTTTCATCGATTTCAAATATTGGATGGAATCGCGTTCAAAGTAGATTTTAGATGGCACTTTAAACCACTGCATATTGTTTCTCCGTCTGCCCACACGTTTGATGTTTAAAAGATTGACCGCACTGACATTGTTGCCCACGGCATTTTTGCCGTAGGTGCCGCAACCCAGTGTCAAAGATGGCAAGAACGAGTTATACACATCGCCAATGCCGCCAAAGGTGGACGGCGAGTTCCAAATCACGCGGATGGCTTTGACCAATTTGCCGAAATTTTTCGCAAGTTCGGCATCTTGGGTGTGAATCGCAGCCGAGTGGCCAAGACCGTGAAATTCCACCATCTGCTCAGCCATTTGCAAGCCCTCATCGGTGCTGTTGGCTTTGAGAATGGCCAACACGGGCGAGAGTTTTTCGCGGGTTAATGGCTCATTTGGGCCCACTTCGGCACACACGGCGGCGAGGATGTTGGTTTTCTCAGGCACAGAAAAGCCCGCTTGCTCGGCAATCCAGTGAGCGGATTTGCCTACCACGTTCGGGTTGAGTTTGGCGCCTGCGCAGTTTTGGCTGTTGGCCTTAGCGCCGAAGATAAAGTCTTCCAACAGCGCTTTTTCTTTTTATTGACAAAATAGACGCCGTAGGATTTCAGCTCCGCGATAAAATCGTCATAGATTTCTTTATCGATAATCGCTGCCTGCTCACTGGCGCACACCATGCCGTTATCAAAGGATTTCGACATCACAATATCGTGCGCCGCTTGTTGAATGTTGGCGGATTTCTCCACATAGGCTGGCACGTTGCCCGCCCCCACGCCCAAGGCGGGCTTGCCGCAAGAGTAGGCCGCCTCCACCATCGCGTTGCCGCCGGTGGCCAAAATAGTGGCAATGCCAGGGTGCTTCATCAACGCGCTGGTGCCTTCCATGGACGGCGTTTCAATCCATTGAATGCAGTTTTCTGGCGCGCCAGCTTTCACCGCAGCTTCATACACAATGCGTGCGGCGTGAGCGGAGGATTGCTGGGCAGAAGGGTGGAAGGCAAACACAATCGGGTTGCGGGTTTTCAAGGCGATCAGGGATTTGAAAATCGCGGTGGAGGTTGGGTTGGTGGTTGGCGTAATGCCGCAAATCACCCCCACTGGGTCGGCAATTTCGGTGATGCCAGTCACGTCGTCTTCGCTGATCACGCCCACAGTTTTCAAATGGCGCATATTGTTGACCACATATTCGCAGGCGAACAAATTTTTGGTCGCTTTGTCTTCAAACACGCCGCGGCCGGTTTCTTCCACAGCGTGCATGGCTAAAGCGCCGTGTTGGTCAAGGGCGGCAACCGAGGCTTTCGCCACAATGTAGTCCACTTGCTCTTGGTTGAGCGCACGAAATTGCTCCAAGGCCACCAAGCCTTTTTCAACCAATTGATTCACTTCAGCTTGCGCAGGGTTCACCTCAGCGGCTTGCGTTGCTTTTTTCATTGATTTCTCCTAAAAGTTGATAATTATTTAACTGGAAAAAATTATAAAACGAGGAGGTTAAACGTGTCAGCACCCACGCAAGCGATAAGCTGATTTAGATCAAAAAAACAAAAAATTTCAAAATCGAAAAGCGATTGTGAAAATGCCGACCGCACTTTACAATAAAGCATCACAACCAAGGAGCGCCCCATGAACGACCAACAACGACTGCAAGAAACCCGCGACATTATCGCCGACCTGCTCAATGACGGCAGTGACCCAACCGCACTTTATATTATCGAGCACCACGTCTCCCACAATGATTTCGACAAGCTCGAAAAAATCGCCGTCGACGCCTTCAAAGCGGGCTTCGAAGTCTCCGAAGCCGAAGAGATGGAAGACGAACAAGGCAAGCTCCTTTTCTGTTTTGATATCATCAGCGAAATTGAACTCAAAGCCGAGCTTATCGACGCCCAACAAACCCAACTCCTCCCGCTTATCGCCAAACACCAAGGCCACTACGACGGCTGGGGCACCTACTTCGAAGACCCCAATGCCGACGACGATGAATACGGCGATGACGGTGAATTTTTTGATGATGAGGAGTGATTTGAATAAGCCTAGCCCCCGCTAGGCTTTTTCTTCTCTTGGGCTTTCGTGCTATGATGGCCATTTTGAGTAAGATGATGGGCGTGCGGTGATTTCGTTTCAGAATTTGACATTAAAGCGTGGTGTGAATACGTTGCTCGAGGGCGCGAGTGCGTCGATTAACCCTGGGCAGAAAGTGGGGTTGGTGGGCAAAAATGGGTGCGGCAAGTCAACGTTGTTTGCGTTGCTGAAAGGGGAGATTAGCCCCGAGGCGGGCGATGTGCAGCTGCCGAGCCAGTGGGCGTTGGCGTGGGTGAATCAAGAAACGCCAGCGCTGGATATTAGCGCGATAGATTATGTGCTGCAAGGTGATCGTGAATACATTGCCTTGAGCGAGGCGTTGGCGCAGGCGAATGCGCAAAACAACGGTGAGCAAATCGCGCTGTTGCACGACAAGCTCGACCACATCGATGCGTGGACAATTCACGCCCGCGCGGCCACGCTGCTGCACGGCTTGGGGTTTGATAATGCGCAATTGCAAAGTGCGGTCAAATCGTTTTCAGGTGGCTGGCGGATGCGGTTGAATTTGGCGCAGGCGTTGCTGTGTCGCAGCGATTTGTTGCTGCTCGATGAGCCAACCAACCACTTGGATTTGGACGCAGTGATTTGGCTTGAGCGCTGGCTGAGCCGGTATGCGGGCACGTTGGTGATCATCTCCCATGACCGCGATTTCCTCGACCCGATTGTCAACAAAATTGTGCATATTGAGCAGCAAAAGCTGTTTGAGTACACGGGTGATTATTCCTCCTTTGAGGTGCAGCGCGCGGCGAAATTGGCGCAGCAACAAGCACTTTATCGCCAGCAGCAGCAAAAAGTGGCGCATCTGCAGCATTATATCGACCGTTTCAAAGCCAAGGCCAGCAAGGCCAAACAAGCCCAAAGCCGCGTGAAGGCGCTGGAGAAGATGGAGCTGATTGCGCCTGCCTATGTGGATAACCCTTTTCGTTTCGCGTTTCGCCCGCCGCTGTCATTGCCCAACCCTATTATTACGCTGGAGAAAGTCAACGCGGGTTATGATGACAAGGTGATTTTAAACTCGGTGAAGCTCAACTTGGTGCCGGGCTCGCGCATTGGGCTGTTGGGGCGCAATGGCGCAGGGAAATCGACACTAATCAAACTGCTCGCGGGTGAGTTGACCGCACTTTCAGGTGAGGTGGGCTTGGCTAAAGGCGTCCAGCTGGGCTATTTTGCGCAGCATCAGCTGGACACTTTGCGCGCGCAAGAAAGTGCACTGTGGCATTTGAGCCAAATAGCCCAGGATAAAACCGAGCAGGAGCTGCGCGATTATCTCGGCGGCTTTGCCTTTCACGGTGACAAAGTCAAGCAGGCAGTGTGTGAGTTTTCAGGCGGCGAGAAAGCGCGCCTTGTGCTGGCGCTGATTGTGTGGCAGCGGCCAAATTTGCTGCTGCTTGACGAACCGACCAACCACTTGGATTTGGATATGCGCCAAGCGCTGACTGAGGCGCTGGTGGACTACCAAGGCTCGCTGGTGGTGGTTTCCCACGACAGGCACTTGCTGCGCAATACGGTGGATGATTTTTATTTGGTGCATGACGGCTGCGTTGAGCCGTTTGATGGCGATATTGGGGATTATCAAAAATGGCTCAATGACGCCAACCTTGAGGCCAATCGTAGTGAAAAAGACGACAAGCGCGAGGCGAAAGAGCTAGGCCTTAACCGCAAAGAGCAAAAACGCCTTGAAGCGCAACTGCGCCAGCAAAGTGCGCCGCTGCGTAAAAAAATCACCGCACTTGAGCATGACATGGCGCAGTTAAGCGAAAGCCTTGCCGAGATTGAATCACGGCTGGCCGACAGCGCGCTTTATCAAGCAGAAAACAAAGCCACGCTGACCGCGCTTTTAAGTGAGCAAGTGACGCTGAAAAAGCAACTTGAAGACGTGGAGGCCGATTGGCTGGAGTGCCAAGAGCGCCTTGAGGCGATGATGACGGCTAGCGAATCCGGCGGCTGAGCACGGAATTGCTGCGCTTGCGTTTGATGATAATCCGCCCAACCGCATTAAAGCCTGCTTTGCGATAGAGCTGATAGGCGCCTCGGTTGAGCGGGTTGACCGCCAGCACAATTTCGTTGTATTGCGGTGAGAGGTTATAAATGATCGGGTCAAGGTGTTCAGGGCGCAGGGATTCGAGCGCGATGCCTTGGCCTTGATAGTCTGGGTTAATTGAAAACGAGCGCAGCAAAATGGCCTGATTGTTGTCGGTATAGGCCAATTTGTGGTGGCTGCGGTCGAGAATAAAAAAACCAACCGCTTTGCTATCGAGCAAAATCGACACTGCCGTCATGCCACTTTCAAGCAGCAGCGTTTGCCCCATAAACCATTGCCATGGCTGGAGTGTGTATTGCGCTTGATCAGGGGGCAGTTGATAGTTCACAAGATCATCAAAATGTGAAAAATTGTATTTTTCAACGCGAATCATTGTCGTGGTGTTGTCTGTTTTTACGTCGATATGTTTATTAAGTGAGCATTAAGCCACAAATGAGAGCAGATCGCAAGCGAACTTCAACGATTAGTGTGATTGGTGAATAAGATGGGCGAAATGGTCGGTATGAAACCCACGGCTGGCCATAAATCGCCAGGCTTTTTGTTGCCCTTTGAGATCCAGCGCCTTGTGGCCAAATTTTTTGTGAAAGACACTGTCTGCCAGCGCAAACCAGTCAATCTCCGCCTCTTCAAAGCACAGCGTGCTGAGCTGGCTGTCGATGCCTTTTTGCTTGAGCTCTTGACTAATGCGTACAGGCCCATAGCCGCGCTGGGCACGAAAGCGGATAAAGCTTTGGCAAAAACGCGCATCGCTTTGCCAGCCATGTTGCTGGCAATGGGCGAGCACTTCGTCAATGCTGTGTGCGTCAATGGCTTTTTGCTGCATTTTTTGCGCAAGCTCGCAGGCGGAATAATCACGTCTTGCCAGCAGGCCAACAGCGTAGTGCAAAGCGGCTTTATCCATAACAATCATCAAAGTGCGGTTTGACCGCACTTTGCCTTTGCTTATTCTTCCACAAATTCCTCAACAGCGTCATCGTCGCTTTCAATCGCAGCGGTCAGCGCTTGTTGTGGGTTTTGCAAAATTTCTTGGCGCAATTTTTGCTCCATTTCTTGCGCGATAGCTGGGTTTTCTTTCAAGAATTTAATTGAGTTGGCCTTGCCTTGCCCAATTTTTTCATCGTTGTAGGAGTACCACGCGCCGGATTTTTTCGCGATTTTGTGCTTCACGGCTAATTCTAACAGCTCACCTTCACGCGAGATGCCTTCGCCGTACATAATTTGGAATTCCGCTTGGCGGAACGGCGCGGCGACTTTGTTTTTCACCACTTTCACGCGGGTTTCGTTGCCGATCACCTCATCGCCTTCTTTCACCGATCCTGTGCGGCGGATATCTAAACGCACAGAGGCGTAGAATTTCAGCGCGTTACCGCCGGTGGTGGTTTCTGGGTTGCCGAACATCACGCCGATTTTCATCCGAATTTGGTTGATGAACACCACCAAGCAGTTGGCGTTTTTGATGTTGCCGGTGAGTTTACGCAGCGCTTGCGACATCAAGCGGGCTTGCAAGCCCATGTGGGAGTCTCCCATGTCGCCTTCAATTTCAGCTTTTGGTGTCAAGGCCGCCACGGAGTCGACAATCACCACATCCACCGCGCCTGAGCGCACGAGCGCGTCACAAATTTCCAGCGCTTGCTCGCCGTGGTCAGGTTGTGACACCAAAAGGGAGGTGACATCGACACCCAGTTTGGCAGCATAGATTGGGTCAAGGGCGTGCTCGGCATCAATAAACGCACAGGTTTTGCCGGCCTTTTGCGCTTCGGCAATCACAGACAGTGTCAGGGTGGTTTTACCTGAGGATTCAGGCCCGTAAATCTCAACGATGCGTCCCATCGGCAAGCCGCCGATGCCCAAAGCTAAATCGAGCCCCAAAGAGCCGGTGGAAATGGCCTCAACATCCAAAGTTTTGTTGTCGCCAAGGCGCATGATTGAGCCTTTCCCGAATTGTTTTTCAATTTGACCTAAAGCGGCTTCAAGTGCTTTTTGTTTATTTTCGTCCATTTTGTCCTCAAACGATGTTTGCCTGTGTCAACATAATGGCTGTATTATACTGTATAGTTATACAGTATCAAGAGCTAAAATGATCTTTTTTTGAATTTGTGAACTTTATTCCAAATTATGACGCTAGATCGCAGCGAAATATCCTAGTATGATTTGATTTTTACCCACGAAAGGTGCGCCCATGCCACAAGACGATGTCAGCCAACACACGCCTATGATGCAGCAATATTTGCGGATTAAAGCTGAAAACCCCGACGTGCTGCTCTTTTATCGCATGGGCGATTTTTACGAACTGTTTTATGACGATGCCAAAAAGGCCTCGAAGCTGATTGATATTTCGCTCACCAAGCGCGGGCAGTCCGCTGGCCAGCCGATCCCGATGGCGGGCGTGCCTTATCACGCCGTTGAGGGCTATTTGGCGAAGTTGGTCAAACTCGGTGAGTCGGTGGCCATTTGTGAGCAAATTGGCGACCCCGCGGCAAGCAAGGGGCCGGTTGAGCGCAAAGTAGTACGCATTGTCACCCCCGGCACACTCAGTGATGAAGCGCTGCTGCCCGAGCGGCAAGACAACCTCATCGGCGCGATTTTTGCCAACAAAACAGGCTATGCCATCGCCACGTTGGACATGGCTTCGGGGCGCTTTCAAATCAGCGAGCATAGCGATAAAGCCGCGGTGAAATCCGAGTTGCAACGGCTCAATGTGGCGGAGCTGCTCTACCCTGAAACCTTTGACGACATGGCGCTACTTGAGCCTTATTCAGGCCTGCGCCGGCGCGCGGAATGGGAGTTTGATTATCAAACAGCGATTGACCGCCTTACCCGCCAATTTGGCACGCAAGATCTCAGCGCCTTTGGCGTGCATGAGGCAAAGTGCGGTCTGTGCGCCGCGGGCTGCTTGTTGCACTACGCGCAAGAAACTCAGCGCACCGCACTTTTGCATATTCAGTCGATTTCGCTGCTTAAATCAAGCGATTACATTGAGCTGGATGTGGCCACCAGGCGCAATTTGGAGCTGACGCAAAATTTAAGCGGCGGCACAGACTACACGCTGGCGTGGGTACTGGACCGCTGCATCACGCCGATGGGCAGCCGCTTGCTTAAGCGCTGGATTCATCACCCGATTCGCCAGCGCGAGCGCTTGTTGGCGCGCCAGCAGGTGATTAAGGCGCTCATCAATGACGATATTATCGCGCCGCTGCAAAGCCTGCTGCGGGAGGTGGGTGACATGGAGCGCATTCTCGCGCGCTTGGCGTTGCGCTCCGCCCGCCCGCGGGATTTCACTCGCCTGCGCAGTGCCTTGGCGCAATTGCCTGATATCAAGCAGATGTTAAATGCCAGCCAAACGGCGGCGTTGAGTGCGATTTCGCAGCAGATCGACGATTTTACCGCACTTTATGATCTTTTAGTGCGCGCGATTGTGGAGGTGCCGCCATTGTTAATTCGCGATGGCGGCGTGATTGCCGAGGGGTACAATGCCGAGCTTGACGAGTGGCGCGCCCTGAGCGCAGGCGCGACGCAATTTTTGCAAGATTTAGAAGCGCGCGAGCGTGAAGCCACGGGGCTCGATAGCCTTAAAATTGGTTATAATGCTGTGCATGGCTATTTTATCCAACTCAGTCGCGGCCAGGCGCAGCGCGCGCCGATTCACTATGTGCGCCGGCAAACGCTGAAAAACGCTGAGCGCTACATCATCCCTGAGCTGAAAACCTACGAAGACAAAGTGCTGAAAGCCAAAGGTGCGTCGCTGGCGCTGGAAAAGCAGCTGTATGACGAACTTTTTGACGTGCTGTTACCGCACTTGGGCGCGCTACAGCAATGCGCCGCCACACTTGCCCGCCTCGATGTGTTGGCCAATCTTGCTGAGCGTGCGCAAGCGCTGGATTACCGCGTACCGCACTTTAGTGATCAACGCATTGTGCACATCGAACAAGGCCGCCACCCAGTGGTGGAGCAGGTGATGAGCGGGCCGTTTATCGCCAATCCGTTGGTGCTTGACGAATCTCGCCACTTTTTGATTGTCACCGGCCCCAACATGGGCGGGAAAAGCACCTATATGCGCCAAACGGCGTTAATCGTGTTGCTGGCGCACATCGGCAGTTTTGTGCCAGCCACCCGTGCGGTGATTGGGCCGATTGATCGCATTTTCACCCGCATTGGCGCCTCGGACGATCTCGCCTCAGGCCGCTCAACCTTTATGGTGGAGATGAGCGAAATGGCGACCATTTTGCACCAAGCGAGCAAGCACAGTTTGGTGTTGATTGACGAAATTGGCCGTGGCACGTCCACCTACGACGGGCTGGCGCTGGCATGGGCGAGTGCTCAGTGGCTGGCACAAAAAGTGCGGTCGCTGACCTTATTCGCGACCCACTATTTTGAGCTCACCGTGCTGCCAGAGCAGTTTAAAGGCGTGTTTAACGTGCATTTAGACGCCCTCGAGCACGACAACACCATCGCCTTTATGCACAGTGTGCAAGAGGGGGCGGCGAGCAAAAGTTATGGCTTAGCGGTGGCCGCACTGGCTGGCGTGCCCAAAGCGGTGTTGACCCTCGCGCGCCAAAAGCTGGCCAGCCTTGAGGCCAATTCAACGGCGGCGGAGGAGAGCCAACATGCGGTGCAGCCGCTATTGCCGCTGGAGAGTGCGCCGAGCCCACTGCTGGCGCAACTCAACGCCCTAGACCCCGATGAACTCAGCCCAAAGCAGGCGCTGAGCGTGCTTTATCAACTCAAGGCGCTTGCCTGTGAACACAACCAATAGGAGCGACTATGGCACTGGCCTCTTTATTAACCTTGCTTGATGACATCACCGCCGTGCTCGACGACGTGGCGCTGATGACCAAAGTTGCCGCCAAGAAAACCGTGGGGGTGGTCGGCGACGATCTAGCGCTCAACGCCAACCAAGTCACGGGTGTCAACGCCGAGCGCGAGCTGCCGGTGGTGTGGGCGGTGGCGAAAGGCTCGTTGTTAAACAAATTGATTTTGGTACCCTTGGCGCTTTTGATTTCCTATTTTTTACCCAGCGCCATCCCTTACCTTTTGATGATCGGCGGGGCCTATTTGTGCTTTGAAGGCGTGGAAAAAATTGCTCACAAAGCGCCCGCCAAAGACGAAGGCGAGCGCGGCCTTAGCGCACTCACGCCCGAGCAAGAAAAGGCCAAAATCAAAGGCGCTATCCGCACCGATTTCATCCTCTCGGCTGAAATTGTCACCATCGCTTTGGGCATGGTCAGCGAGTATGAACTGCTCACCCAAACCTTGGTACTGGCGCTGATTGCCGTGGGCATGACGGTGTTTGTTTACGGCTTAGTGGGGGTTATCGTCAAGCTCGATGACGTGGGCCTATGGCTGATGAAAAAGCAAAGTGCGGTCAGCCAAGCCGTTGGCCGCGGGATTATCCGCGTGATGCCGTATTTTATGCGTGCGCTTAGCGTGGTTGGCACGCTGGCGATGTTTTTAGTCGGCGGCGGCATCATTGTGCATAATCTTGACATCTTGCATCACGCCTTTGCCGACTACGGCCTCGATAGCGGCATTTTGAACCTCATCGCCACTGTGATTTTCGGCGTGCTGTGCGGCGGTGTGATTTTGCTTGCCACCAAACTCCTGCCGAAAAAAGCCTAAAAAACCAAAGTGCGGTTAGCCGACCGCACTTTTACTTCATAAAATGTGACGCAGCCCACAAAACCGCACTTTTCATATAGAACTTGAAACATTGTTTTATTAACATATTCGCATTTGATTGGATTATAAAACAGCAATTGTTAAGGAGTTTACTATGGGGTTAAATCGTCGCACATTCCTCGCGGGCACCGCGGGGGCTGGGGTGTTGTTCGCATTTTCTGGCGTGTTTAAAGCCGTTGCGGCCAGCCGCCCACAACTGAGCGCAGATCAATACGCACAACTGTGCGTGCGCTGGGGGGATATCATCACCGGGCGCAACCTGCTCAAAGAAGGTGATGAGCGCTTTGCCAAAGCCATCGGCGGCTTAGATCGCAAAGTGGAAAAAACACTTGCGGATTTAATCCGTGAACCGAACCGCACCAGCGTGTTCAAAGCATTTGATTTGACAGAAGAAAAATCACCAGCCATTACCAAAACGGCGCGTGGCGCGTTGGATTTGGCGCTCGGCTGGGCAACACCTGGGTCAAAATACTATCAAAAAGACGACGTGCTGCAAGATGCAATTGCCGCGCTGCGGGATTTCTTGAAATTGCGCTATCACCCAGGGCAAGACGAATACGGCAACTGGTGGGATTGGGAAAGCGGCGCCTCACGTGCGGTGGGCGACATGATGTGTTTGTTGCACGACAAACTGCCAAGTGATGTGATGCAAGCCGCCGCCGCGGGTGTGAACTTCTTCGTGCCAGACCCATGGTTCTTGCGCACCACCAATGCCGCCGGCTCCGACAGCAAAGCCGGTGATAAAACCCTCGCCACGGGTGCCAACCGCCTTGACCTTTCCCGTGCGGTGATTTGTGCCGCCTTGGCCACCCAAAATCCAGAGCGCGTTTACCACGCCTTAGAAGGCTTGCCTGAAACCTGGAAATTAGTCACCGAAGGCGATGGTTTCTATCAAGACGGTTCTTTCATTCAACACAATACGATTCCTTACACCGGCTCTTATGGCGATGTGTTAATCAGTGGTTTAGCGATGATTTTTGGCTTGGTCAGCCATTCGACCTTTGAAGTGCCAGCCAAACAATTAGAACAAGTTTATTGGACAGTTGATGAAGCCTTTATTCCAGTGATTGTGGACGGGCAAGTGCTTGACTGCGTGCGTGGCCGCTCAGTTTCTCGCATCACTGAACCAAGTTCAATGCACGGCGCGTCAATCATGAAAGCGATTTTGCAACTGGCCCAAGGCGCGCCTGAAGCGATTGGCAAACGCTGGAAGAGCATCTGCAAAGGCTGGATTGAGCGCAACACCTACGATCCACTGGCCACCAAAGGCTCGATTCCGTATTTGGCGTTGGTGGGTGATGTGTTAGCCAGCGGCGAGAGTGCGCCGGCGAGCAAAACACCGAAAATGTTCAACTCGATGGACCGCTTAGTCCACCGCACAGGCACGTGGTCGATGGCCATTGCAATGTGCAGTAAACGCATTGCGTGGTATGAATGCGGCAACCAAGAAAACGAACTGGCCTCACGCACCGGCTCTGGCATGCGCTATTTGTATCTGCCAGATGACATGGGGCAATTTGAAAACGGCTTTTGGCCAACCTTGGATTACGCCGCACCGGTGGGCACCACAGTCGACACTCACCCACTTGAGCGCCAAGCCGCGGGCGAATGGGGCCACGAAACACCGGATAACCTCTGGACAGGTGGCGTGACCTACAATGGCTTTAGCTTTGCGGGCATGGATTTGATTGGGCCGGATAAAGACGGCTTGCACGCACGCCGCGTGTGGTTTGGCAGCCCTGAAGGCATGCTGGAAATGGTCAGCGATGTCAAAACTGACGCCGAGCAAGCATTGACCGTAGTCGAAGGGCGCAATTTGGGTGAAAAATCCGACAAAGCCTGGGTGATTGACGGTGAAAAAGTGCAAGGCGAGAAAACCCTCAACGCACCAAAATGGGCGCACTTAGACGGCGTGGCCGGTTACGTGTTCTTGCAATCAGGCGAGGTGAAAGCGCAAGTGGCTGAACGCAGCGGCTCTTGGATTGAAATCAACCCAGCGCGCAAAGCCGCGGGCGCTGAAGACAAACTCACTCGCCAATGGGCCTCATTGCACTTTTTGCATGACAAAAAAGCCAGCCCTGCCGCGTGGGTAATTTTGCCACAAGCCAGCCAGGCGGACACTGAAAAACACGCGAAAAGCAGCAAGTTTGCAGTGGTGCAAAACGATGCCAAAGCGCAAGTGGCCAAGCATGACAACCTCACAGCATGGGCGGTGTGGGAAAAAGGCCAATACGGTGAGTTGAGCTTTGAGCAACCGGCAATTGCCTTGTGTGATAAAACCGCTGAAGGCCTGCAATTGTTACTCTCTGACCCAACCCAAAACGCCACACAAATTCGTGTGAGCGTGAAAGGCAAATGGGACGTGGCCAATAACGAGCGCGTTAAAGCGCAACAAAACGGTGATGCCACCGTGTTGACCGTGGATACCAAAGCCTTGGCCGGTCAAGCGGTTGCAGTGCAATTGCGCAAAGCCTAATCTCATCTGAGAAAACAAAAGTGCGGTGTTGACCGCACTTTTTATTTGAGTGAAGACAATTCAGGCATCACGTTGTGCCCGCGCGCGTGGAGAAAATCCAGCGTGGCCTGCACACTGCGATTGATGATGCGCTCAACAGGGAAGTCGATTTGCTCGAGCATCGCCCAGGCTTGTTCAAAGCCGCCGAGGTAGCTGGCAAAGTGTGAGTCGGATCCTAGCGCAATCAGGCCGCCTTCCTCTAGAATGGCTTTAGCAATCGCCAAGCAATGGGGCGCGCTGCCTTGGCGCGAGTGCACCAGCGAGGAGTTGTTGATCTCCAGCGCCACATTGTGCGCATGAGCTGCTTGCACCACAGGGGCGATCTCAATTGGAAAGCGCGGGTTGCCCGGGTGGGTGATAACATCCACCAAGCCACTTTGAATGGCGTTAACCAAGGCGTGGGTGTTAGCGCGTTTGTCATCAGGGGCGATGTCGGGCGCGTGCAGGCCAGCGAGGATAATATCCAAACTGCCGCGCATGCGATCGTCGCAGTCAATGTCGCCTTGCTCGTTGAGAATATTGGCCTCAATCCCGCGCAAAATGCCCACGCCGTCAATCACGCGTGGGATGATGCTCATGTTGGAAAAATGCCACGGGTGGGGCGAGTCCGCCGTGCTTGGGCCGTGATCGGTGGTGGCAAAGAGTTGCACACCGCACTTTTTCGCCTGCGCAACGTACTCCAGCAGCGTGCTGTAAGCGTGGGTGCTGGTCACGGTGTGGGTGTGCAAATCAACAGGAAATCGCATACTATTTGCCTGCCACAAAGCCGACGGCGTCGTAAACCGCACTTAATGTTTTTGCGGCGCGCTCGCGGGCTTTTTCAGCGCCTTCGCGAATGATGCGATCAAGCAGCGCTTCGTCATTGCGGAAGTGGTGAAAGCGCGCTTGCAGCTCGCTGAGCATGGTGGCGACTTCATCGGCGACCGCACTTTTAAGGTGGCCATACATTTTGCCTTCAAACTCAGCTTCAAGCTCGGCAATCGGCTTGCCTGTCACGCCAGAGAGAATCTCGAGCAAGTTTGACACGCCCGCTTTGTTTTTCACATCGTATTTCACCACCGGCGGCTCGTCGGAGTCGGTCACGGCGCGCTTGATTTTTTTCGCCACCGCTTTTGGGTCCTCTAAAAGGCCAATCACATTATTGCGATTGTCATCTGATTTTGACATTTTTTTCGTCGGGTCCAGCAGCGACATCACACGCGCGCCCGCTTTCGGGATAAAGGCCTCTGGAATGGCGAACGGCGCGTTGTAAAGCGAGTTGAAACGCTGGCCGATATCGCGCGAGATTTCCAAATGCTGGCGTTGGTCATCGCCCACGGGCACCAGGTTGGCTTGATAGAGCAAAATATCCGCCGCCATCAGCACAGGGTAGGTGAACAAGCCGACGTTGACATTTTCTTCATAACGGGCGGATTTGTCCTTGAACTGGGTCATGCGGTTCATTTCACCAAAATAGGTGTAGCAGTTGAGCACCCACGCCAGTTGCGTGTGCTCCGGCACGTGGGATTGAATAAAAATGGTGCTTTTGTTCGGGTCAATGCCACAGGCGAGGTAAAGCGCAAGGGTGTCAAGCGTGGCTTTGCGCAGTGTGGCGGGG
The DNA here is from genome assembly GCF_014884965.1 of Spirabiliibacterium mucosae. GTDB lineage: Bacteria > Pseudomonadota > Gammaproteobacteria > Enterobacterales > Pasteurellaceae > Spirabiliibacterium > Spirabiliibacterium mucosae. Next base: position 61,789 of record NZ_JABTBO010000001.1, on the reverse strand, counting down.
TCTTGGCGCACGGTGATGGCGTGAAGGTCAACAATGCAAAATAGGCAGTCGTAGTCGTCTTGCAAATTCGCCCATTGGCGCAGTGCGCCGAGGTAGTTGCCGATAGTCAGTTCGCCAGAGGGCTGAACGCCTGAAAATACAATAGGTTTGCTCATGAGGGGTCCTTATTATTTTGCAATCTCGAGGAGTTGGGCGAAATCATCACACACCCAGTCAGGCTTGGATTCGCTGATCGGAATATTGTAATTATAGCCGTAGGTCAAGCCCACCACGGGGCAGCCGGCGTTGTTGGCAGCGAGAATGTCGTTGCGCGAGTCGCCAACAAACAGCAACTGTTTTGGATACACGCCAAATTTGCCACACAAATAGAGCAGCGGCGCCGGGTGCGGCTTGATGCTCGGCAGGGATTGCCCGCCAAGAGTTTCGCTAAAGAGCTGGTCAATGCCAAAAGCCTTGAGCACCGGCACAACGTGGCGGGTTGGCTTGTTGGTGACAACCGCCAGCGTGTAGCCGCGCGCTTTCAGCGTTTCCAAGGTGTCTTTCACGTGCGGGAAAAGGCGGCTTTTGTTGCAGATGTTTTCGCCGTAATAGTGATTGAAGCGCTCTTTAATGTGGGCGACCGCACTTTCATCAAGCTCGGCTTGTGTCCAGGCAATCGCGCGGGAAATCAACACATCGGCACCATTGCCAATCCAGGTGAGCACCAGCTCTTCAGGGGCTTGCGGCAAATCATGCTCGGCCAGCGCTTGGTTGACCGACAAGGCTAAATCAGGCAGGCTGTCGACCAGCGTGCCGTCTAAATCAAATCCAATAATTTTAAATTGACTCATCTTATTCTCTTATTTTTTCACCTCAGCGAGGTTGGCGCGCATGGCGTCAATCACTGATTTATAATCATCTTGTTCAAAAATGGCGGAACCTGCCACAAACATATCCCCACCGGCTTGGGCAATCTCACCAATGTTGTTGACTTTCACGCCGCCGTCCACCTCAAGGCGGATATCAAAGCCGCTTGCATCAATGCGTTGGCGCACTTGTTGGAGCTTTTCCAGCGTGCTTGGAATAAACGACTGGCCGCCAAAGCCTGGGTTGACCGACATCAGTAAAATCACATCGAGTTTATCCATCACATAATCAAGATAACTCAGTGGCGTGGCGGGGTTGAACACCAGCCCGGCCTTGCAGCCGCAATCGCGAATTAATTGCAAAGTACGGTCGATGTGCTCGCTCGCCTCAGGGTGGAACGTGATGTAACTTGCGCCCGCCTTGGCAAAATCAGGGATGATGCGATCAACGGGTTTGACCATCAAATGCACGTCAATCGGTGCGGTGATGCCGTAGTTGCGCAGCGCTTTGCACACCTGCGGGCCGAAGGTTAAATTGGGCACGTAGTGGTTGTCCATCACATCGAAGTGGATCACATCGGCGCCCGCGCGCAGCACCTCGGCCACATCGTCGCCAAGGCGCGCTAAATCCGCCGATAAAATAGACGGAGCGATTAAATATTGCATAGTGTACCTTTATGATTTTTCAAAACGCGTTAAGATAGTTTACTACAGTTGAGCAAACACTGTGAAATAAATTCACGGAAATCACACAAGGAGTGGCGCGTTATGGCCTTTGATGCAAGCAAAATCACCTTTTTTGAACGTTTTGAGCGCGACATTATCGCCGGGCGCAAAACCATCACCATTCGCAATCGCGATGAAAAAGACTACATTCCCAACACCGTGGTGGCGGTCAGCACCTATGAAAACGACCGCCACTTTGCCAACATTCGCATTTTAAGCGTCACGCCGATTGCCTTTGATGCGCTCAATGACGAGCACGCCGCGCAAGAAAATATGACGCTTGAACAGTTAAAAGCGGTGATCAGCGAAATTTACCCGGGTGAAACCGCACTTTATGTGCTGAAATTTGAAGTGGTGGGCTAAAGTGCGGTTATTTTTTGCGATTTTTGCGCCATTTTTTCAATAATGGCTCGCTTTGAATCGGCTCTTCTTGATAGTCAAACACCGGCAGTGACAGCCGGAAATAGATCGCCAACAAACGCAGGCCAAAGCCCGCGATGAGGGTGATGATCACCACCAAATCGTGCGGCACACCAAAGTGCGGTAGCCCCCAATAAATCGCCGCGGCCAACAGTGCAATGCTGGCGTAAAGCTCTTTTTGGAACACCAGCGGAATGCGGTTGCACAACAAATCTCGCAGCACGCCGCCAAAGGCGCCCGTGATGACCGCCGCCACCGAGGCGATGATAAAGCCGTGGCCCATGCTGAGTGCCACCTGCGCGCCGATGATGGAAAACACAATCAAGCCCAAGGCATCGAGCACCAAAAACACGGTGCGGAAATAGCGCATTAGCGGCGCGGTGAACACGGTGGCGACCGCCGCACCCGCTACGATTAAAATATAGTGCGGGTGCGCCACCCAGCCAAGCGGGTAGTGGCCAAGAAGCATATCGCGAATCGAGCCGCCGCCGATGGCGGTCATCGAGGCGATGATGATCACCCCGAAGAGATCCATCTTCTCACGCCCTGCCGCCAGCGCGCCGGTGATGGCCTCGGCGGTGATTCCAATAATGTATAAAATGCTCAGCAGCATAGCGCCCACCTTGAAAATATTGAGCGCATAGACTAAAACGAAATGGCCGAAAAATAAAGTGAAAAGTGCACTCCGCGCGGTGCCTTCTCGCGCATTTTGTGATCGTGGGCTAACTTTGCCACCTTGGCTATGGAATGATGATTTTTTATTCGCTATGATGTAAACAAATTGTTAATGGCAAACTGCATGATCCGAGTAAAAACCCAAGCCTATTGGCGAGCGACCGCACTTTTATCGTTTTCTTCGTTTTTGGTGTTCTGTAATCTTTACACCGTGCAGCCGCTGTTGTCGATGTTTGCTGAGCGCTATCAAGTTGGCATTCAGCTGGCTAACTGGATCTTCGCCGCCGCCTCACTGGGCGTGAGTTTGTGCTTGATCCCGTGGGCGATTTTGGCCGACCGCTACGGGCGGCGCTTGATGATGATTATTAGCCTCAGCCTGACCGCACTTTTCACCTTTTCATTGATGTTTTGTGACTCGATTTCCATGTGGATTGCCCTGCGCTTTTTGCAAGGTGTGGCGCTCGCAGGATTGCCAGCGGTGGCGGTGGCGTACATCAGCGAGGAGTTTGAGCAAAGTGCGGTTGTTTCAGCGGTGGGGATTTACATCGCGGCCAATTCCATCGGCGGCATTTCAGGCCGGCTGATTGGTGGCTTTTTGGCGCAGTGGTTTGACTTGCACGCGCCGATGGTGTTCACGGGCGTTATCACCTTGCTTGGCACCGCGCTGACCGCACTTTACCTCCCGCGTGAGCAGCATTTTAGCCCACAGGCGCTGGGCGTGCGCGCGATGGTCACCAACTTGTGCGGGCATATTAAAAACCCGCTGTTGTGGCGCACTTTTATCATCAGCGGCATCTGCTTTGGGATGTTTATCAATCTCTACTCCGTGGTCGGCTTGCGGCTGCAAGGCGCGCCGTGGCAGTTGAGCACCTCGCAGGTGTCGATGCTGTTTTTGTGCTACCTCTCTGGCACCTTTGCCGCCTCGATGGCGGGGCGCTTTAGCCGCCGCTTTAACGCCCCGCGTGGGATGCTGATCGGCTGGCTGATTTTGATGCTCGGCATTGCTTGCTTGATGAGCAGCTGGCTGTGGCTGATGGTGCTCGGCTTGCTGATTTGCGCCATCGGGTTTTTCTTCACCCATGCGCTCGCCAGTGCCTGGGTGGGCAAAAGTGCCACTCACGCCCGCGCCTTGGCCAGCGCGCTCTACCTCTCTTGTTATTATCTTGGTGCCAGCTTCGGTGGGGATTACCTGCTCGCCGTGTGGCAGCACGCGCCGTGGCACTGGGTGCCGTTGGCGGCACAAGCGCTGTTGTTGATTGTGCTGTGGCTGACCCTAGGGCTTTACCGACGCTGTCAATAATTGAGCAAACTTTACACCAGCTGCAAAGAATTATTGCCATCAGTCTGTTTAATCGTTACACTTTCTTGCCGCTGCCTCACGCGGCACATAATAACGTATAAATAATAATCATCTCTAGGATAACGTATGCAACCATCACTCTCTGTCGATTCACAGCCCACGCCATGGCGTGAGCGGCTGCGTAAATTTGGCCCGGGCATTTTGATGGCCTCGGCCGCCATTGGGGGCTCACACTTGATTGCCTCCACCCAAGCTGGCGCGATTTATGGCTGGCAACTGGCGCTGATTATTGTGCTGGTGAACATTTTTAAATACCCGTTCTTCCGCTTTGGCACGCAATACACCCTACAAACGGGCGACACCTTGCTGGTGGGCTATATGCAAAAAGGCAAAGCCTACATTTGGGCCTTTTTGCTGACCAATTTGGTGATGAGCGTGATCAACATCGCCGCCATTTCGCTGTTGTGCGCGGTGATCATGGGCTTTATGCTGCCTTTCGCCCTGGATGTGCCTGTGCTGACCGTCACCTTGATGCTGGTGAGCACCTTGATTTTGGTGTTTGGCAAATACCGCCTGCTTGATAGCGTGTCTAAAGTGATTATGCTCACTCTCACGCTCGCCACTGTGATTGCGGTGGTGATCGCCTTTGGCCGTGGCGCGGTGGCGCCAACCGATTACATCGGCCCAAGCCCGTGGAACATGGGTGCGCTCGGCTTTATCGTTGCCTTGATGGGCTGGATGCCGGCACCGATGGACATCACCGTGTGCAACTCCATGTGGGTGGCCGCCAAGCGCCGGCTAACCAAGGTGTCCTACAAAGAGGGCATTTTGGATTTCAACGTGGGCTATTTGACCACTGCACTTTTAGCGCTGGTGTTTCTCGCCCTTGGTGCCTTGGTGCAATATGGCGCGGGCGAAACAGTGCAAATCGCCGGTGTTCAATACGTCGGCCAGCTGATTAATATGTATGTTTCCACCATCGGCGAATGGGCGCGCTGGTTGATTGCCTTCATCGCCTTTGTGTGCATTTTCGGCACCACACTGGCGGTGATGGACGGCTACTCGCGCTGCTCGCTTGAGAGCATCCGCGTGATTTTGCGCAAAAAAGAAAGTCGCCCGACTTATGTCAATTTGATGATTATCTTCAACGTTATCGCTGCGTTGATTCTCATCTTCTTTTTCAAAAACGCCCTCGGCCCGATGCTGAAATTCGCCATGATCATGTCGTTTGTCTTCGCGCCGGTTTATGCGTGGCTCAACTTCAGCCTGGTGCGCAGCGGTGAGCATCGCGTCAGCGGCTGGCTGTATTGGCTCTCGATTGCAGGGCTCATTTATCTCATCGGCTTTGCGCTGTTGTTTGTGGCGCAGCAATTTGGCGTGATTTAACGCCAGTGAGTGCGCTCACCCACAGCGCACGTGTGTATTTTCACTTGCAGGTAAGCCTGCAAGATAGCTTAAGGAGCAGTTATGCAACCATTCACACAAAACATGCCATCAACGTGGCACACTAAACTGCGCGCCCTCGGCCCTGGCATTTTGATGGCCTCGGCCGCCATTGGGGGCTCGCACTTAATCGCCTCCACCCAAGCTGGTGCCATCTATGGCTGGCAGCTGGCGCTGATTATCGTGCTGGCGAATTTATTTAAATACCCGTTCTTCCGCTTTGGCGCGCAATACACCTTGGATAAAGGTGAAACCTTGCTCGACGGCTATATGAAAAAGGGCAAAGGGTACATCTGGGCGTTTTTGATCACCAATCTGATCATGAGCGTGGTCAATATCGCTGCGGTGGCGCTGCTGTGTGCGGTGATCACCAGTTTTATTTTGCCGTTCCATGTTGATGTGCCAGTGCTCACCGTCAGCGTGGTGATTGTCAGCACCGTGATTTTGGTGATGGGTAAATATCGCCTGCTTGACGGCGTGTCCAAGCTCATCATGCTAACACTCACTATTGCCACCGTGATTGCTGTGGCGATTGCCTTTAGCCGCGGTGCGGTGGCACCTGCCGATTACATCGGCCCAAGCCCGTGGAACATGGGCGCGCTGGGCTTTATCGTGGCGTTGATGGGCTGGATGCCAGCGCCGATGGAAATCACCATTTTCAACTCCATGTGGGTGGTGGCGAAATCGCGCCTCTCGCCGGTGTCTTACCGCGACGGGATTTTTGATTTTAACGTGGGCTACATCACCACCGCACTTTTAGCGCTGGTGTTCCTCGCCCTCGGTGCCTTGGTGCAATTTGGCGCGGGTGAAACAGTGCAAATCGCAGGCATGAAATACGTCGGCCAGCTGATTGATATGTATGTTTCCACCATCGGCGAATGGGCGCGTTACCTCATCGCATTTATCGCCTTTGTGTGCATTTTCGGCACCACCTTGGCGGTAATCGACGGCTACTCACGCGCCACGCTCGAGTGCTTGCGCATCATGCTGCACAAAAAGCACAGCCGACCAAGTTTTGTGAATTTGTCGATTATCCTCAACGTGGCCGCCGGCCTTGTGATGATCTTCTTCTTCAAAAACGCCCTCGGCCCAATGCTGAAATTTGCCATGATCATGTCGTTTGTCTTTGCGCCTGTTTACGCTTGGCTCAACTTCAGCCTCGTGCGTGGCGGCGAGCACCGCGTCACCGGCTGGCTCTACTGGCTGTCGATCGTCGGCCTCATCTATCTTGTCGGCTTCGCGCTGTTGTTCATCGCGCAACAACTTGGCGTGTTTGCTTAAATGATAAAAGTGCGGTTTTTGTGACCGCACTTTGATTTTTCACTTTTTTATTTTCCTCTGCTTGCGTCACCTTCTTGGCGAACATCTCGCTAGCGCATCATCATAAAACATCACAAAAATGCGGCTTTTGGTCAAAATATAGCATTTTATTCTATTAAAGCGCGGTCTAACTGTTGTGATTTTGTTAAAATTTGTTTGCTAGTTTATTGAATATTAAATAAAATCAAAATTAAGCCGCTCCCTACATTAGTGGCTGTTTGATTTATGAAATTTTATTTTCTGCACGATTTCTAGATAAAAATGTTATTTTACGACGAGTTAGGCAAGCCCAATGTGCACCTTCGTGGCTTGCCTGTGTAAACTAAGGAGCCATTATGCAACATGCCACACCGACACCAGAGAACGATACGTCAAACTGGAATTCTAAATTACGCGCGTTAGGCCCGGGCATCTTGATGGCCTCTGCCGCGGTGGGCGGCTCGCACCTTATCGCCTCCACCCAGTCAGGCGCCATCTACGGCTGGCAGCTGGCGCTGATTATTGTGTTGGCCAATTTATTTAAATACCCGTTCTTCCGCTTTGGTGCGCAATACACCCTAGACACCGGCAACACCTTGCTTGAAGGCTACCGCCAAAAAGGCAAATTTTATTTGTGGATGTTCACCATCATGAATTTGTTCGCAACCGTGGTGAACACCGCTGCGGTGGGCTTGTTGTGTGCGGTGATTTTAACCTTTGTGCTGCCATTTAGCGTGCCGCTGCCACTGCTGAGCTTGGTGGTGTTGCTCTTAAGCCTAGCGATTTTATTATTCGGGAAATACCGCATTTTAGATGGCATCTCGAAGGTGATTATGATTGCTTTGACGGTCTGCACCGTGATTGCTGTGGTCATCGCCTTTAGCCGCGGTGCGGTGGCCGCGCCCGATTACATCGGCCCAACACCGTGGAATATGGGCGCGCTGGCGTTTATCGTGGCCTTGATGGGCTGGATGCCTGCACCGATTGAAATCTCGGCCGTCAATTCAATGTGGGTGGTGGCCAAGCGCCGCTTGAATAAATTCTCCTACAAAGACGGCTTGTTTGACTTCAACGTCGGCTACATCGGCACCGCGATTTTGGCGTTGGTCTTCTTAGCCCTCGGTGCGCTGGTGCAATACGGCTCTGGCGTTGAGGTGGAAAAAGTCGGCGGCAAATACATCGCCCAGCTGATTAATATGTATGCCTACACCATCGGCGATTGGTCGCGCTGGTTGATTGCGTTTATCGCCTTTGCGTGTATGTTCGGCACCACCATCACCGTGATCGACGGCTACACCCGCACCAGCGTGGAGAGCATCCGCTTGTTGTTAAACAAAAAACACACCCGCCAAAGTGTGCTCAACGTTGCTTTGGCCTTGACCACCATTTCAGGCTTGGTGGTGCTGTTTTTCTTCAACAACGCCTTAGGCCCAATGCTGAAATTCGCGATGATCGCCTCATTCGTGTTGACGCCATTGTTCGCGTTCTTGAACTTGTTATTAGTGATGAAAGGTGAGCACCGCGTGCGTGGCGGCTTGTTTGTCCTCTCTGTGGTGGGGCTTGTCTACCTCACCGGCTTCGCGCTGTTGTTTATCGCGCAACAGTTAGGCTTGTTTGGCTAAGCGGTTTAAAAAGCAAAGTGCGGTCATTTGACCGCACTTTTTTTATTTCACATCAAAGGTGAGGGTGGTTTCCACCATGTCGATATCGCAGTGTTTTTCGTCTTGGAATTTCTCTTCCACTTCAGCTGTTAAATACCAACGCCCCGCCACGGTCGGTTTGAATAAAAACTCGCCGTCTTGATTGGTTTTGGCGTAAAACGCGTGCATGTCATCGCTATTTTTGTGAAAGCCTTGGTAGGCGCCCAAAATCACCACATCGGCAAGCGGCTGGCCGTCTTTGGTGAGTTTGAATTGTGACACCACGTCTTTATTAATCCGGCTTGGCAGCGTGATTGGCGTGATTTCAACGCCTTTGCCGAGTGCGTGGGTGGCGAATTTGCCGTCATCATCAATGCGGACAATACTTTTCCCGCGCATGGCGGCGCGTTCACATAGCTGCGCATCCGGGAAATCGTGGCGAGTTTTATTCATCTCCCATTTGCCGTCGGCTTTTTTGGTCCAAAATGTTGGCTTGTAATCCACACTTAAAATATAAGTGCCCTTGGCCAGCGCTTTGTCGCTTACAAAATGGTAGTTTTCCCCTTGCTGGGTGAGGGGCTGGGTGCCGCTTTCGCTGGTGAGCACAGGTGTTTCAAACAAACTCACGCGTTTTTCGGCGATGGTTTCAGGCTCGCCAAAGTGATGCCCGTAATTGATGTCCGCTTGGAATTGCTTGGCGTCATTCTCGCCATAAATCCAAACCGAGTGGGCGTGCGCGCCAAGGCTGGCAAGCATTAGGCAGGCAAGTGTTGTGACTTTTTTCATAGTAAGTTCCTCATGTCTGTCGTTAAGAGGCATCACTATAAATGATACTTATTTGCATCACAACGCACTTTAACTAACTTTATCTATCGCCATTTTGTGGCGAAAATTTGCGCATATTGCACCGCGTCACGGGGATGGCCATTGCATTTCAGGCAAAAAAATTCCATTATGACAACGAACCCATCGCAAGGACCCCTATGCAGCATCGAGAACCGTACTTTGCCCATTTTGTGCTCAATACGTTGAGCCGTTTTATTGCTGACTTTCCGATTGCCTTTTTGCAAGGCCAGCAAGGCTGCACCATTGCTTATCGCTTTTTCCGCCACCGCCACAGCCGCGAGCGGCGCTTGATTGTGCTGGTCAGCGGGCGGGGCGGCAATATGCTCAAATGGAGCGAGGTGGCCTATGATTTTTATCACGCCGGCTTTGATGTGATGCTGTTTGACCACCGCGGGCAGGGCTACTCTGGCCGGCTTTTGCGCGCGCAGGAAAAGGGCTACGTTGACCATTTTCACTACTATCTCGATGATTTAGACGCGGTGATCCACCAAATTGACGATTTAGCGGATTATCACACCAAGGTGCTGTTTGGCCACTCATTAGGCGGGTTGATTGCAACCCATTATCTCGCGCGCTACCCCCACAGTTTTGACAAATTGGTGCTCAGCGCGCCGCTTTTTGGCCTGCCGCTTAAGCGTGGCGTGGTGGACCGCGTGCTGGTGAATTTGGCGGTGCTGCTCGGCCAAGGCCAGCGCTACATCCCTGGCAAAACCGACTATCGCCCTGTGGATATTCACAACAACGATCTCAGCGCGTGCAAAACGCGCATGAAATGGGTCAATCGCCTTTCTCGCCGCTTCCCGAAACTGACGATCGGCGGGCCGACCTTTGGCTGGGTGCACCAGTGCTTGAATTTTATGCAACGCCTGCCTGCGGCGGCAAAAAAACTCGACCTGCCAGTTTTGATTATTCAAGCGCAAAAGGATACGATTGTCTGCAATCAGGTGATTGCAAACTGTGCGGCGCTGTTTAAAAATGCGCAGTGCACATCCATTGCCCATGCCAAGCATGAATTATTATTCGAGCGTGACCACATTCGTCATGCGGTGTTAACCACAATTTTTGACTTTTTACGTTAACTTATGCAAAACACAACGCCCACTTCGAACACCACGATGGACATTTTAGGCATCAACCAGCTGCAATTGGTGCTGGCGGAAAAGCGCACCGTGCTGGCTTCGATGCGCATTGGCATTTCGATGCTGGCGCTGCCGCTAGCAATTTTCAGTGCCTTGATTGCCACCTCAAAATATTACGAAATCGAGCACGTGTGGTTGGTGCTGAGTTTGATCAGCACGATTAACATCATTTTGATTGTGGTGGCCTGCTATTTGATTGTGCATGCGCTGATTCGCGTGCGCCATTATGATGTGATGATTGAAAACCTTAAGCGTGAGCACGCCAGCCTACAACCCTTGATTGAAAACTAAACCGCACTTTAGGCAAAGTGCGGTCGAGCTAAAGTGCGGTCACATTTAAATAATGCGTGAGAACTGCTGACGCTTGGCCAGCTGGCGTGAGTAGGTGTCGAAACACAAGCAAATATTGCGAATTAACAGTCGCCCCTTGGCGCTGACCTCAATACTGTGATCGGTGATGGTCAGCAGGCCATCTTCCGCCAGTGGTGCCAGCAGCTCCAGATCTTGGGCGAAATGCTGTTTGAAATCAATGCCATATTGCTGCTCAAACGGCGCGAAATCCAAGCGGAAGTTGCAAATCAGCGCTTTGATCACATCGCGGCGCAGGCAGTCTTCCTCACTCATCACAAAGCCCTTGGCCAGCGCCGTGCCGTGCGCTTCCACCGCGGTGTAGTACTCTTTCAGCACTTTTTCATTTTGCGCGTAGTGATCGCCTAGTAGCGAAATCGCCGACACGCCCAGGCCGAGCAAATCCGCCTCTTCTTGCGTGGTGTAGCCTTGGAAGTTGCGGTGCAGCACCCCGTTGCGCTGAGCAATCGCCAGTTCATCGTCGGGCTTGGCAAAGTGGTCCATGCCAATGAACTGATAGCCTGCGCCGGTGAGCGTTTCAATCGTGTTTTGCAAAATGGTCAGCTTGCTTGCCGCCGGTGGCAGGTTTTGCTCTTTGATTTTGGCCTGGCCTGCAAAACGTGCGGGCAGGTGGGCGTAGTTGAACACACTCATGCGGTCGGGGTTGAGCTCGCTGACGCGCTTGAGCGTTTGCATAAAGCTCTCCACCGTTTGGAACGGCAAGCCGTAAATCAAATCAATATTGGTTGAGTGAAAGCCGAGCTGGCGCGCTTTTTGCATCAAGGCGAAGATAAAATCTTCATCTTGAATGCGGTTAATCGCCGCCTGCACGTCTTTGTTGAAATCTTGAATCCCCATCGACAGGCGATTGAAGCCGATTTTGCGCAAGTGATCGAGCATTGAGAGCTCAATTTCGCGCGGGTCCATCTCGATGGAAATTTCCGCGTCATCGGCCACCGTGAAGTTGTCGGTCAGCATCGCCATCAAGCGCGCGGATTGCGCCTCGCTGAGGTAAGTTGGCGTGCCGCCACCCCAGTGAATTTGCGTCACTGTGCGTTGTTTAAACAGCGGCGCGCGGTGGAGAATCTCTTTTTCAACGTAATCAAGGTAGATATCCGCCTTGTGTTGATGGCGGGTGATCACCTTGTTGCAGGCGCAAAAATAGCACAATTTGTGACAAAACGGGATGTGGACATAAAGCGACAGCGGGCGGTCGGGGTAGCGCTCGGCGGCGCGCAGGAAATCCTGCTCGCTGTAGTGTTCGTTAAACTCAAGTGCGGTTGGGTATGAGGTGTAGCGCGGGCCTGATTGGTTATATTTTTGAATCAGCTTGAGGTCCCAGACGATCTCAGACATAAAGTTTCCTGTGTTGTAAATCCTGTAACAATTGGCGGGCATCGTCCAAAATGGCCGCTTGCAGCTCGGCCTCTTTGGCCTCGCGCGTGAGGTCATAGCGCATGCGCTCGTTACGTTTCAGCGCGCGGCGCTCGTCTAAAATCGGCATCGCTTTCACCGTGTCATACAGCGCGAACATCGCCGGGTAGTCACGCAGCGCCATGCCGCCTATGTTCGCTAGCAGGCCGTTGATGCGAATCACCCCTTCTGAGAGGTTGCACTCATCGCGCAGCATGGCGTTGGCGATAATCTCAATGCTCTCTTTGGCGTAGTCAAATTGGCGCAGTTTCACCGCATTGATGCGCTGCTTTTGCTTATTGACCGCCAGCATCAAGCTGCCCGCCCAGCCGGCCAGCCCCACCACAATGACAATCCCCACAAAAAGTAAAATTTGAATGGTGCTCATAATTATCTAAATTGGTTGATGTCCACTTGCGAAAAGCGTTTTAACAAATCGTCTTCGTCGTCTTCATCTTCATCAAGGCCGAGGGTTTGCATCAGCTCATCAATGCGCGCCAGGCACTCGTCAACAAAGGCTTGATCTTCCGCACTGAGCGTTTTGCCCGCATCGAGTTGGTCGAGCAGCGCGTTTAGGCACTCGTTATTCTCAAGTGCGGTCAGCTCCGCCATCGGGTCAGCTTTGGCGGGTTTTTCCGCTTTTATAGGGGCGATGGTTTGGCCTTTTTCAGGCTTGTTAACAAACTCCACCATCAGCGGGATTTTCTTGCGGCTGCCCACGCGCGGGTCGCGCGCAACCGCACTTTGGTTTTTATCATTGTGTTGGCTGGCGCTGTGGCGGTTGCCAGAGGGCAGGCCTTTGCGTTTTTTCTTGCGTTTTTCTTCGCGCGCTTTGGCATCAAGCTCATAGCGGCTTGAGCGGCGCGGCTGGCCGGCCGGTTTGTCGGCCTTGCGCGCGGGCATAATGTCGCTGATTTTGCGCGTTTTTTTCTGACGACTCATGGTTTCTCCGTCGTGATTAAAAAATTGATCGCACATTGTAGCATCTTCACGCCGCGCGCACAGCATAAATTCGCCAAAATGAGGTAATTTTACGAGCGCGATCGTAACAAGCGCCAAAACGGCTGGCAATGGCGGCAAAAATCGCGCAAAGTGCGGTTATTTGTATCAAACAAGGACGCTATGGACGGATTATTACCCCGCGAAAAATTATTAAAGTGCGGTGCCAGCGCGTTAAGCGACGACGAGTTACTCGCTATTTTCCTGCGCACGGGGATCAAAGGCTGCTCGGTGATGACGCTCTCCAAAGCGGTGCTGGCGGAATTTGGCTCGCTGCGCTATTTGCTCAGCGCCGATGAAAAAGCCTTTTGCGCGGTCAAAGGCCTTGGCATCACGCAATTTGTGCAACTGCAAGCCAGCATTGAGATGACCAAGCGCTACTTGGGGCAGCAATTGCAAGCCAAGCCGAGCTTTGACTCGCCTGAGCTGGCGCGCACTTATTTACAAAGCCTGCTGGAGGGCAGGCAGCGCGAGGTGTTTGTGGTGCTGTTTTTAGACAACCAACACCGCTTATTGCGCCATGAAGAGATGTTTCTCGGCAGCATCAACAGCACCGCCGTCCACCCACGGGAGATTGTCAAAACCGCACTTTCACTTAATGCCGCGGCGATCATTTTGGCGCACAATCACCCCTCGGGCGTGGCGCGCGCCAGCCAAGCCGACCGCGCGATCACTGAAAAGATCGAACGCGCCTGTGCGTTAATTGAGGTGCGGGTTTTGGATCATTTCATCATCGGCCACGGCTGTTATTTGGCCTTTTCAGAACAAGGCTGGCTCAACCCAGCGCCGTAAAAGTGGTGTAGATTTGCAAAAATCCGCATTGGGGCTTGAGAAAGCGAAAAAAAATGGGTATAATCCCCCACCTTTAATATCGTTGCGGGTCGGGTCATGTGCCTGACGAGGTAACCTGATGGGATCCGAACCGCTTAGCGTAAACTTAATTAAGTTTTTTGGAGAATGAACAATGTCTAGAGTCTGTCAAGTAACAGGCAAGCGTCCGGTCGTTGGTAACAACCGCTCGCACGCAATGAACGCGACCAAACGTCGCTTCTTACCAAACCTGCACACTCACCGTTTTTGGGTGGAAAGTGAAAAACGTTTCGTATCTTTGCGCGTGTCTGCCAAAGGTATGCGTATTATTGATAAAAAAGGCATCGATGCAGTGTTAGCTGATCTTCGTGCTAAAGGCGAGAAAATCTAAGGAGCTAAATCATGGCAGCAAAAGGTGCTCGTGAAAAAATCAAACTGGTTTCAACTGCTGAAACTGGCCATTTTTACACTACAACCAAAAACAAACGTAACATGCCAGAAAAAATGGAGATCAAAAAATACGATCCCGTTGTGCGCAAACACGTTATCTATAAAGAAGCCAAAATCAAATAATTCGCTTTTGGCGTAAAAAAGGTGAGCAGTGCTCGCCTTTTTTTGTGGGCGGCTGACCGCACTTTTGTATCCTGTGACTTGAAACACACTTAATTGGCCTTATTTATGCTATTATCGGCCAACATTGCTAAAAAGGTGAGTTTATGGCGCAGTACAATAAATTGAAATTAGCCTGGGAGTGCCGCCGTGGCATGCTGGAGCTGGATTATATGATTATGCCGTTTTATCAAGAACGGTTTGACAGCTTAAGCGAGGCGCAACAGGCGAATTTTGTGGCCTTTTTAGGCTACACGGACCCTCAACTCTTCCGCTGGCTGATGAACCAAGAAGCCGCTCCCACTGAGGCACTGCGCGAAATTGTGCAGCTGATTCAGCAACATTTGGCCTCGAAATAAAATTTTTTTGAACTTTTGAGAAAAACTACGCTCTAATGTTTTAAGACGACCTACTGTCAGAGCATGGAATGTTAGCGTAAAACGTGAAGGAGATTCGCTCACGATGGGTGAACAACTAACAGATCAAGCCCTGGTAGAAAAGGCTCAGCATGGTGATAAAAAAGCATTTAATTTGCTTGTTGCGCGCCACCAAAACAAGATTGCCGGTCTGTTAACGCGTTATGTTTCTGCCAATGACATTCCTGATGTGGTGCAAGAAACATTTATTAAAGCCTATCGCTCGTTGCATTTGTTTCGTGGAGATAGTGCGTTTTATACCTGGCTTTATCGCATTGCCGTGAACACCGCGAAGAACTATATCACGGCGCAAGGCCGCCGCCCACCGGGGGATGATATCCAAGCCGATGATGCGGAGGGCTATGAAACAGGTGACGGGTTACGCAACATTGATACACCGGAGAATTTGGTGCTATCGTCAGAGTTAAAAGATGTGATTTTTGAAACGATAGCCGCGCTACCAGAAGAGCTAAAAACAGCGATTACGTTGCGCGAATTAGAGGAACTGAGTTACGAAGAGATTGCTGAAATTATGGAATGCCCCGTTGGAACAGTGCGCTCACGCATCTTCCGCGCGCGGGAAATCATCAACAGCAAAATCGCCCCTTTAATGAGCAACGAACATTAACGACGACATAAGTCATAAAGCGGAGTAGATCAAAATGCAAAAAGAGTTACTTTCAGCCTATCTAGACGGCGAACATCAAGACAATCAAGCCCTTGATGCGCTTTGTCAGGATGAAGAGCTCCAGCAAACTTGGCAACATTACCATCTCGTGCGTGCCGTGATGCGCAACGAATCCGAGGTGCTATTAGGCGGTGATTTTACCCAAAAAATGGCGATGTTGATTGAATCAGAAGCCACCATTGAGTGCGATCAACCCACCCCGCATGAGGTTGAATCTCATCCGTTTGCGCAAACGCTCAAAAAATGGTTTGCCCCACTCACCCAAGTGGCGGTGGCTGCCAGCGTCTGCCTAGTGGCGGTGTTTGGCGTGCAAACGTATATGCAAAACGGCCAAGAGAGCAACTTTGCGCAAACACCGGTGTTGCAAACCTTGCCGTTTACCAACAACTTGCAGCAAGTGAGCTACAACGCGCCGAGCAAAGATTTGCCAACGCAAGATCAGCTTGAGCAACAAAGCAAGCGCATCAATTTGATGCTGCAAAACCACGAGCTGCAACGCCGTGTGAATGGCCCCGCTTTAGAGCATGTGTCTAACCACAATGACTAAAATGCTGATGACGGATTTCACCACCTTTGGGTGGTGAATTTATTTGCATTGGATGTATCAATGAAGCACAATTCTTATCTGCTCGCCCTGTGCCTGGCGGCAACCGCACTTTATCCTTCAACCCTGCTGGCAGACGACGCCCCGCGTGAGGCCGTGGCGGCGGAGCAAACCCAGCGCAGTAGCCTAGATGCGTTAGCGCAAATGACCGCCGCGTGGCGCAACAGCGACTTTGACATCACCTTTGTGAAGCTGATGCCAAATGAGGTTAATAGCTATCAGTACCGCCACCTTTACCACAACGGCAAGCACTACGCCCAGCTGTTTTCGCTTGATGGTGCGCGCCAAGAAATTATTCAGCGCGACGACATCGTCAGCTATTTTGGCTCGAATTATCAACCCTTTAGCCTTAAAGCCAATGCGATTATCGACGATTTGCCAAGTGCGGTCTATGCCGATTTTGACAAGCTCAAAGCCCATTACGACTTTATCGATGCGGGCAAAACGCGCATTGCCAACCGCATTGCGCAGGTGGTGCGGATTTTGCCGAAAGATGATTTTCGCTACCAATATGTGTTGTGGATTGACTCCGCCAGCCACTTGCTGATGCGCAGCGATATGCTCGATCGCAACGGCAATTTGCTTGAGCAGTTCCGCGTGACCTCGCTCACCCAAGGCGACACTCTTAAAGGGCTGATTGCCCCGATTGAGCAGCTCCATTTGCCGCCGGTGATCGCCTTAGAGGGCGATGCGCCCGCGCAAGACCCAAACTGGCACCTCAGCTGGCTGCCACCTGGCTTTGAGCTGCGCAAGCATGACAAATACCAAACCGACATCGGCGAGCTCGAAAGCCTGCTGTTTAGCGACGGCTTGTTCTCGTTTAGTTTGTACCTCAACCCCAATATCAGCGACAATTTGGGCGAGCACGCCTGGCAGCAGGAGAACAACACAATCTACACCTTGAGTGAAAATCACCACGAAATCACCCTGATTGGTGAAATCCCGCTGATTACCGCCAAGCAAATTGTCAAAGACATCACCTTCAGCAAGAGTGCCAAATAATGCTCATTGAGGTGGCGGAAGTGGTCAGCGTGCGCGACGGCATCGCCAAAGTGCGGTGTGAAACCAAGCAAAGTTGCGGTGGCTGTGCCGCCAAAGCCAGCTGCGGCGCGCATGCCCTGTCTGAGCTGGGTGGCGAGGGGCAAGATCATCTGTTGCTGAGTGTCGTGGTCAGCCCCGAGGTCCAAGCCGGCCAGCGCATTGAAATTGGCCTGCAAGAGCGCTCGATGATCTTGACCGCACTTTTACTTTATATCGCCCCACTGGCCGCCTTGGTGCTCAGCGCTGTGGCCAGTGCCCAGTGGCTGGAGGCTGAATGGTTGCAGGCCTTGGTGATCGCCAGTTGCACCGCGCTGAGTTTTGTCCTCATTCGCCCCATCAGCGCGAAATTGGCGGCGAGAAAGCACTTTCAACCGCACTTTATCCGCGTGCTCGGCAAGCCGATCACGTTGTCTGATACCAAATTTTATTGATATACCACACCCGCTTACCGCTGGGCATTTGCACGCAAATGTCGTCGTCCACCTGCTTGCCAATCAGCGCGCGCGCTACAGGTGAGTCGATCGAAATCCAGTTTTTTTGCGGGTCAAATTCATCACAGCCGACAATGCGATAGGCTTGCTTCTCGCCTTGCTCGTCTTCTAATTCCACCCACGCACCGAAAAACACCTTGCCCTCTTGTTTGGGGTGATAATCAACAATTTGCAGCACCTCCAAACGCTTGGTGAGAAAGCGCACGCGGCGGTCAATTTCCCGCAGGCGGCGCTTGCCGTAGATGTATTCCGCGTTTTCACTGCGATCGCCCAGTGCGGCGGCATCCGAGACCGCTTGAGTCACCTTCGGGCGCTCGTCACGCCAGAGAAATTTCAGCTCTTGGTCGAGCGCCTGCCAGCCAGGGCGGGTGATATAATTCGATTTAGCCATAGGATTCCTTAAAAATTGCGTCAAGATCGCCTTTGTCATTCCACATTCGCGCCATTTCAAGGTAAACTATACCAAATTGACACTCAAGGACAGACTATGCGCGTTCTCATTCTTATTTTAATCGCCCTGGTGGCATTGTTTCAATACAGTTTCTGGTTTGGCAAAAATGGCTATGTGCAACACAGCGCCGTGGAGCAAGAGATCGCCGCGCGCGAGCAAGAAAACGAACAATTGACCCAACGCAACCAGCTGATTATGGCCGAGATTAAAGACCTCAAAGAGGGCGTTGAGGCCATTGAAGAGCGCGCCCGCCTTGAGCATGACATGGTCAAGCCCAACGAGGTGTTTTACCGCTTAGTCAAATCCGACGAGTATCAATGATGCGCCGCCGTATTGCCGCCATTGTGCCCGCTGCGGGCGTGGGCAGCCGCATGGGCGCGCGTATCCCAAAACAGTATTTGACCCTGGCGGGCAAAACCGTGCTTGAGCACACGTTGAGCCGGCTGGCGCAGCATCCCGCCATTGGCGAGATTGTGCTGGCGGTGGCTGAAGACGACCACTGGATTGACGCCCTCAAACCGCACTTTGATGCAAAAGTGCGGTTGGTGACAGGCGGGGCGAGCCGCGCGCAGTCGGTTTATAACGCGCTGTGCACGCTGGAGGATGATACTTGGGCGCTGGTGCATGACGGCGCGCGCGCCTGTGTGCAGTTAAGTGACATTGATCAACTGCTGGCTGCTGATGCACCGCACGGGGCGATTTTAGCCTGCCCGGTGACAGACACGCTCAAGCTGGCCGACCGCGAAGGTGACATCAGCGAGACAGTCGACCGCACGTTGCTGTGGCAGGCGATGACACCGCAGCTCTTTCCGGTCAGTTTGCTGCGTGAGGGCTATGCCCGCGCTTTTGGCGAGCACGTTGAGCTGACCGATGATGCCAGCGCGATGGAGCTGCTTGGCTACAAACCGCACTTGGTCGAAGGCCGGCGGGATAATATTAAGATCACGCGCCCTGAAGATTTGGCGCTGGCAGAATTTTATTTACAACGGAGAGAGATGTGACAATACGAATTGGGCACGGCTTTGACGTGCACGCCTTTGGCGGCGAGGGGCCGGTGATTATCGGCGGCGTGGCCGTGCCGTTTGACAAGGGCTTGCTGGCGCACTCTGACGGCGATGTGGCCTTGCACGCGCTTACCGACGCGCTCTTGGGCGCAGCGGCACTGGGCGATATCGGCAAATTATTCCCTGATACCGACATGGCGTACAAAAACGCTGACAGCAAAGTGCTGCTCGCCGAGGCGTATGCTAAAGTGCGGTCTTGCGGCTGGGTGGTGGGCAATGTCGATGTGACCATCATCGCTCAATTGCCAAAAATGCGCCCACACATTGATGCCATGCGCCAAGCCATCGCCAACGTACTGGCGTGTGATGTGGCGCAGGTGAACGTCAAGGCCACCACCACCGAAAAACTCGGCTTTACCGGCCGTGGTGAAGGCATCGCCTGCGAGGCGGTGGCGCTGTTGGTGGCACAATGATGCTGGCGTATCTTTACGGCGAACCGCGCCAACACGCACGGCTCAAGGCCGAGCCGCAGGATTTTATTGTCCAAGAAGTGCTCGGTTATGATATGGCGGGTGAGGGCGAATTTGTCGCGGTGTATGTGCGCAAAACCGATTGCAACACCTTGTTTGTGGGCGAAAAGCTGGCTAAATTTGCCGGCATCAGCCAGCGCGATTGGAGCTATGCGGGGCTAAAAGACCGCCATGGCGTGACCGAGCAGTGGTTTTGCCTGCATTTGCCAGGCAAGCCAACACCGGATTTCAGCACCTTTGCGCTCGATGGCGTGGAGATTTTACAGGTCACACGGCACAATCGGAAAATTCGCATCGGCAGCTTGCAAGGCAACCGTTTTGCCATTTTGTTGCGCGGTGCCAAAGCCGATGACGACTTGCTCGCGCGGCTTGAAAACGTGCAAAAGTGCGGTTTTGCCAACTATTTCACCGAGCAGCGCTTTGGCCGCGAGGGCAATAACTTAACCCAAGCTGAACGCTGGGCGAAAGGCGAAATTTCAGTGCGCGATCGCAAAAAGCGCAGTTTTTACCTCTCGGCGGCGCGCAGTGAGCTGTTCAACCAAGTGGTCAGCGCGCGCATTGACCGTGGCTTGGCGGGCAGCGTTTTGCGTGGCGATGCGGTGCAACTGGCCGGCTCGCACAGTTGGTTTATCGCCCACGAAGACGATTTGGCCGCCACCCAGCAGCGTTTAGACGCGCAAGATGTGCAACTCACCGCACCGATGATGGGCGAGCAAGGCGCGCTGAGTGAAGACGCCGCACTGGCCTTTGAGCAAGGCGTGCTGGCCGAGCGCAGCGCCTTGTGCCAATTGCTTAGCCAAGCACGGCTGAAAAGTGATCGCCGCGCGCTGCGCGTGGAACCACGCGATCTGCAATACCACTTTGATGCCCAGGGCCTGCATTTGAGTTTCACGCTGCCGGCGGGCAGTTATGCCACCGCGCTGGTGCGCGAATTAGTCCACCTTGAAGATGAAGGGATGTAATGCGAATTTTATTAAGTAATGATGATGGGATCCACGCCCAAGGCATTCAAGTGATGGCGCACGCCTTGCGCCAATTTGCCGAGGTGATTGTGGTCGCCCCCGATCGCAACCGCAGCGCGGCGTCAAGCTCGCTGACACTGGTTGAGCCCCTGCGCCCACACAAGCTGACCAACGGCGATTATTGCGTCAATGGCACGCCAGCCGATTGCGTCCATTTGGCGCTCAACGGCTTGCTGCAAGAGCCGATTGATCTGGTCGTCTCGGGCATCAACGCGGGTGCCAACCTCGGCGATGATGTGATTTATTCCGGCACCGTCGCCGCCGCGCTTGAAGGCCGCCATTTAGGCTTGCCGTCGATTGCGGTGTCGCTTGATGGGCGAATCTATTTTGACACCGCCGCCAAAGTGGTGTGCGAGATGATTGAAAAACTCTACCCAAGTTTGCTGGGCAAGCATGAAATCATCAACATTAACGTGCCCGATGTGCCATTTGAGGAACTTAAAGGCAAGCAAGTGACTCATTTGGGTTACCGCCAATGCGCCAGCGAGTTGGTCAAACAAGTTGACCCACGCGGTGAGAGCATCTATTGGGTGGGCGTGAGTGGCCTGCCAGAATACGCCAGCGAAGGCACGGATTTTCACGCGGTGAAAAACGGCTATGTTTCTCTCACCCCAATTCAAACCGACATGACCGCGCATCAGTCTCTCGACAAATTGCGCCAATGGGTGGACGGCGACTGATGTCTCGCTTTTATCAACGCCAGCTGGTGGAAAAACTCTATCAACAAGGCATCCGTGACGAGGCCGTGCTCAGCGCCATGTTTGAGTTGCCGCGCACGCTGTTTGTTGATGAGGTGTTTGCCCAGCGCTGCTTTGATAATCAACCCATTCCGATCGGCGAGGGGCAAACCCTCTCGCAGCCTTATATCGTGGCGAAAATGACCCAGCTTTTAGGCTTGCAACCGCACTTTAAGGTGCTTGAAATTGGCACCGGCAGCGGCTATCAAACCGCACTTTTAGCCAAATTGTGTGCGCAAGTTTACAGCGTGGAGCGCATCAAACGCTTGCAGTGGCAGGCGCTTAGGCGTTTTAAAAAGCTCGATTTGCACAACATCCATCTGCGCCATGCCGATGGCTGGCAAGGCTGGGCCGAGCGCGGGCCGTATGATGCCATTATCGTCACCGCCGCCGCCGAGCAAATGCCCTTTGAGCTGATTATGCAGCTTAAGCAGCACGCCAAAATGGTGCTGCCCGTGGGGCTTGATGGCGACGAGCAAGAGCTGCAGCTGGTCACCCGCATTGGTGAGCAATACCAGCTGCAACGCATTGAAAAAGTGCGGTTTGTGCCGTTAATTAAAGGAGATGTGCAGTGAATATTTTTGGCACATTGTATGACAAAACCATGCAATATTCCCGCCACCACTTGGCCATTTATTGGCTGGCGCTGGTGAGTTTTATTGAAGCGATTTTCTTCCCGATTCCACCGGATGTGATGCTCATCCCAATGGCGATGACCCGCCCACAACGCTGGCTGCGCATGGCGCTGATCACCGCGCTGGCCTCCGTGATGGGCGGCATGGTGGGCTATTATATCGGCTTTGCTGCTTATGACTGGCTGCACCACTACATTGTGCAATTTGGCTATTTGGACAAATTCAACCAAGTGATCGCCTGGTTTGACCAATGGGGCGTGCTGGTGCTGTTTGTGGCCGGCTTCTCGCCGATTCCGTATAAAATTTTCACCCTCGCCAGCGGCGTGATGCAAATGGCGTTTTTACCGTTTGTGGCCACCGCGTTTATCTCGCGTGCAGCACGCTTTTTGCTGGTGGCTAAACTCGCTGCTTGGGGTGGGCCAAAAATTGAGGCGAAACTGCGCCGCTCTATTGAAGTGATCGGTTGGAGCGTGGTAGTCTTAGCTATTGTTGCTTATTTTTTGTTACGAAAATAAATTCTAAAGGATTATCTCATGAAAGTATCAATTGTATTTCCGCTCAGTGCCTTGGCGCTGGCTTTGGCAGGTTGCTCGAGCAATAACCCTGCCCCTGTTGAAAGTGCCGACGGCGCACTCTCCCCTGGGATTATGCAACCGGTTGAAAACACCGGCGCAAGCAATGGCAGCTGGCAGCCAACCTTGCAGCCACAAAGCATGCCTGAGAGCATGAACGTGAGTACAGAAAATATTCAACAAAACGTGCAAAGCGCCATTTCTCAACCAATTGGTGATGTGCAACAAAGTGCGCAAAGTGCGCAAAGTGCGGTCAATCAGGCCAAACTGCAAACCCAAAGTGCGGTGAGCCACGCGCAAACCCAAGCCGCTCACACGCAAAAAACGGTTAGCACCGTGAAAACCCAAGCTAAAGCGGTGTCGCAAGATTTCACCATCCCGCGTGATGCCACCACCAACGCGCCGATTTATAACCAAATCGACAAAGGCTTTTACAAAGGCGATACCTACACCGTGCGCAAAGGCGACACCATGTTCTTGATTGCCTATATTTCAGGCATGGACGTGAAAGAATTAGCCGCCAAAAACAACATGAGCGAGCCTTATAGCCTGAAAGTCGGCCAAGTGCTGAAAATTGGCGAAAGCCACCCAGCCGCCGCACCGGCACCAGCGCCAGCGGCGACACAAAGTGCGGTTGCGCCAGCCCCTGCGCCAGCACCAAAACCAGCGGAGCCGGCGGTGACTTACACCTCAGGCCCGAATAATACCAAATTTGGCTCTGATGGCAGCATCAGCGGCCCAGTTAAAGCCTCCGTCGGCAACCCGGCCATGGCGGGCAACAAAGGCGTGAGCGCCAGCACGGGCGTGGTGGCCTCAGCTGGCAGTGCCGTGGCGGCAAAAGCGAGCGTTACGCCACCGCCGCCGGCAACTTCAAACATCCGCTGGAGCTGGCCGAGCAAAGGGCGCATTTTGCAAGGCTTTTCATCGGCTGATGGCGGCAACAAAGGGATTGATATCGCAGGCTCGCGTGGCCAAGCGGTCAACGCCGCGGCCAGTGGCCGTGTGGTTTATGCCGGCAACGCCTTGCGTGGCTACGGCAACTTGATCATCATCAAACACAACGATGATTATTTGAGTGCCTACGCCCACAATGAAACCATTTTGGTTAAAGACCAGCAACAAGTCAGCGCGGGCCAACAAATTGCCAAAATGGGCAGCTCTGGCACCAACGGCGTGAAGTTGCACTTTGAAATTCGCTACAAAGGCAAATCCGTTGACCCAATGCGTTATTTGCCAGCGCAATAATCATCTCAAAACATCAGCGCTTTGCTGATGTTTTTTTTCAGGAGCGTTTATGCAGGGTTTAGCCATCATTTTAATGGGCGTGTCTGGCACGGGCAAAAGCAGCCTCGGCCAGGCCGCCGCGCGGGATTTACAGCTAAAATTTATCGACGGTGATGACCTTCACCCGAAAGCCAACATTATTAAAATGGCCAGCGGCACGCCGCTTGATGACGCCGACCGTGCACCGTGGCTTGAGCGCATCAACGATGCGGCGTTTTCTTTAGTGGCGAAAGGGGAGGTGGGCATTATTGTCTGCTCGGCGTTGAAGCGCGCCTATCGTGAGCGTATCCGCGCGGGCAACACGGCGCTGCGGTTTGTCTATCTTGAGGGCCGTTTTGATGAAATTGCACAGCGCCTATCCGCCCGCCAAGGGCATTTTATGGGGCAGGCGATGTTGCAAAGCCAGTTTGACGCACTCGAGCCACCAACAGGCGAGGCCGATGTGCTGACGGTGCCGATTACCGGTGATTTTGCCACGGTGCTTACTCGGCTAAAAACCGCACTTGACCCGATTTTGCCAAAAAGTGACAAAAACAAGTGACCTAGATCACAACGCGCAATCATTTTGGCGACAACGCAAAAAAGTTTTGTTATATTTAGAAACAATGTTTCATCTTTAAAAAGGATCAATTATGAGTTGGAAAATTCAACCAAGTGACGTGTTTTCAGCCTCCCCTGTGGTGCCAGTGATGGTGATCAAAGACTTAAAAGACGCCGTACCAATGGCGCAAGCCTTAAGTGCTGGCGGCATCAATGTGTTTGAAATCACCTTGCGCAGCGCAGTGGCGTTAGACGCCATCAAAGCCATCAGCGAGGCCATGCCACAAGCGTTAGTGGGCGCAGGCACTGTGCTCAACGCAGAGCAATACGACAAAGCCGTGGAAGCTGGCGCCAAATTCATCATCTCCCCAGGGGCGAGCGTGAATTTACTCAAACACGCCGCTGCTAGCGACATCCCTATGATGCCAGGCACCGCCACTCCATCTGAAATGATGACCGCACTTGAGCTGGGCTTTGACCACTTGAAATTCTTCCCAGCCGAAGCCAACGGCGGCGCGCCAGTGCTGAAAGCCATCGCGGCACCTTTGCCACAGCTGAGCTTTTGCCCAACTGGCGGCATCAGCCCGAAAAACGTGGCCAACTATTTAGCGCTGAGCTGCGTGAAAACCGTGGGTGGCTCTTGGATGATTCCAAACGACGCCGTGGCCGCCGGCAACTGGGATGAAGTGACCCGCTTAAGCCGCGAAGCGGTGGAGCTGGTCAACCAACTGCGCGGTTAATTCCACACCACTTACGATGCACGCTTGGGCGTGCATTTTTTTTGCCTGATTTGCGATCGTCGTCGTAAAACGCCGTTTGCCTGCTCGCCTTTGACCGCACTTTGACTATCCTTAAGCAAAAAAGGAGGCAACATGTCATTGGCGATTGTTTATAGCCGAGCTTGCATTGGCGTGCAAGCCCCACTGATTACCATTGAAGTTCACATCAGCCGCGGCAAACCTGGGCTCACCCTCGTTGGCCTGCCTGAGGCGGCGGTGAAAGAAGCGCGCGATCGCGTGCGCAGTGCGTTGATTAACGCCAATTTTGAATACCCTGTGGCGCGCATGACCATCAACATGGCGCCGGCGGATTTGCCCAAAGAGGGCGGGCGTTACGATCTCGCCATCGCCCTTGGGATCTTAGCCGCCTCAGGCCAAATCAGCGCGGAGAATCTCTCGCGCTATGAATTTTTAGGCGAGCTGGCGCTAACAGGCGAGTTGCGTGGCACGGCTGGGGTGATCCCCGCTGTGTTGGCGGCGCAAAAAGACCAGCGCGAGTTGGTGATTGCGCGTGAAAACGCCATGCAGGCCAGTTTAATTGGTTCAACCCAAACCCACTTTGCCGAAACGCTATTGCAAGTCGCCAGCTTTGTGCAAGGCCAAGAGGAGCTCGGCGTGGCGCAATTGATGCCGCGCGTTGAAACGCAAGAGAGCAAACCGCACTTGTGCTTAACGGATATCATCGGCCAGCAGCACGCCAAACGCGCGCTCACCATCGCCGCCGCCGGCCAGCATAATTTGCTCTTTTTAGGCCCGCCGGGTACAGGCAAAACCATGCTCGCTAGTCGCTTGACCGCACTTTTGCCTGAAATGTCGGACGAAGAGGCGATTGAAAGCGCCTCGATTGCCAGCCTTATTCAAACGCAAATCAATCGGCGATACTGGCGTGAGCGGCCCTTTCGTACACCGCATCACAGCGCCTCGTTGGCCGCTTTAGTGGGTGGTGGCTCGAACCCGAAACCAGGCGAGATTTCGTTGGCGCACAATGGCGTGTTGTTTTTAGATGAGTTGCCCGAGTTTGAGCGCCGTGTGCTTGACGCCCTGCGTGAGCCGTTGGAATCAGGCGAGATTGTAATTTCGCGCGCCAGTGCCAAAGTGCGGTTTCCCGCTAAGTTTCAGCTGATTGCCGCGATGAACCCAAGCCCGACAGGGCATTACCAAGGCAACCACAACCGCGCCTCGCAACAGCAAGTGATGCGTTATCTCAACCGCTTATCAGGCCCGTTTTTAGATCGCTTTGATCTCTCCATCGAAGTGCCCTTGCTGCCCGCGGGCAGCTTGCAGCGCGGGGGCGATCGTGGCGAGCGCACGGTGGAGGTGCGCGAAAAGGTGCACCGCGTGCGCGAGTTGCAGTTGGCGCGCAATGGCTGTGTCAATGCGCAATTGCAAAGCAAAGCGCTGGAAAAGCACTGCGCGCTGAGCGAAAGCGATGCCGCGTTTTTAGAAAGCGCGCTAATCAAGCTTGGCTTGTCGGTGCGGGCGTATCACCGCATTTTGCGCGTGGCGCGTACCATTGCTGATCTCGAGGGCAGCGCAAGCATTGAGCGGCCTCATTTAAGTGAAGCGTTAGGCTATCGAGCCATGGACCGATTATTGGCGCGCTTAGCGCAGGCGTAAAAAGGCAAAATAGTGATGCAAAGTGCGGTTTTTTGTCTGAAAATTAATCGAACAAAGAGAAAAAACCGCTTTTTTTGCAAAAAACACTTGTCAGCAAAATTATTATGCCTATAATACGCCTCACTTGTTTACGTCGCCGACTTAGCTCAGCAGGTAGAGCAACTGACTTGTAATCAGTAGGTCGCCAGTTCGATTCCGGCAGTCGGCACCATCAAGCAAGTACAGTGGAGGGATTCCCGAGCGGCCAAAGGGAGCAGACTGTAAATCTGCCGGCTCAGCCTTCGAAGGTTCGAATCCTTCTCCCTCCACCATTTTCTATTTCCTAGTTGATGATCGGGGTAGATGAATAAGAACGCGGGCATCGTATAATGGCTATTACCTCAGCCTTCCAAGCTGATGATGCGGGTTCGATTCCCGCTGCCCGCTCCAACGCTGATATAGCTCAGTCGGTAGAGCGCACCCTTGGTAAGGGTGAGGTCGGCAGTTCGAATCTGCCTATCAGCACCACGTCTTTTTATTCTTGCTTTCCCATTCATCTTGCGTGATTACAATCTACATTAGGTTAATGTGGTAGAGAACCATCGATAACCGTGTTTGTTTAGAGGGACTTAAAATGTCTAAAGAAAAATTTGAACGTACAAAACCGCACGTTAACGTGGGAACAATCGGCCACGTTGACCATGGTAAAACAACTTTGACTGCTGCTATCACAACTGTATTGTCTAAAAAATACGGTGGTGCAGCACGTGCATTTGATCAAATCGATAACGCGCCAGAAGAAAAAGCGCGTGGTATCACCATCAACACTTCACACGTTGAATACGATACTCCAACTCGCCACTACGCCCACGTTGACTGCCCAGGACACGCCGACTATGTTAAAAACATGATCACTGGTGCTGCGCAAATGGACGGCGCAATCCTCGTGGTTGCTGCAACTGACGGCCCAATGCCACAAACTCGTGAGCACATCTTGTTAGGCCGCCAAGTAGGCGTTCCTTACATCATCGTGTTCTTGAACAAATGTGACATGGTTGATGACGAAGAATTGTTAGAGTTGGTTGAAATGGAAGTGCGTGAGCTTCTGTCTCAATACGACTTCCCAGGTGACGATTGCCCAATCGTGCGCGGCTCAGCTTTGAAAGCATTGGAAGGCGACGCTGAGTGGGAAGAAAAAATCGTTGAACTGGCAAACCACCTTGACACCTACATCCCAGAACCAGAGCGTGCGGTTGACCAACCATTCTTGTTGCCAATCGAAGACGTATTCTCAATCTCTGGTCGTGGTACTGTGGTAACAGGCCGTGTTGAACGTGGTATCATCCGCACTGGTGACGAAGTTGAAATCGTCGGTATCAAACCAACTGCGAAAACAACCGTAACTGGCGTTGAAATGTTCCGTAAATTGCTTGACGAAGGTCGTGCAGGTGAAAACATCGGTGCCTTGTTGCGTGGTACAAAACGTGAAGAAATCGAACGTGGTCAAGTATTGGCTAAACCAGGTTCAATCACACCACACACTGATTTCGAATCAGAAGTGTACGTATTGTCTAAAGATGAAGGTGGCCGTCACACTCCATTCTTCAAAGGCTACCGTCCACAATTCTACTTCCGTACAACTGACGTAACCGGTACAATCGAGTTACCAGAAGGCGTAGAAATGGTTATGCCAGGCGACAACATCAAAATGACTGTTAGCCTGATCCACCCAATCGCGATGGACCAAGGCTTGCGCTTTGCGATTCGTGAAGGTGGCCGCACAGTCGGCGCTGGCGTTGTAGCCAAAATCATCAAATAATTGATGCTGAATAAAAAGGGCGATTCACTCGCCCTTTTTTGTTGCCTGAAAACCGCACTTTAGGTTTTCTTTGCGCGTGTAATCCACCGCACTTTAGCCTTTCAAATATTTTTCTCTCTAAAATAATACAGTGTTTCAAAAAAACTAGACTCAAGTCACAAAACGGAAAAGTCGCGTTCGGAATCTTTTGAATCTTGCGCATTAAACCCATAGAATCACTGGGGAAAGCAATTTTTGCTCGATTTGACCGATAATTAAGGAGAGTCTATGTTAAAACAAAAATTATTCAAACTGGCTGCGGTGACGGCGGCTATGGGCGCGGCGTTTTCAGCTTATGCCACCACCGAGTTGAAAGTGGCATTCAACCAATCAGACAAACACCCGCAGTTTGAAGCGTTGCAATATTTAAGCGACAATTTATACAAAAAAACCGACGGCCGTTATAAATTAAACGTCTATCCAAATGAGCTGCTCGGTGACCAACGCGCTTCACTGGAATTAGTGCAAAATGGCGCGATTCAAATGGCGGTGGTGGCCAACCCATTGGTTGAAAACTACGACAAAACCTTCGCCGTGTTGGGCTTGCCATACCTTTACAGCAACTCAGCCCACCAAGAAAAAGTCTTCACCTCGGATGTGTTAGATAATTTGTTCAAATCCACCGACAAATTCGGCTTTGAAGTGTTGACAGCCTACACCGCTGGTGCGCGCAGTGTATACACCAAAGCAGCACCGGTGCAAAACATGGACGACATGAAAGGCAAAAAAATCCGCGTGATGCAATCAGATACCATGATCAAAATGCTCGGCTGCATGGGCGGCACTGGCGTGCCAATGAACCAAGGTGAAGTCTACACCGCGATTCAACAAGGGGTACTTGATGGCGCAGAAAATAACGAAATCACCTACGCTGATTTGAAACAATACGAAGTGGCACCGCACTTTTCACGCACGCAGCATTTGATGGTGGCGGATTTAGTGGTGGTGAGCACCAACTTCTTGCAAACCATGTCGGAAGAAGACCAAAAAACCTTGCGTGAGCTGGCCAAAGACAGCACCAAAAAAGAGTTTGAGCTATGGAATGCGCAAATCTCTAAAGCTGAAGCCCTCGCTAAAGAAAAAGGCGCAACGTTTACTGAGGTGGACTCAAGCCAATTCCAACAAAGCTGTAAACCGCTAACCATGGAATTACTGAAAACCCCTGAGCAAAAAGCGTTATATGAGCAAATTGAAAAATTAAAATAATATCGAAATGCGCCGCTGCACTGCGGCGGTGCATTTATAAAGGTATGGTATGCAACAACTCGAACAAAATCGTTTTTTTGACTATCTTGAAAAGGTGAAATTCGCCCTCGATAAACTAGCCGCAGGCCTATGCATTGTGATTGTGGCGGTGATGACGGTGCTGATTACTTATCAAGTGGTGTCGCGTTATATTTTCAACAGCCCAAGTGCGGTCAGCGAAGTGCTCTCGCGCTATCTTTTCATTTGGCTGATTTTGCTGGCGGGTGCCTATGTGTTTGGCCTGCGTGAGCACATGGCGATTGCCTATGTCAAACTCAAATGCAGCCCGAAAATGCAAATTATTTTGGATATGATCTCAGAGCTGGCCACCGCCATTTTTGCCCTGAGCATTATGATTATTGGCGGCTACAGTGCCGCGCTGCGACAAATGTGGCAGCTTGACTCCGCCTTGCAAATCCCCATGGGGGCGATTTATGCAGGCATTCCTATCTCGGGCGCGATGATTGTTTTTATTTTCTCTACAACGAGCTCAAACTCGCGCGCGCTCTGCACCATTTGAAATAAGGAGTCATTATGGATTTAGCATCAACAGCGGCCTTGATCATGCTCGTCGGCACGGTATTTTCTTGATTATCGGCACACCAATTAGTATCAGTGTCGGGATTTCCTCTTTTGCGGCAATGTTGACTATTTTGCCAAGCCAGGGGGCGATGGTCACCTCCGCTCAACGTTTGTTTGTGGGCTTGGATTCGTTCGCCTTGCTGGCTATTCCGTTTTTTATCTTAGCGGGTAATATCATGAACAGCGGCGGGATAGCCATTCGCTTGATCAATTTTTCAAAAATCATCAGTGGCTTTTTCCCTGGCGCTTTGGCGCAAACGAACATTGTCTCCAATATGCTCTTTGGTTCCATCAGTGGCTCAGGCGTGGCTTCGGCGGCGGCCGTGGGCGGGATTATGTCCCCGATTG
Organism: Spirabiliibacterium mucosae; assembly: GCF_014884965.1. Taxonomy (GTDB): domain Bacteria; phylum Pseudomonadota; class Gammaproteobacteria; order Enterobacterales; family Pasteurellaceae; genus Spirabiliibacterium; species Spirabiliibacterium mucosae. Next base: position 30,854 of record NZ_JABTBO010000001.1, on the reverse strand, counting down.
AGAAAAAAGAAGGCTATGATCCTAAATACAGCACCGCGGTCAACATCGCCTCAGCGCCAACAGGCATGTTGATTCCACCGAGTAATACCTTGATTGTTTACGCCACCGTGGCAGGCAGCGTGAGTGTCTCAGCCCTCTTTATGGCCGGCTACGTGCCCGGCATTTTGTGGGGCATTGGCGTGATGATTGTCGCCGGCATCATTGCCAAGCGCCGCGGCTACATCGCCAAGCATCGCATGAGTTGCGCCGAGTGTGTGAAAGTCACAATCGAAGCGCTGCCAAGCATGTCGTTGATTGTGATTGTGATCGGTGGGATTTTGGCCGGCGTGTTCACGGCCACAGAGGCCTCGGCGATTGCGGTGGTGTATTCATTGATTTTAAGCTTGCTGTACCGCACTTTGGATGTGCGCAAGCTGCCAGACATCTTTTTGCAAACAGCCAAAATGTCGGCAATTGTGATCTTTATGCTGGCCGCCTCATCAATTATGTCGTGGGTGATGGCGTTCACACAAATCCCTGCAATGATCGCCAACGGCCTGCTGGGGCTGACCGACAACCCAATTTTGATTTTGCTGATCATCAATTTGGTGTTGCTGTTTATCGGCACCTTTATGGACCCAACCCCAGCTGTGTTGATTTTCACTCCGATTTTCTTGCCAATTTGTATGAATCTTGGCATGAGCCCTGTGCAATTTGGGATTTTGCTGGTGTTCAACCTCTCCCTTGGCACGATCACGCCACCGGTGGGGCCGATTTTGTTCACCGGCTGTAAAGTGAGCAATATTGAGATTGACCAAGTGGTGCGCACCTTGATTCCGTTTTTCTTGGTGATTTTCTTGGTGTTGCTGCTGGTGACGTATGTGCCAGCCATCTCCATGACAATTCCACAAATGATGGGCTTGGTGCAATAATTTCGCGCTTATAAATTTAAAACCGCACTTTGCATAGTCAAAGTGCGGTTTTTTATTCACCCGTGGGCGCAATAAGGTGTTGGCAAGTGATGAATTAAAATGCTACAATCCTGTGTTCTAAAAAATAGGTCGTTTAACGTCGGATGAGACCAATATGAATTCGAAAAATACTAAAAAACAACTCCCAGACACCGTGCATGAAGGCAAAAGCAAGGGCGTGAATGCTTTTTTGTGGCTGTTGGCCGTGCTTGCTGTGGTGGTGGCTGCCGTGGGTAATGCCTACTTCGCACAAGAGCTGAATGTGGCGGTGCGTGTTGTTGGCGTGGTGGTGTTGCTGGCTTTAGCGCTGGTGTTTGCTGGGCTGACCAATCAAGGCCAAAAAGCCATCACCTTTGTGCGTGAGTCACGCGTTGAAGTGCGCAAAGTGGTGTGGCCAACACGCCCAGAGGCAACACAAACTACCTTGATCGTGTTTGGGGTTACTGTGGTTACGTCATTGATTTTATGGGGATTTGACTCAATTATTATTGCAGTCATTAACTTTTTAACTAATTTGAGATTTTAAGCCATGAGTGAGAACGAAACCCCAATCAAAAAACGTTGGTATGTGCTGCAAGCGTTTTCAGGCTATGAAGCTCGTGTCGCCAAAACCTTGATTGAATACATCAAACAACAAGACATGGAAGATCAATTTGGCGAAGTGCTGGTGCCGACCGAAGAAGTGGTTGAAAACGTGGCGGGCAAACGTCGCAAAAGCGAGCGTAAATTCTTCCCAGGCTATGTGTTGGTTGAAATGGAAATGAACGACGACACATGGCACTTGGTGCGCAGCGTGCCGCGCGTGCTTGGCTTTATTGGTGGCACGCCAGACAAACCAGCACCAATTTCCAAACGCGAAGCCGATGCTATCTTAAACCGCTTGAAACAAGACGGCGACAAGCCAAAACCAAAAACCATGTTCCAACCAGGCGAAGAAGTGCGCGTGACCGAAGGCCCATTTATGGACTTCAACGGCACTGTGGAAGAAGTGGATTACGAAAAGAGCCGCTTGAAAGTCTCTGTATCCATCTTTGGCCGTGCCACGCCAGTGGAGCTGGAATTCCGCCAAGTGGAAAAAGCGAACTAATTTACAAGCATATTGCTTGAAATCTGTGCGGTATTTGTCTACAATACCGCACTTTTACACACAAGGGAAGCCGCAAGGCGATATTACCCATTAAGAGGAAACTAAAATGGCAAAGAAAGTACAAGCCTACATTAAGTTGCAAGTTGCAGCAGGTATGGCAAACCCAAGTCCACCGGTTGGTCCTGCATTAGGTCAACAAGGTGTGAACATCATGGAATTTTGTAAAGCGTTCAACGCAAAAACAGACAGCATGGAAAAAGGCTTGCCAATTCCAGTTGTGATCACTGTTTACGCAGACCGCTCTTTCACCTTTATCACAAAAACTCCACCTGCCGCTGTGTTGTTGAAAAAAGCCGCTGGTGTGAAATCAGGTTCTGGTAAACCAAACAAAGATAAAGTGGGCAAAGTGACTCGTCAGCAAGTGCAAGAAATTGCAGAATTGAAAGCTGCTGACATGACTGGCGCAACTATCGAAACAAAAATGAAGTCAATTGAAGGTACTGCGCGTTCAATGGGCTTAGTGGTGGAGGACTAATCAGATGGCTAAATTAACTAAACGTATGAAAGCGATCCAAGAGAAAGTTGACTCTACCAAATTCTACGATGTGAACGAAGCTATCGCATTGTTGAAAGAATTAGCCACCGCTAAATTCAACGAAAGCGTTGATGTGGCTGTGAACCTCGGCATCGAAGCACGTAAATCAGACCAAAACGTGCGTGGCGCAACTGTGTTGCCACACGGTACTGGCCGCAGCGTGCGTGTTGCTGTGTTCACCCAAGGTGCTAACGCTGACGCCGCCAAAGAAGCTGGCGCTGATGTAGTTGGCATGGAAGACTTGGCGGAACAAGTGAAAAAAGGCGAAATGGATTTCGACGTGGTTATCGCCTCTCCTGATGCGATGCGCGTGGTAGGCCAATTGGGTCAAATCTTAGGCCCACGTGGCTTGATGCCAAACCCGAAAGTGGGCACTGTGACACCAAACGTGGCAGAAGCTGTGAAAAATGCCAAATCAGGTCAGGTGCGTTACCGCAATGACAAAAACGGTATCATCCACACCACTATCGGTAAAGTGAGCTTTGAAGATAACCAAATCAAAGAAAACTTAGAAGCGTTGTTGGCGGCGTTAACAAAAGCACGCCCAGCCTCTGCAAAAGGTGTGTTCATCAAGAAAGTCAGCCTGTCTACCACACAAGGTGCAGGTGTTGCGATTGATCAAACAACCTTAAATCAATAAGGGTTTACAAGGGCAAGATTATCCTCTATAATTTTGCTCTTGACTTTATTCCGTCTAACGGAATTCTGGTTGGTGCTTGCCGTAAATCAAGCCCCATCCAAGACCGCAAGGGGAGCCGCAAAGTGCGGTTGCTTAATCATCTTGCGTAGATGGTGAACAGAATAGAAAATTTTTCTGCTTCTGTGCGCCGAACGTCTTAGTAGCTTAGCTATTAAGGAATTTTAATCTGGGAAACCAGAAGTGTATTCAGGAGCTAAAAGCCAATGGCATTAAATCTTCAAGACAAACAAGCAATTGTTGCTGAAGTAAATGAAGCTGCCAAAGGTGCCCTGTCAGCTGTGATCGCCGACTCTCGTGGTGTGACCGTTGATAAAATGACTGAATTGCGTAAAAACGCTCGTGAAGCGAGTGTGTCAATGCGTGTGGTTCGTAACACTTTGTTACGCCGTGCGGTTGAAGGCACTGATCTTGAGTGTTTGAAAGACGTGATGGTAGGTCCAACACTTGTTGCTTTTTCTAACGAACATCCAGGTGCTGCAGCACGTTTGTTCAAAGATTTTGCGAAAGCAAACGACAAGTTTGAAATTAAAGGTGCAGCCTTTGAAGGTGAATTTATCCCAACATCAGATATTGATCGTTTGGCATCTTTACCAACATACGAAGAAGCAATTGCACGTTTAATGGGTACAATGAAAGAAGCTGCGGCAGGAAAACTTGTACGCACTTTAGCAGCATTACGCGACAAATTAGAAGCAGCTTAATAAAGTTTGCTTGGTCTATTAAATATTTTACTTTAGGAATTGATTGTTATGTCTCTAACTAACGAACAAATTATCGAAGCGATTGCTGAGAAATCAGTAATGGAAATCGTTGAGCTTATCTCAGCAATGGAAGAAAAATTCGGTGTTTCTGCTGCCGCTGCCGCTGTTGCAGTAGCTGGTGGTGCTGATGCAGCTGCCGCTGAAGAAAAACTGAATTCGACGTAGTATTAACTGCCGCTGGTGGTAACAAAGTAGCTGTTATCAAAGCCGTGCGCGGTGCAACTGGTCTTGGCTTGAAAGAAGCGAAAGACATGGTTGAATCTGCTCCAGCCACCTTGAAAGAAGGCGTTGCTAAAGCAGAAGCTGAAGAGTTGAAGAAAGCATTAGAAGAAGCAGGCGCTTCTGTAGAACTTAAATAATTTCGTTTTATTTAAGTCAGCCTAATTAAAGGCGAATGGCTAGTGGTCTATACCGCTAGCCATTTTGTGCCTTTAAAAAATAAAAGTGTTATTGCCGTTTTTTCACTTTTATATTTACTTAATTTTCAATAAGTTAAGTCTGCACGAGAGTTGTAAAAAGCAAAAGTGCGGTACCAACAAACGGTATCGAATGTATTGCCACCTTGTTAACTTGATCGCAAGTGTGCGCGAATTTTGGGTCACCGATCAGCAAGCAGAGGAACCCTATGGTTTACTCCTATACCGAAAAGAAACGTATTCGTAAAAGCTTTGGCAAACGCCAACAAGTTTTAAATGTACCTTATTTATTAACCATTCAAATCGATTCTTTTGATAAATTTATCGAGCAGGATCCAGAAGGTCAGCAAGGCCTTGAAGCGGCATTTCGTAGCGTGTTCCCAATTGTGAGCAACAATGGCAGCACTGAATTGCAATATGTCAGCTACCAATTAGGCGAGCCTGTTTTTGACGTGCGTGAGTGTCAAATCCGTGGTACAACGTTTTCAGCGCCACTGCGTGTGAAACTGCGCCTTGTCAGCTATGATCGTGACGGCGCACCGGGTACGGTGAAAGACATTAAAGAAAATGACGTCTATATGGGTGAAATCCCACTGATGACCGACAACGGTACCTTTGTCATCAACGGCACAGAGCGTGTTATCGTTTCACAATTGCACCGTAGCCCAGGCGTATTTTTCGACAGCGACAAAGGCAAAACACACTCATCAGGTAAAGTGCTATATAACGCACGCATTATCCCATACCGTGGTTCATGGTTGGATTTTGAATTTGACCCGAAAGATAACCTGTTTGCGCGTATCGACCGCCGCCGTAAATTGCCAGCCACCATCATTTTGCGTGCGTTGGACTACAGCACTGAAGACATTTTGTCACTGTTCTTTGACAAAGTGCGCTACACCATTCGCGACAATCAATTGTTGATGGAATTGGTGCCAGAACGCCTGCGTGGTGAAACCGCCAGTTTTGATATTGAAGCCGATGGCAAAGTCTATGTTGAGCGCGGCCGTCGTATCACAGCCCGTCATATTCGCCAATTAGAAAAAGATAAAATCAGCGAAGTGGTTGTGCCGACAGAATATATCGTAGGCAAAATTGTCGCCAAAGATTATGTTGACCTCGACAGCGGTGAGCTGATTTGTGCCGCCAATGATGAAATGACATTAGAAATGCTCGCCAAACTCAGCCAAGCCGGCTACAAAGAGTTTGACGTGCTGTTTACCAACGACCTTGACCACGGCGCTTATATTTCAGAAACCTTGCGCGTTGACCCGTCAAGCGATCGCTTATCTGCGTTGGTTGAAATCTACCGCATGATGCGCCCAGGCGAGCCACCAACAAAAGAAGCCGCCGAAGCGTTGTTTGAAAACCTGTTCTTCTCAAACGAGCGTTACGATCTCTCTGCGGTAGGCCGCATGAAGTTCAACCGCTCTTTGAACATTCCTGAAGGCGAAGGCAGCGGCATTTTGAGCAAAGACGACATCGTGAAGGTGATGAAAAAGCTCATCGAAATCCGCAACGGCCGTGGCGAAGTGGACGATATCGACCACCTTGGCAACCGTCGTATCCGCAGCGTGGGTGAAATGGCGGAAAACCAATTCCGCATTGGCTTGGTGCGTGTTGAGCGTGCCGTGCGTGAGCGTTTGTCAATGGGCGACCTTGATGGCGTGACTCCGCAAGATTTGATCAACGCCAAACCAATTTCTGCCGCGGTGAAAGAGTTCTTTGGTTCATCTCAATTGTCACAATTTATGGACCAAAACAACCCGTTGTCTGAGGTCACTCACAAACGTCGTATCTCAGCCTTAGGCCCAGGTGGTTTGACCCGTGAACGCGCCGGCTTTGAAGTGCGTGACGTACACGCCACTCACTACGGCCGCGTGTGCCCAATCGAAACCCCTGAAGGCCCGAACATCGGTTTGATCAACTCGTTGTCTGTTTATGCACGCACCAACGATTACGGCTTCTTGGAAACGCCATACCGCAAAGTGGTTGACGGCCAAGTGACCGAAGAAATTGAATATTTGTCGGCGATTGAAGAAGGCAAATATGTGATCGCGCAGGCAAACTCTAACCTCGACGACGATTTCCGTTTCACCGACGAATTTGTCACCTGCCGTGGTGAGCACGGTGAATCTGGCTTGTACAAACCAGAGCAAATTGACTACATGGACGTTTCCACCCAACAAGTGGTGTCTGTGGCGGCGGCGCTGATTCCGTTCTTGGAACACGACGATGCGAACCGTGCCTTGATGGGTGCGAACATGCAACGCCAAGCGGTGCCAACCTTGCGCTCTGACAAACCATTAGTCGGCACCGGCATTGAAAAAGCCGTAGCGGTGGACTCCGGTGTTACCGTGGTGGCCAAACGTGGCGGCCATGTGCAATACATTGATGCCTCACGCATTGTGGTGAAAGTCAACGAAGACGAAACCGTTTCTGGCGAAGCGGGCATTGATATTTACAACTTGACTAAATACACCCGTTCAAACCAAAACACGTGTATCAACCAAGTGCCATGTGTGGCATTGGGTGAGCCAATTGAGCGTGGTGAAGTGCTGGCCGATGGCCCATCAACTGACCTTGGTGAACTCGCCCTTGGCCAAAACATGCGCGTGGCGTTCATGCCTTGGAATGGTTACAACTTTGAAGACTCCATGTTAGTCTCCGAGCGCGTGGTGCAAGAAGATCGCTTCACCACCATTCACATCCAAGAGCTCACCGCCGTTGCGCGTGACACTAAATTGGGTGCTGAAGAAATCACCGCGGATATTCCAAACGTCGGTGAAGCGGCGCTGAGCAAGCTTGATGAATCGGGTATTGTTTACATCGGTGCGGAAGTGAAAGGCGGCGATATTTTGGTGGGTAAAGTCACACCAAAAGGGGAAACCCAATTAACCCCTGAAGAAAAATTGCTGCGCGCCATCTTTGGTGAAAAAGCCTCCGATGTGAAAGACTCTTCATTGCGCGTGCCAAACAGCGTGTCAGGTACGGTTATTGACGTACAAGTGTTCACCCGCGACGGTGTTGAAAAAGACAAACGCGCGATTGAAATTGAAGATATGCAACTCAAACAAGCCAAAAAAGACCTTGGCGAAGAGTTGGAAATCTTGGAAGCTGGCTTGTTTGCCCGCGTGCGTGCCTTGCTTGAGCAAAACGGTATTGACGCGAAAAAACTCGACAAACTCAGCCGTGAAAAATGGCTTGAGCAATCACTGGCGGATGAAAACCAACAAAACTTGCTTGAGCAACTCGCCGAGCAGCACGAAGAGCTGCGCAGCGAATTTGAACGCAAGCTGGAAATCAAACGCAACAAAATCACCCAAGGCGACGATTTGGCGCCAGGCGTGTTGAAGATTGTGAAAGTTTACTTGGCGGTGAAACGTCAAATCCAGCCAGGGGATAAAATGGCGGGTCGTCACGGTAACAAAGGGGTTATCTCTAAAATCAACCCAATTGAAGATATGCCGTATGACGAAAATGGCCAACCGGTGGACATCGTGCTCAACCCGCTAGGGGTTCCGTCACGGATGAACATCGGTCAGATCCTCGAAACGCACTTAGGCTTGGCGGCCAAAGGCATTGGTGACAAAATCAATGCGATGATCAAGCAGCAACAAAGTGTGGCGAAATTGCGTGAATATATCCAACGCGCCTATGACTTAGGCGGCGCGCCGAAACAGGTGGATTTGGATACCTTCACTGACGAAGAAGTGTTGCGCTTGGCAGAAAACCTGCGCAAAGGTATGCCACTGGCCACCCCAGTGTTTGACGGTGCCCACGAAGAAGAGATCAAAGGCCTCTTGGATTTGGCAGGCTTGCCAACCTCAGGGCAAATCACCCTCTTTGACGGTCGCACAGGGGAAAAATTTGAGCGCCCAGTAACTGTGGGTTACATGTATATGCTCAAACTCAACCACTTGGTTGACGACAAAATGCACGCGCGTTCAACTGGCTCTTATAGTCTAGTAACTCAACAACCGTTGGGTGGTAAAGCGCAATTTGGTGGTCAACGCTTCGGTGAGATGGAAGTGTGGGCGCTGGAAGCCTACGGTGCGGCATACACCTTGCAAGAGATGCTGACCGTGAAATCCGATGACGTGAACGGACGGACCAAAATGTATAAAAACATTGTGGACGGCGCGCACCAAATGGAGCCAGGCATGCCAGAATCCTTCAACGTGTTGACCAAAGAAATCCGTTCTTTGGGTATCAACATCGAGTTGGAAGACGATCAGTAATTGATAAAAAGTGCAAGTGCGGTTCGCCGCACTTGAATCAAGTTTAACTCCGACAGGAGCAAATCTGTGAAAGACTTAGTAAAGTTTTTAAAAGCGCAAACAAAATCCAGTGATGATTTTGATGTGATTAAAATTGGCTTAGCCTCCCCTGATATGATCCGCTCATGGTCATACGGTGAGGTTAAGAAACCCGAAACCATCAACTACCGCACTTTCAAGCCTGAACGTGACGGGCTTTTCTGTGCGCGTATCTTTGGGCCAGTGAAAGACTATGAATGTCTTTGCGGAAAATACAAACGTTTGAAACACCGCGGCGTGATTTGTGAAAAGTGCGGTGTGGAAGTTACCCAAACCAAAGTTCGCCGTGAGCGCATGGGCCACATTGAGCTGGCCTCACCGGTGGCGCACATTTGGTTTTTGAAATCACTGCCATCGCGCATTGGCTTGTTGCTTGACATGCCACTGCGTGACATTGAGCGCGTGCTCTATTTTGAAAGCTACATCGTCACCGAGCCTGGCATGACCGAATTGCAACGCGGCCAATTGTTGACCGAAGAGCAATTTATTGAAGCGGAAGACCGCTGGGCAGACGAATTTGAAGCCAAAATGGGTGCCGAGGCGATTCAGCACCTGTTAAAAGAGATGGATCTCAACCACGAGATTGAAACCTTGCGTGAAGAGCTGCAAGAAACCAGCTCTGAAACCAAACGCAAAAAAATCACCAAACGCTTGAAATTGCTCGAAGCCTTTGTGCAATCGGGCAACAACCCAGAGTGGATGGTGCTCACTGTGCTGCCTGTGTTGCCGCCAGATTTGCGCCCATTAGTACCACTCGACGGTGGCCGCTTTGCGACTTCTGATCTCAACGACTTATACCGCCGTGTGATCAACCGTAACAACCGTTTAAAACGCCTGCTCGATTTAGTTGCGCCAGATATCATCGTGCGCAACGAAAAACGCATGCTGCAAGAATCTGTGGATGCCTTGCTCGACAACGGCCGCCGTGGCCGCGCCATCACCGGCTCCAACAAACGTGCGTTGAAATCGCTAGCAGATATGATCAAAGGGAAACAAGGCCGTTTCCGTCAAAATTTGCTCGGTAAACGTGTGGACTACTCCGGCCGTTCGGTTATCACCGTGGGGCCATACCTGCACTTGCACCAATGTGGTTTGCCGAAAAAAATGGCGCTGGAACTCTTCCGCCCATTTATCTATGCCAAACTGCAAAGCCAAGGCCATGCGTCAACTATCAAAGCCGCCAAAAAAATGGTGGAGCGTGAAGACGCCATTGTGTGGGATATCTTAGCCGATGTTATCCGCGAGCACCCAATTTTGCTCAACCGTGCACCAACCTTGCACCGTTTGGGTATCCAAGCGTTTGAGCCATTATTGATTGAAGGTAAAGCCATTCAGTTGCACCCGCTCGTGTGTGCGGCGTTCAACGCCGACTTCGACGGTGACCAAATGGCGGTGCACGTGCCATTAACGCTCGAAGCGCAATTAGAAGCGCGCGCGTTGATGATGTCCACCAACAACATTTTATCGCCAGCCAACGGTGACCCAATCATCGTGCCATCACAAGACGTGGTGTTGGGCTTGTATTACATGACCCGCGAAAAAGTCAACGCCAAAGGCGAAGGCATGTTGCTGCAAGACCCACGCGAGGCCGAAAAAGCCTACCGCACAGGGGATGCTGAACTGCACGCCCGCGTTAAAGTGCGGATCACCGAACACGTGAAAAACGAAGCCGGCGAGTGGGAAGCAAAAACCACGTTGACCGATACCACCGTGGGCCGTGCGATTTTGTGGATGATTGCGCCAAAAGGCATGCCGTTTAGTTTGTTCAACCAAACCTTAGGCAAAAAAGCGATCTCCAAATTAATTAACGCCTGTTACCGTATCTTGGGCATGAAGTCGAGCGTAATCTTCGCCGACCAAATCATGTACACTGGTTTTGCCTTCGCGGCGCGCAGTGGTGCGTCTGTCGGCATTGATGACATGGTTATCCCAGAGGCGAAAGACAAGATCATCAACGAAGCCGAAGAAGCGGTGAAAGAAATTCAAGAGCAGTTCCAATCCGGTCTTGTCACCGCGGGTGAGCGCTACAACAAAGTGATCGACATTTGGGCCAGTGCGAACGAACGCGTGGCCAAAGCGATGATGGAAAACCTCTCCACCGAAGAAGTGGAAAACCGCGACGGCGAGATGGAAAAACAAGCCTCATTCAACAGCATCTTTATGATGGCGGACTCTGGGGCGCGGGGTAGTGCCGCACAGATTCGTCAGCTTGCCGGTATGCGTGGTTTGATGGCGCGTCCAGACGGCTCGATCATCGAAACACCAATCACCGCGAACTTCCGTGAAGGGTTGAACGTATTACAATACTTTATCTCTACCCACGGGGCGCGTAAAGGGTTGGCGGATACCGCACTGAAAACCGCGAACTCTGGTTACTTGACTCGTCGTTTGGTTGACGTGGCGCAAGACTTGGTGATCGTCGAAGATGACTGTGGCACTGACCGCGGCATCGTGATGACCCCGTTAATCGAGGGTGGCGATGTGAAAGAGCCATTGCGCGACCGTGTGCTCGGCCGTGTGGTAGCCGAAGATGTGGTGAAACCAGGCACCGACGAAGTGCTGATTCCACGCAACACCTTGATCGACGAAAAATGGTGCGACATCATCGACCGTGAATCCGTTGACAGCATCAAAGTGCGGTCAGTGGTAACCTGTGACACTGACTTTGGCGTGTGTGCCAAATGTTACGGCCGTGACCTGGCTCGCGGGCACATCATCAACAAAGGTGAAGCCGTCGGGGTTATCGCGGCGCAATCCATCGGTGAACCAGGTACACAGTTGACCATGCGTACGTTCCACATCGGTGGTGCGGCATCGCGTGCGGCGGCCGAGTCGAGCATTCAAGTGAAAAACAACGGTAGCGTGCGCTTGGCGAACGCCAAATTTGTCACCAACAAAGACGGCAAATTTGTCATCACCTCGCGTAACACCGAGTTGACCGTATTAGACGAATTTGGCCGCACCAAAGAGAGCTACAAAGTCCCTTATGGTGCCAGCCTGAGCAAACAAAACGGTGACGAAGTCAAAGCTGGCGAAATCATCGCCAACTGGGACCCACACACCATGCCAATCATCGCCGAGGTGGAAGGTAAACTCGAGTTTGCTGACATCGTGGATGGCGTGACTGTCACTCGCCAAACCGACGAGCTCACAGGCCTGTCATCCGTTGTGGTGCAAGACGTGGGTGAGCGTGCCACCGCAGGTAAAGACATGCGCCCAGCGTTGCGCGTAGTTGATGCCAAAGGCAACCCAGTGGTATTAAGCGGCACCGACGTGCCAGCGCAATACTTCCTGCCTGGTAAAGCGATTGTGACCCTCGACGACGGTGCGGAAATCCACATTGGTGACCCTCTGGCGCGTATCCCGCAAGAATCTGCAGGAACCAAAGATATCACCGGTGGTTTGCCACGCGTAGCCGACTTGTTCGAAGCGCGCAAACCAAAAGAGCCTGCCATCATGGCGGAAATCTCCGGTACCGTGTCGTTTGGTAAAGAAACCAAAGGCAAACGCCGCTTGCTCATCACCCCAACTGACGGTGGCGATGTGTATGAAGAGATGATTCCAAAATGGCGTCAGCTCAACGTGTTTGAAGGCGAGCAAGTCGAGCGCGGCGACATCATCTCTGAAGGGGCGGAAACGCCGCACGATATCTTGCGCTTGCGTGGTGTTCACGCCGTGACTGAGTACATCGTCAACGAGGTGCAAGAGGTTTATCGCCTGCAAGGGGTTAAGATCAACGATAAACACATTGAGGTTATCGTGCGTCAAATGCTGCGCAAGGCGATCATCACCAACGCCCACGACAGTGAGTTCCTCGAAGGGGAGCAAGTGGAAGTGGCGCGCGTGAAAATCGTCAACCGCGAGCGTGAAGCACAAGGCAAGCCGTTGGTGGAATACGAGCGCGAGTTGCTCGGTATCACCAAAGCGTCATTGGCGACCGAGTCGTTTATCTCAGCCGCGTCGTTCCAAGAAACCACCCGTGTGCTCACCGAAGCGGCGGTGGCGGGCAAACGCGATGAGTTGCGTGGCTTGAAAGAGAACGTGATCGTCGGCCGTTTGATTCCAGCCGGTACGGGTTATGTTTATCATCAAAATCGTCACGATGGTAAGCTGGCCGCAGAGTTGGCGGTGGATGAGGACCTTGAGCATAAGGTGGATGCCGATGAGGCGTCAGCCAATTTGGCCGAGATGCTGAATATGACAAGTGATTTTAATCAGGCTTGATGCGTTGAGTGAAAAAACCTAGGTTCGCCTAGGTTTTTTTATGTCTGCTGACCGCACTTTGGGTTTTTATCACTCCGTCATCTCTCTTATTTCCGCCTGCGGCGGGTGGAATCGCGATAGCGATACGCAGTCATGACCATGCGCATCAAGTACTCGCGTACAAAATCTCCTTTTTATCTCCAAAAACTCCTGTATAATCAACGCCGTTTGACAACCTAACAAAGGAGAGCATCATGCACGGCTCGCATCGACTTCATCAAGCCACGCGAGAGGCGCGGTGGGCTTTAATCGTCACCATCGCCTACCTCATTGGCTGGATTTGCTGCGCCTACCTGCCACCGGACACCAAAGGCCCGCTCAACTTCCCTCTTTGGTTTGAACTCGCCTGCCTTTACCTGCCCGTGGTGTTTATCGTCGTGGCTTATTGGCTGATCAAAATTGTCTATCAAGATATCTCGTTGGAAAAGGACGTTCACGATGACTAATCTAGGCATGATTATCCCGCTGGTGATTTACCTCCTGTTTGTATTTGGTGCGGCGATTTATGCCTACACCCGCCGCAGCCGAGGCGATTATTTGACCGAATATTACGTTGGCAACCGCTCGATGACAGGCTTTGTGCTCGCGATGACTACGGCGGCGACCTATGCCAGTGCCAGCAGCTTTGTTGGTGGGCCAGGGGCGGCGTATAAATTTGGTTTGGGCTGGATTTTGCTGGCGATGATCCAGCTGCCGGCCGTGTGGTTGGCGCTGGGCGTATTGGGTAAAAAAATGGCGATTTTATCGCGCAAAGTCGATGCCTTAACCATCAACGATTTATTGCTCTATCGCTATAAAAACCGCACTTTGGTGTGGATCTCGTGTGTGGCATTGCTGTTGGCATTTTTTGTTGCGATGATCGCCCAATTTGTCGGGGGCGCGCGGCTGTTAGAAACCACGCTTGGCATCAACTACCGTTTATCGTTGCTGATTTTTGCCGTCACTGTGGCGCTCTACACCTTTATCGGCGGGTTTCGAGCGGTGGTGTTGACCGACACCTTGCAAGGGGCGGTGATGATTTTGGGCACCTTGATTTTGCTCTCCGGCGTGATTTATGCCACCGGCGGCATTGAGCGGGCGATGGCGACACTGCACAGCATTGACCCGGCCTTGGTCACGCCTTACGGGCCGAATGATATGCTCGGCTTTGAATTTATGGCCTCGTTTTGGGTGCTGGTGTGCTTCGGCGTGGTGGGCTTGCCGCACACCGTGATCCGCACCATGGCGTATAAAGACAGCAAGGCACTGCACAGCGGCATGCTGATTGGCACCGTGGTGCTCGGCATTATCATGCTCGGTATGCACCTCTCTGGCGCGTTGGGCCGGGCGTTAATTCCCGATCTTGCGATTCCCGATCAAGTCATCCCAACCTTGATGGTGCAAGTGCTGCCACCGATTGTGGCAGGCATCTTTTTGGCCACGCCGATGGCCTCGATTATGTCCACCATTGACTCCCAGTTGATTCAATCCTCGTCGGTGTTTGTCAAAGACATCTACCTTGCACTCAAGCCACAAGCGGCGAATAATCAGCGCCGTTTGTCGCGCATTTCTAGCGTGATCACGTTGCTGATCAGCATTTTGTTGATTTTTGCGGCGCTGAACCCGCCTGATATGCTCATTTGGCTCAATATTTTTGCCTTTGGTGGGCTTGAGGCGGCCTTTTTATGGGTGATTGTGTTAGGGCTTTATTGGGAAAAGGCCAACGCCTATGGCGCGATAGCCTCCATGCTCACGGGCATGATTTGCTACATCGGCTTGACCGCCGCGGGGGTGAAATTATTCCACTTCCACGCGATTGTGCCGTCGTTAATTTTGGGCTTGCTTGCCTTCTTGATTGCGAATAAAGTGGGTGAGAAGAAACAGATGGCCAACACACAGGAGTGATTATGCCTTGGGTACAAATTCGAATTGAAAGCACCAAAGACGAAGCCGAAGCGCTTGAAGATGCGTTATTGGCGCAAGGTGCGGTGTCGGTGACCTTTATGGACAGCGAAGACTGCCCGATTTTTGAGCCACTGCCAGGCGAAACGCGCTTGTGGGGCAACACGGTGGTGATCGGGCTTTTTGACGCCGAAACCCGCATGCAAGCGATTGTCGCCGATTTGCTCGCGCAAGGGGCGCTGGATGCGCACTCACAATACAAAGTGGAGCTGATTGAAGACAAAGATTGGGTGCGCGAGTGGATGAAAGATTTCAAGCCAATTTCATTTGGCAAACGGCTGTGGATTTGCCCAAGCTGGCTGCCCGTGCCCGATGAAAGTGCGGTCAACGTGATGCTTGACCCAGGCCTGGCCTTTGGCACCGGCACCCACCCGACAACCGCACTTTGCCTTGAGTGGCTTGATGGGCTGGATTTGGCAGGCAAAACGGTGATCGATTTTGGTTGCGGCTCGGGCATTTTAGCCATTGCGGCGCTCAAACTGGGCGCGAAGGCGGCGATTGGAATCGACATCGACCCGCAAGCGCTGCAAGCCAGTGCGCAAAATGCGCACAATAACAGCGTGGCGGAGCGCCTTTCGCTGTATCACGCCAATGAGGTGCCAGCTGGCCTACAAGCCGAGGTGGTGGTGGCCAATATTTTGGCCGAACCACTGCGTCAGCTTGTCAGCGAGATTGCAAGCGAGCGCCTTGCACCATACGGGCGGCTGTGTTTGTCTGGCATTTTAGACACCCAAGCCGATGAGATTGCCGCAATTTATCAAGACTATGTGCGCATTGATGAGGTCAAAACTCGTGGTGAGTGGTGTCGCGTGGTGGGCACGCGCGCGTAACATTTTGGTGGAGATAGCGCCAACCGCACTTTGCTTTTCGAACATCACGCGCGGGCAAAGTGCGGTGTGTGGCTTTGTGAATTTTAGGCCATAACGATGAAGTTTTGAGCAGCGTCTCACCTTGCTGAAGCGATTAACCTGGCAAAATCCACCCCAAAAGAGGTAAAAGTGCGGTTGTGTTTGGCGAAAAAAGAGCCAAAAATTGGACGTGGATCAAAAAAAAAGCATTTGTTTAAAAAATAGTCTTCCCTATCGTTAAAAAAGTGCGTATTATAGCGCCCTTGTTCGGTTTAACGCAGTTGCGTTGTTTAAGTGGGGCGAGATGCGCATTGGAAAATTTCAATTACTAAATCGCGTATTTCTCGCGCCAATGGCAGGGGTCACTGATCTCCCTTTCAGGCGGTTATGCGCGCGCTATGGCGCGGGTTTGACCTATTCTGAAATGATGTCGGCCAATCGCGATGTTTGGCATACCGAAAAATCACGCTTGCGCGTGGCGCACCACCCTGAAATTGGCATTCAAGCGGTGCAAATTGCAGGCAGCGAGGCGCAAGAGATGGCGCAGGCCGCGCGTGAAAACGTGGCACTGGGCGCGGAGATTATCGACATCAATATGGGTTGCCCGGCAAAAAAGGTCAACCGCAAGCAAGCGGGCTCAGCATTAATGCAAAGCCCCAAGCTGGTGGAGGCGATTTTGCACGCGGTGGTGGATGCAGTGGACGTGCCTGTCACCTTAAAAATGCGAACCGGCTGGGATAAAGCGCATCGAAACTGCCTTGAGATTGCCCGTATTGCAGAGCAAGCCGGCATTTGTGCGGTGACCATTCATGGGCGCACGCGCAGTTGTATGTATGACGGTGAAGCCGAATACGAGCATATTCGAGCGGTGAAGCGCGCGGTGAGAATCCCGGTGATTGCCAACGGTGACATCACCTCGCCTGAAAAGGCCAAATGGGTGTTGGATTACACCGAAGCAGATGCGGTGATGATTGGCCGAGCGGCACTTGGGCGGCCATGGCTGTTTGACCAAGTGGGCAAATTTTTGCAAACAGGCACCGCCTCAGGCGAGCCTGAATTGGCAGAAAAATGCCAAGTTGCTCTTGAGCATATCCATGCGCTTCATCAATTTTATGGAGCGCAGAAAGGTTTTAGAGTAGCGCGCAAGCATTTGGGCTGGTATTTGGACAACATTAAGCCTGACATGACGTTTAAGCGCCAATTCAATGCCATCAGCGACCCTGATGAGCAACTTGCGGCGTTAAGCGCGTTTTTTGACTCAATTTTAGCAAATTGAGAAGTTTTTATCGTTAAATGGAATAAATTGAATATGTTAGAACAACGTAGTAATTCATCAGAAGCATTAACCGTTTCGACATTGAATGCACAATCTCAACTTACAAATAAACCACTAAGAGATTCTGTCAAACAAGCATTGAAAAACTATTTGGCGCAACTCAACGGCCAAGATGTCAATGATCTTTATGAATTGGTGTTGTGCGAAGTTGAGCATCCAATGTTAGACATGGTGATGCAATACACTCGCGGCAACCAAACCCGTGCGGCGAACATGCTCGGCATCAACCGCGGCACATTGCGCAAAAAATTGAAAAAATACGGCATGGGCTGATAAAGCGACGCCAAAAACCCGCCATGTGCGGGTTTTTATTGCCTTTTTAGCCCAAGGTCACATTTTGCTTAAGCCCCGCTCGCACAGCGTGCGCATTTTGACTAAAATAGCCGCAAGAGGCCGGTTATGTTCAGTTCCATTCGACGCAATCTTTATTACATCTTAGAAAGTGCCCACAAAGGTGGGGTTTGGCGCGTGGTGGTCAATTCACTGATTGTGTTTTTGATCATTTTAAACGTGTTTGCCGTGATTTTAGAGTCCGATCGCGACATTTACCTGCAGTTTTATTCTCTTTTCTACCAGTTTGAAGTACTCTCCGTCAGCTTGTTTGCGTTGGAATATCTCGCGCGGATTTGGGTGATTCCTGAGAAAAATAAAACCCAAAGCGCGTGGAAAATGCGCCTAAAATGGCTCATCACGCCAAGTGCGGTGATCGACTTGCTGGCGATTTTGCCGTCGATTTTGCACTATTTCATCCCGTTTGATTTGCGCCTGTTGCGGATTTTCCGCTTGATTCGGATTTTAAAACTGGCGCGTTATTTCACCGCGATGCAGCTGATGCTGAAAGTCATCGCGCGGGAGAAGCGCTCGTTTCAAGCGGTGTTGATGATTTTGCTGATTTTGATCATCATCTCCGCCAGCGCCATTTATGTGGTGGAGCACAATGTGCAGCCGCAGGTGTTCGGATCGATCCCGAAATCGATGTGGTGGGCGGTGGTCACGCTCACCACGGTGGGCTATGGTGATGTCACGCCCATCACGCCGCTGGGCAAAATCTTAGGGGCGATCATCACCGTGCTGGGCATTGGCGTGGCGGCGCTGCCAGCAGGTATTTTAGCCTCAGGCTTTGCCAGTGAGTTGAACCAACGCCGTCAGCGGATGGAGCAAAAATTTCGCCAAGCATTGATGGATGAAAATACGCTGTCGCTTGATGAGCGCAAAATCCGACGGCTGCGCCGCAGTTTAGGGCTGTCGCGCGATGTGGCGCACGAGATTTTGCAGCAAGTGATCACCGAAAAGCGCATTCAAAAAGGGGAGAGTGAAGCTCAGCACGCCGCTGAGCTTGGCTATTGCCCCCATTGTGGTAAAAAACTGCCGCATCGCTAATGTAAAATACACAAAGTGCGGTTACAGCGCCTCTTCGTTTTCTTCGCTTGTGCGAATGCGGATCACGCGCTCGACGTCATAAACAAAGATTTTGCCGTCGCCAATTTTGCCTGTTTGCGCGCTGTCAATAATCGCCTCAATCGCGCGCTCAACGTCTTCGTCGAGCACCACGATATCGAGTTTCACTTTGGGCAGAAAGTCCACCATATACTCCGCGCCGCGGTACATCTCGGTGTGGCCTTTTTGCCGGCCAAAGCCTTTGACCTCGGAGACCGTCATGCCCGTGATGCCAACATCAGAGAGCGCCTCGCGCACGTCATCGAGTTTAAATGGTTTGATAATTGCTTCAATTTTTTTCATCTTGGCTCCTTAACGCCGCGCCGATTTTGGGCGGAAGGCGCTGACCACCGTGTCATGGGTTTCAACATAAATGCCGCTGAGCAGCTGCAAGCAGTAGGGCACCGCGCTGAAAATGCCGCGCACCACGGTGTTGCCCTCGGCGTCTTTCACGCCTTCAAGGGTTTCTTTAATCGCCTTTGGCTGGCCGGGCAAATTCAAAATCAAGCTTTCACCGCGGATCACGCCCACTTGGCGAGATAAAAGTGCGGTCGGCACAAAGTGCAAACTCACCTGACGCATCTGCTCGCCAAAGCCTGGCATGTCGCGATCGGCCACCGCCAGTGTGGCATCGGGGGTGACATCGCGCTTGGCCGGCCCCGTGCCGCCGGTGGTGAGGACCAAATCGCAGTGGTGAGTGTCGACTAACTCGATTAAAGTTTGCTCAATTAACGGCTGCTCGTCTGGAATCAGGCGGCTTTCAACGGCAAATTCGCCAACGATAGCGCTGCGCAACCAGCGTTCAAGCTCTGGCAGGCCCTGGTCTTGATAGACCCCTTGGCTGGCGCGATCAGAGACCGACACCAGGCCAATTTTCAGTTGTTTAGTCATGCGGCTTCTCCTTGTTAGGCTGGGCGCGTTGTTTTTCCAGCTCAGCTTGCGCTTGCGTGATGCTGCGCTCAATCAGCGCAATGCGGCTGTCGCTGGCGGGGAGTAATTTTAACATCATTTTCCACGCCGTTAATGCCATGGTGTAATTTTCTTTTTCATAGGCATTAAACGCCAGCAGGCTGAGCGCTTGCGTGTTGGTGTGATCGCGCTTAATCACTTGGCGCAACAGCAGCTCGCCTTGCACGTTGTCGCGCTCATCTTGTGAGAATAACAACACGCGCGCGTAGCTAACTTGATAATTGAGATCATCCGGCGCAAGCTGGTAGGCGCGTTTGTAGCTTTCCATCGCCAGCTGGCCGTTATTGGTGTTCATGCCGATTTGGCCCAGCAGCCACCAACCTTTGGCGTCATTTGGGTTGTGCTGCAATTGGGTGCGCAAGCCGATGGTGAGCTGTTGCAGCTCCTCCATGGTGAGCGGCTTTTGTTGTTCTTCCTCTAAGCGTTGATAAAGTGCGGGCAGCTGCGCTTGGGCGTGGTCTAATTGCTGCTGCGCATGCCATGAACCGACGGAAAAATAAGCCCCCAGGGCGATAACCACCAGCGCCAAGGTGGCGGAGGCAAACCACACGCCGCCACGGGCAATGCGCTGTGGCGTGACCGCACTTTGCGTGTCAGGAATGTCGCTTAATAGCCGTTGTTGCAGCTCATGCTCGGCTTGCGCGGCATCGTCAAGCACGCCTTCGTCTTGCTGCTGTTGCGCCTCTTGCAAGCTGTGGTAATAAAACGCACGGTTGAGCGCTTGCTGGCGGGTGAAAGTGCGGTTGCCCGAGCGCATTAACAACGGATAAAACGCCATCAGCGCCACCAGCACAGTAAAAATCAAAATCGCAAGCCACAGTGCCATTATTGCTGCTCCTCATCGTTGCGCAGCAGCGCATCCAGGCGCTGGCGGTCAAGTGAGCGCTCGTCACTGTGTGGCCGGCGCTTGAAAAAAAGCCCAAGGCCGATGAGCAACAGCACCACTGGCAGCAGCCACAACAGCACGGTGGAGAACGTCAGCGGCGGGTCGTAGGTGACAAAATGGCCATAACGCGCAACCATGTAATCGACAATCTCTTGCTTGCTTTTGCCTTGTTCTAACAGCTCAAACACCTTTGCGCGCATGTCGTTGGCGATGGTGGCGTTGGAATCCGCAATCGAGTTGTTTTGGCACTGCGGGCAGCG
This sequence comes from Spirabiliibacterium mucosae, assembly GCF_014884965.1. Taxonomy (GTDB): domain Bacteria; phylum Pseudomonadota; class Gammaproteobacteria; order Enterobacterales; family Pasteurellaceae; genus Spirabiliibacterium; species Spirabiliibacterium mucosae. The sequence goes on along the minus strand of NZ_JABTBO010000001.1, from coordinate 10,086 downwards.
CAACTGCTCGGTCAATTGGTGATAGGCCTCCTCCTGCGCAGGGGAGGAAAACTGCAAGGCGTCAATCGCGCCATTGGCCTGCACGGCAAACAGCAGCAACGCCGCGGCGATTATTTTTGACATGTGTTCTCCTTGGCGTAGCGGTCATAAATCGGCTTGAGGGTTTGGCGCCACACGGCCTCATCCACCGCGCCGGCAAAGCGGTAGCGGATGATGCCTGCGCAATCAATGATGAACGTCTCGGGCGCACCATACACGCCTAAATCAAACCCCAGCGCGCCTTTTTCATCAAAAATCACGTGCTGATATGGGTTGCCTAACTTCTCCAGCCAGCGCAGCGCGGCCTCTCGGTTGTCTTTATAATTAACGCCTACCAGCGTAACCGCACTTTTCAGCGTGTTCAAATAGCTGTGCTCGGCATAACACGTTGGGCACCAGGTGGCCCACACGTTGAGCAAAATGGGCCGATTGCCGACAATGCTATGCTCATTTATCCGCCCAGCGCGCGCGTCTAGCGCCGGCAGATCAAAGTGCGGTAGCGATTTGCCCACCAGGGCAGATTCCAGCGCTTTCGGGTCGTCGCCGTGGGCGTTGCGCAACAGCTGCCAGCCAAACAGCGCAACCAAGATTAAAAACGCAATCAGCGGTAAAAATAACTTTTTGTTCATAGCGCCTCTTTATTGGCTTTTTTCACCAAGCGTTGCAAGCGGTAGCGGCGATCGCTGATGCACAATAGCCCACCGAGCGCCATAAACAGTCCGCCAAACCAAATCCAGCGCACAAACGGCTTGAAATACAGCCGCAGCGCCCAGGCATCCCCCTCCAACCGCTCGCCGAGGGCAACATAGAGATCGCGGCTAAAGCCCCAGTCGATCGCCGCCTCCGTCATGCTCATTTTACTGACGGTATAAAAGCGTTTTTCTGCCTGCAGGTGGGCTTGCGCGCGGCCATTTTTGTTGACCGAAATCTCGGCGCTGGCGCCTTGATAATTCGGCCCGTCTTGTGGTTTGACACCGTCAAAGGTGAAGGTGTAGCCGGCAATCTCAACGCTGTCGCCTGGTTGCATACGCACGTCGCGCTCAACGCTGAAATTTTGGCTAAAGGCAATGCCAAACACCGTCATCGCCACACCTAAGTGGGCACTCACCATGCCATAATGCGAGCGCGAGAGCTTGAGCAAGCCTTTAAAAAAGCCATGGCGGTGGGTGGCGCGCAGGTGCAGCTCATAGAGGCTTAGGAGCACGATAATCGCCGCCATCATGGTGCCAAGCACCGCCGTGGTGGTAAGGCGGTCAAATAAAGTGTAAGGCAAAATCACGCCAAGTGCGGTCATGGCGATGAGGCTGATGATAACCGGCGTGCGAATGGCGCTGAGTTGATCGCGGCGCCATTTGACCAGCGGGCCGATGCCGAGGATAAAGGCAAAAGGCACCATCAAAATCAGGAACATTTGGTTGAAAAACGGCGCGCCGACGGAAATTGATCCCAAGCCCAGCTGCTTGTGCAGTAGCGGCAGCAGGGTGCCGATCAATACCACCGAAAGTGCGGTCATCAAAATCACATTGTTGAGCAGCAGCAGGTTTTCGCGTGAGTAGCGCTCATAGTGATTGAGTGAGCGAATTTGGCTGCCTTTGAAGGCATACAGCGTGAGCGAGCCGCCGATCACCAGCACCAAATAGGCGAGGATAAACATCCCGCGCGTTGGGTCGGAGGCAAAGGCGTGAACAGACACCAAAATGCCCGAGCGCACCAAAAAGGTGCCAAGCAAACACAGCGAAAAGGCAAGAATCGCCAGCAGCACTGTCCAGGCTTTGAAACTGCCGCGTTTTTCTGTCACCGACAGGCTGTGAATCAGCGCAGTGCCCGCCAGCCACGGCATCAGTGAGGCGTTTTCAACTGGGTCCCAAAACCACCAGCCGCCCCAGCCGAGCTCGTAATAGGCCCACCATGAGCCGAGCACAATCCCGAGGGTCAAAAACACCCACGCCGCCAGCGTCCATGGGCGGGACCAGCGCGCCCACGCGGTGTCGAGCTGCCCGCCAATAAGCGCGGCGATGGCAAAGGCAAAGGCGACCGAAAAGCCGACATAGCCCATGTAAAGCAGCGGCGGGTGGAAAATCAGCCCCACATCTTGCAGCAGCGGGTTGAGCTCGCGCCCATCAACGGGGAAGTCAGGAAAAGTGCGGTCAAACGGGTTGGAGGTGAAAATGATAAAAATCAAAAAGCCGATGCTGATCAACCCCATCACCGCCACCACGCGCGAGATGGCCTCCAGCGGCAGGCTTTTGCTCCACAGCGCCACCGCCGCGCCCCACAGCGAGAGCAGCCAAATCCACAGCAGCAGCGAGCCCTCATGGGAGCCCCACACCGCGGAGAGGCGATAATACAGCGGCAGCTGGGTGTTGGAATTGTTCACCACATACTGCACGCTGAAATCATTCACAGCAAAAAGGTAGCTAAGGCTGACAAACGCCACCGTGAGCGTGACAAACAAGCTAATACTCAGCGGGCGGGCGAGTAGCATCAAAGTGCGGTTGTGCCAGCGGCTGCCAAGGGCAGGCAGCAGCGCTTGCATCACCGCCAGGGCAAGGGCGAGCGCGAGCGCGTAGTTTCCAAATTCGGCGATCATTTCCGCCCTCACTGGCATCGATGGTTTGTTTCAAATGCTGATTGAATTTCTCGATCGCTTGCGCGTCGCGTGCTGATTCGCCTTTGAGATCCTCACCGCTCACGCCCATCGGTTGGTGAACTTTTTGCATTTGCGTTTCAAGCTCAGGCGGCACGTAGTTTTCATCATGCTTGGCGAGCACTTCACTGGCTTTGAGCGTGGTTTCATCGATTAGCACGCCTTGCGCCACAATGCCTTGCCCCTCGCGGAACAAATCGGGCAAAATGCCCTCGTATTCCACCGTGATGGCAGGGCCTATGTCGTTGAGGTCAAACCGCACTTTCAAGCTGTTGGGATCGCGTTTGACCGAGCCCTCCACCACCATGCCGCCCACGCGCAGGCGTTGGCCGGGGTGCGGCTTGGCATCAGGCTTGTTGTCCTTGCCATAAATCACCTCAGAGGGGGTGTAGAACAAGTCAATATTTGAGCGCAGAGCAAACAGCATCAAGCCCACGGCGATGCTCAAGCCCAGCAGCACAAACACAACCACTTTTAAGCGCGATTTACGTCTTGGATTCATGCTCACTCCTTTTATATTGCGCTTGTTGCGCTTGGCGTTGGTGGTAGCGGGCAATCTCGCGCAACAGCCGTTTGCGCTCACGCACGCTCACCCCAATTAAGCCGAAAATGCAAAGTGCGGTCAGGCCGTAGCACAGCCACACATAAAAACCGTAGCCACCCATGTGGATAAACTCGGCAAAACTGTCAAAAAACGGTGTCATACCCCACCCCCTGCAAGTGCCTTCACCCACGGGCGTTTAAACTCTTCACGCAATAATGCGTTGCGATAGCGCATAAGGCTGAGCCACACGGTTAAGCATAAAAAGCCGAAAATCGCCAAAATGAGCGGATACAACATGGCGCTGGCCATCGACGGCTTGGCAAATTTGGTGATGGTGGCGCCTTGGTGCAAGGTGTTCCACCACTGGACGGAAAAGTGAATGATCGGCAAATTGACCACGCCCACCACCGAGAGCACGGCGGCGACTTTGCCACCGCGGCGGCTGTCGTCAAAGGCGCTGTAAAGGGCGATGATGCCGATGTATAAAAAGAACAAAATCAGCTCCGAGGTGAGCCGTGCGTCCCACACCCACCAAGTGCCCCACATCGGCTTGCCCCAAATGGCGCCGGTGGCAAGCGCGATAAAGGTGATGGTCGCGCCAATCGGTGCCATGGCGATCATCGCCAAATAGGCCTGGCGAATTTGCCAAATCAACCCCACGGCGGCCGCCGTTGCCATCGCGGCATAAATGCCCATCGACCAAATTGCGCTGGGCACATGGACATAAATCATGCGAAAGCCATTGCCTTGCTGATAATCCGCCGGCGCAAACGCCAAGCCCCAAATCAGGCCTACGGCGAGCAAGCAAAGAGCGCTCAGGCCGAAAAAGGGCATCAGTTTGCCGCACAAGTGGTATTGCGTTTGTGGTTTTGCATAAGGGTGAAGCCATTTCCACATGGGGTGTTGTCCTTAATCTAAATGTATTTTGATAGCACCAGCGATAGCAAACGGCGCCAGCGTGACGCTCAGTGCTGCGATCGCACCCAAAATCGCCAGCTGTGGGCGGTAGTCGAGCTGCAATTGCGCCGCATCCAGCGCGGCGGCGGAAAAGATCAGCACAGGGATGATAAGCGGAATCACCAGCACACTGAGCAGCACGCCACCACGGCGCAGGCCCACGGTCAGCGCCACGCCAATCGCGCCAATCGCGCTCAGCGTTGGCGTGCCCAGCAACAAGGTGAGCACCAGCGCCCACCACAGCGGTGCGTCTAAATTTAACAGCAGCGCAGCCAGGGGTGAGAGCACAATCAGCGGCAGTGCGGTCACCAGCCAATGCGCGAGCATTTTCGCGAGCATCAGCCACGGCAGCGGCGCGCTCAGCAGTGCGATTTGCTCGAGCGAGCCATCGCGGAAATCATCGGCAAACAGCCGCTCAAAGGCCAATAGCGCAGAAAATAGCGTGGCGACCCACACCACACCCGGTGCAATGCGCGCCAACAGCACCGGCTCCGGCCCAATAACAAGCGGGAAGAGCGTGATCACCAGCAGGAAAAACCACAGCGGGTTGAGCAGCGCCGATTTGCTCAGCCACGCCAGATGCAGCTCGCGTTTTAAAATGGTCGCGAAAATCATCATTCCTCCTCGCCTTTGAAGGCGTTGAGGTCTACGCGCGCGAGCATCTCGCTTTCAACGCGTTGGTGACTGGTTAAAATCACCATGCCGCCTTGCGTGCAGTGGCGCTCAAAAAGTGCGGTCAGCGTGGCTTGACCTTGCTTGTCGATGGCGGTGAACGGCTCATCAAGCAGCCAAATAGGTGCGTGGGTGAGGTGCAACCGCGCGAGCGCCACACGCTTTTGTTGCCCGGCAGAAAGCTGACCCAAGGCGGTGTCTTCCAGCCCCATCAAACCCATGCGATAGAGCGCGTCGAGCACCGCACTTTCACCTTGCTCACAGGCGCTGATGCGTTGATAAAAGCGCAAATTCTCCAGCGCACTCAACTGTGGCTTGAGCCCGCTTTGGTGGCCAAGAAAAAGCAACTGGCTGTGGTAGTGCTCGCGCTGCTGGGTAATGGGTGTGCCGTCAAAGCGCACCTCGCCTTCACGCGGGCGAGAGAGCCCGGCGATAATGCGCAGCAAGCTGGTTTTGCCAATGCCGTTGTGCCCTTCAAGTTGCAGCATTTGCCCACTTTGCAAGGCATACGACAAGCCTGCGAACAGCGTGTTGTCACCGCGCTGGCAGGCAAGTTGATGCAATGTGAGTTGATGTTGGGCAAACATAGGGCACCTTACGTGATTAGTTGAGTGAGGATTTTAGCACAGCCTTTTCTCGCTGTGCTAATGCAAGGTGCGCGGCGGGCTAACTCAAAAGATGTAGAGCGCGCGCCGATTTGCCCGCCTTTAAGTAAAATCGGCGTGTAACGACTTGATATTTCAGCAAAATCTTGCGTCAAAATAGTTGCGAAAATTTTGATCTATCGCAAGTCGATTACCCGCACCGCACTTTCGTTTTTTACAGCACTAGGCTTTGATATCAGCGATGCGTTGATAAATGCAAAAGCGGCAGTCGTAGGCGTTTTTCTCGTCTTTTTCGGCCCATTGCTCAAACACCCGCTTCCAGCGCGCCGGCTCGATGTCAGGGAAGAAGGTGTCGCCTTCAAGGGTGGCTTGAATTTCGGTTAAATAAAGTGCACTCGCCAGCGGCAGCGCTTGGGCAAAAAGCTGCCCGCCGCCGATGATCATCACCTCACTGGCCTGTGCACACAAGCTCAAGGCGTTGTCTAAATTCTCCGCCCAGGTGACGTTTTCCGCCTCAAACGGGGTGCGTGAGAGCACAATATTGTGGCGATTGGGCAGCGCTTTGCCAATCGACTCAAAAGTTTTGCGCCCCATGATAACCGGCTTGTTGAGGGTGTTTTGCTTAAACCACGCCAAATCCCGCGGCAGGTGCCACGGCATGGCGTTGTCTTTGCCGATCACGCGGTTTTGGCTCATCGCCACAATTAAACTGATTTGCATGCCTGCTCCTTACACCACAGGGCGTTGACGGAAGAATAACAACCCCGGCAGCGCCAACCCAAAGGCCAGCGCACCAATGATAAAGCCCGATTTGACAAAGTTGTCGACCGCTTGTTGAAAGAGCGCATCAGCATAGCCGAAATGGTGAATCTGCACAACGGCGATCATCGCTTTGTAGGCATAAACCCCTGGGATCATCGGGATAATCGCCGCCACCGTGAACACTTTCGGGTGGGCGAGGTAACGCTGGGAGAGATACACGCCGATAAAGCCAATCAGGCTGGCGGCAAAAAAGGTGGCAAACACCATCGGCATGTCGATGGTCAGCAGCAACAATTTGCGAAACGCGTGGCCAAGGGCGCCGAGCAGCGCGCAGTATTTCAATGCATTCGGCGGCACGTTAAACAGCAACGCAAAGCCCACCGCCGGGATGGCGGCGAAGAACATATCGTCGAGCAAGGTTAAAATCAAGTCCATTAGCCACCCCACTGATGAATGTTAAGCAAACTCAAGGCAAACACAATGCCGATGCACGCACCAAAGGTCAGCACCGTGGCCAGCGCCCAGCGGCCAATACCCATGTTGGTGAAGCCTTTTAAAATATCCGACAACGAATTGATATACGGAAACCCTGGCACCAACAGCAACACGCTCGAGGCGATCGCCACTTGTGGGTCGTTGCCAATGCCAAAGCGCAGCGACACGCTGGAAATGCAAGTGGCCACAAACGCGGTGGTGGCAAACACAATGGTTGGGTTGTAGTGGCGCATCGCCAGCGCTTGGCGGACATACATCGCCACGCATGAGGCCAAAAAGGTGATGGCGCAAATGTTGGCGTCACCTCCTGAAAGGCGCGCAAAACTGGCGCACGACAGCCCGACCATCAGCACCACCAAATAGCGGTTGTATTTATACGGGCGGATGGCGTAGAGCTTTTTGTGCACGGTGTCGGTGTCGTAAATGTGGTGCTCGGCGGCAATCACAATGTGCTGCACCTCGGTTACCACGTGCATATTAATCCCGCGGTCTTGATTGCGCCGCGTGGTGGTGATGCAGTTGCCATCGTGGCGGGTGGTGAGCACCACGGCATTGGCGGTGAGCGCAATCTCCACGCTTTCCACGCCCAGTGCCTTGCCAAGGCGCTCGGCCACTTGGCTGACCAGCGTGCTCTCGGCGCCGTGTTGCAACAGCAAAAGTGCGGTGTGCACACACAAGCGCGTGATTTCTTGCTGCTCACTATGAGAGAGTTTTTTAAGCTCCATGGATAAGTCCTAGACAACGATTTTGTGAATGATTTTTAGCTGGAATAATGGTAACGTAACAGGAAATTTTTTTCATTATTTAAGACTAAAAATTATGCAAAAAGTGCACACATCCGATAGCGCCACCGGCAAAACGGTGGTGTTGAAATTTGGCACCAGCGTGCTCACCCAAGGCTCGCCGAAGCTCAACCGCGTGCAAATGCTCAACATTGTGCGCCAATGCGCCGAGCTCAAACGCATGGGGCTGCGGGTGGTGATTGTCACCTCCGGCGCGGTGGCGGCAGGGCGCGATTATCTCTGCCGGCCACAACTGCCCCCGACCATTGCCTCCAAGCAGATGCTCGCCGCCGTCGGCCAAAGCCAGCTGATTCAAGCCTGGGAGCAATTGTTTGATATTTATGATATTTTTATCGGGCAGATGCTGCTCACCCGCGCCGATTTGGAAGATCGCGAGCGTTTTTTTGAACGCGCGCGACACCCTCAATGCGCTGCTCGATAACGACATTATCCCGATTATTAATGAAAACGACGCCGTCGCCACCGCTGAAATCAAAGTCGGCGACAACGACAATCTCTCCGCGCTGGTGGCGATTCTCGCCAATGCCGATCAGCTCTATCTGCTCACCGATCAGCAAGGGCTGTTTGACAGCGACCCGCGCGCCAATCCTGAGGCAAAATTGATCCCCGTGGTGGACAAAATCACCGAGCACACCCGCGCCATTGCCGGCGGCAGTGTTTCGGGCCTTGGCACGGGCGGCATGAGCACCAAAATCACCGCGGCCGACATTGCCACCCGCTTTGGCATTGAAACGATCATCGCGCCCGGCGGGCAGGCGGATGTGATCGTTGCGCTGGCCAAGGGGGATGCGATCGGCACCAAATTTGTTGCCACCAGCCATACCTTGCAGCGACGCAAGCAGTGGCTGTTTGCTGCGCCCAAAGCTGGCCGCGTGACGGTGGACGACGGCGCCGCACAGGCGATTTTGCACGAGCACAGCTCGCTGCTGCCGGCTGGCATCGTGGCGGTTGAGGGGCGCTTTGCCCGTGGTGAAGCGGTGCAGGTGTGTACGGCCGCGGGCAAAAACATCGCCATTGGCATGGCGTGCTACAACAGCGATGCACTCAACGTGATTAAAGGGCACAAATCCAACGACATCACCGCACTTTTGGGCTATGAATACGGTCATGTGGCGATTCATCGTGATGATATGGTGGTTTTAGATTAAGGATAAACTATGCAACTAATTGAGATGGGAAAACGCGCCAAAGCGGCCGCATTTGAGCTGGCGCAACTGAGCACCAGCGCGAAAAACCGCGCCTTGGGCGTGATTGCCGATGAGCTTGAAGCCAACGCCGAGCACATTCTAGCCGCCAACGCGCAAGACATTGAGCGCGCGCACGCACAAGGCTTGAGTGAGGCGTTGATCGACCGCTTGTTGCTCACCCCTGAGCGGCTGCGCGGCATTGCCAACGACGTGCGCCATGTGATTACGCTTGCTGACCCAGTCGGGCAGGTGATTGACGGCGGGCAGCTTGACAGCGGCTTGGCGATTTCCCGCGTGCGGGTGCCGCTGGGTGTGGTGGCGACCATTTATGAAGCGCGGCCGAATGTGACCATTGATGTGGCGTCGCTGTGTTTGAAAACGGGCAACGCGGTGATTTTGCGCGGCGGCAAAGAAACACGCAACACCAACGCCGCCTTGCTGGAGGTGGTGCAAACCGCACTTTCCCGCGCGGGCTTGCCGCACGATGCGGTGCAGGCGATTTTAGACCCCGACCGCACGTTGGTTTTAGAACTGTTAAAACTCGACCGCTATGTGGACATGATCATCCCACGCGGCGGGGCAGGCTTGCACCAATTGTGCAAAGAGCAGGGCACGATCCCGGTGATTGTCGGCGGCATCGGCATTTGTCATATTTTTGTGGAAGAAAGTGCGGATCAAGCCCGCGCGTTAGCACTCATTAACAACGCCAAAACCCAGCGCCCAAGTGCCTGCAACGCGCTGGAAACGTTGCTGGTACAGCGCAGCATCGCGAGCGAGTTTATCCCGCAAGTGGTGGCCGAACTGGCGGGCAAAAATGTGCATTTTTACGCCGACGCTGACGCGCTGGCGATTTTGCAAAAGTGCGGTGCGAGCGTAAGCAGCGTAAGCGACGAGCAACTGCGGCGTGAGGCGTTGTGCAACGATATGAATGTGGTGATTGTCGATGACATCGCGCAGGCGATTGGCCACATTCGCGAATACGGCAGCGCGCATTCGGACGCGATTTTGACCCAGTCGCCACAGTTGATGACGCAGTTTGTCCGGCAAGTGGATTCGGCGACGGTGTATGTCAACGCCAGTACGCGTTTTACTGACGGCGGGCAGTTTGGCTTGGGTGCTGAGGTGGCGGTGAGTACGCAAAAACTCCACGCTCGCGGCCCGATGGGGCTGGAGGCGTTGACGACCTATAAATGGGTTTGTGTGGGGGATTATCTCAGCCGCGGTTAAGTGCGGCGATAATTGGCAAAGTGCGGTTGGCGAGTGCGACCGCACTTTTCTTTTTGATGACGCCGTCATCGCTCTCTTTTCCGCCTGCGGCGGGTGCTTTGTTCTCTGCCATCACTCCGTCATGGCGCTACGGTTTCGCCGTTGGCGA